>DBFWCI010000046.1:0-42554 GCA_048485235.1 Collinsella sp.
GAAGAGGCGTCAGCAGGTCAGTGGGTCATCGTCCCGGCGTTCAGCATCAGGGTAGCGCTGCGACGCGGAAATCGCGCGCTGTTGACGCGCCCCCGCAGTGCCCGCTTCCCCCAAGGACAATTATCAGTGCAGGTAGAAGGCTTGCTATGATTTGAAAATAGAGGGTGTGGTTGACTCATTCAGGTTCAGCCCCGTAATCCGGTGTAGTTTTGAAATGGCGCTGAATGAGTGGCGGCGAATGAGCCGCAATGAAGCAGGCTGGGCCCCTCGTTTCCGAAACCTTTCCGCAACAAACTGTCCTCCACGGTGCAAGCTTTCGTCCGCAGCGTCCCCTGCGCTACACTTAGTTGCACTGTGGCGCCGTTGCGCCGCGCCCGATCCAAGGGGGACACTCATGAAGAATACTCAGCTGCTGCTGATCAACGATATGTGCGGCTACGGCAAGGTCGCGCTTTCCGCCATGCTGCCGGTGCTGTCGCACATGGGCTACCGTATCCATAACCTGCCGACGGCGCTCGTTTCCGACACGCTTAACTACCCCAAGTTCTACATCCACGACACCACCGAGTACGTGCGCCAAAGCCTCGCTATCTGGGAGGAACTCGGCTTTGAGTTCGACGCCATCTCGACCGGCTTTATCGTGACCGAGGAAGAGACGCGTATCATTTCGGACTTCTGTCACCGCCGCGCGCAAAAGGGCACCAAGGTGTTCGTCGACCCCATCATGGGCGACAACGGTAAGCTCTACGCCGGCGTGCCCGAGTCCACGATTGGCCTTATGCGGCATCTACTGGAGTGCGCAGACTACGCGGTGCCCAACTATACCGAGGCGTGCCTGCTTGCCGATAGGCCTATCGCCGAGCAGATTACGCCCGATGAGGCCCGCGCTCTTGTGGACGCCGTGCGTGAGCTGGGTGCCAAGTCTGTGGTCATTACGAGCGCCGTAGTCAATGGCACGAACGCGGTTATCGGTTACGACCATGTGGCGGGGGAGTACTTTACGATTCCCTTTGAGCTCATTCCGGTCTATTTCCCGGGCACGGGCGACACGTTCTCGGCGGTGCTCGTCGGCCGCGTGATGGCCGGTTGGAGCCTGCAGCGCGCAACGGCCGATGCCATGCGTGTGGTGGCTGAGCTTATCGAGCGCAATGCCGACCAGGAGGACAAGTCCGCCGGCCTGCCCATCGAGGCCTGCCTGGATGTGATTGACCATGAGTAATGCTGGCGAGGGCGGCATCAAGCCTGCGGGCGAGAACAAGCCGCTCGGCGCGCCGCGTGGCAAGCGTCCGCGTATCCGCGTGAGCTGCGTGGACCAGCTGGGTGCGTGCCGCTGCCACCATGGTCACAAGCCCGGCGACGTTTTTGACTTCGACCGAGACCGCGGCAAGATGTGCGCCATGGCCTGCCATGTGGGCTTTCCCTATATCGATATCCTGCGCTATGGCGGAACCGTGCCTGGCAACGAGCCCGGCACGGCAAAGTTCTGCTGCCCCGAGGTCGATACACTGAACGTCTGGCTTGCCGAGATCGTTGACGAGTAGTCGAGCGCAATGTGGCAAAGGGACAGCCCCTTTGCCACATTCGCCGGTGGTGCCCCTTCTTTTGCTTATAATCTCAAATCTCTGCATTTCATTTGATTTTAAGTTCTATAAATTCTGCGTTTCATCGATAATCAAGCGTATAAAACTTTGCATTTCATTTGATGAGACTGAGGGGAGAGCCTATGCTGCGCAGGAAAATAGCGGCAGAGCTGGAGCGTTGGCTGAAGTCTGCCGAGCAAAAGGCCCTATTCATCACGGGTTCTCGCCAGATCGGCAAAAGCTATTCGATTCGCGCATTTGGCAAAGCCAGCCATGCAACCTACATTGAGCTTAACCTCATGGAAAACCGCCAGGCAAAAGATGCTCTTCTCGAGGCGCGGAATGCCGATGATTTCATCAGCAGGGTGACGCTTCTTTCGGGAAAGTCGATTGCACCAGGCAAAACGCTCGTGTTTATCGATGAGGTCCAAGAGGCCCCCGACATCATGACGATGGCAAAGTTCCTTGTTGAGGACGGGAGGTGCCGCTGGGCGTTTTCGGGGTCAATGCTCGGGACTCAGTTCAAGGGCGTCAGGTCCTATCCCGTGGGGTATGTTCGCGAGCTTAGGATGTTCCCGCTCGATTTTGAGGAGTTTTGCTGGGCAATCGGGGTGAGCGAGGGGGCTCGTCAAACGATACGTGACGCGTGTATCAGCGAGAGGCCCATTCCTGATTACATTCATGACGCGATGATGGCAAACTTCAGGACCTATACCGTTGTCGGCGGAATGCCGGAGGTCGTGCAGCGTTTCCTTGACACGCAGGGCGACCTTGCCTCGGTTCGTCAGCTACAGTCAGAGCTCAACGAACAGTACCGGCGGGATATCTCCAAGTATGCAAGCGGGCGAGCCCTTCAGATGCAGAGCATCTACGATCAGCTCCCTATTATGCTCGAGGGCGAAAACAAGCGCTTCGTGCTCAATTCCATTGACCCCAAGGCTTACTACGAGAAGTATCAGCGAGATTTTGTATGGCTTGTCGATGCCGGCGTTGCTCTCAAAGCCGATATCGTAACCGAGCCAAAATCGCCCCTGCTCAAGACGGCGCGGCCATCGCAGTTCAAGCTATATCAATCGGATACGGGCATGTTGATGGCGCGCTACCCCGTTGGAGTCGCCCAAGCGGCGTATCTTGATAGCAAGGAGCCCAATCTGGGCGGCATTTACGAAAACGTGGTGGCCCAGCAGCTGGCCGCCCAAAATCGCCAGCTTTACTACTATCAGACAAAAAAGCGCGGTGAAGTGGACTTTGTGGTCGATGGACCGGATGGGACGGCTGTTCCGATCGAGGTTAAATCGGGCTCCTATTACCACGCGCACGCTGCGCTCGGTCATGTGCTTGATACGGCTGAATATGGCGTAAGGCTCGGGATTGTTTTCTCGAGAGGCAACGTTGAGCGCAACGGAGCGGTTCTCTATTTGCCGCTATATGCGACCTGGGCCCTTTCGGATGTTTTGGGCGACTCCTGCGCCGAGGGGATAAAGCTGGAGGTCAAGCCGGTCTAGGGCCAGTCCCGGATGTGACAAAGGGGCAGTTCCTTTGTCACATTCATGAGCGTGGATTTTCTCCCGTTTAGAGCGTGGTTCGTGCGCCCACGAACCTACAGCTGCTCGAGCATGGCGGTGCAGCCGGCGATCACGTCGCGGTAGGTGGCATCGAAATTGCCGGTGTACCAGGGATCGGCCACGTCGCCGGGGCGATCAGTCCAATCGAGCAAGCGCGTAATCTTGCCGTCAGGGTCGTCGCCAAAGATGCGACGCAGGCCACGCGCGTTCTCAGCATCCATATAGACAATATGGTCCCAGTCGCCATACTCCGCGCGACGCACCTGGCGGGCACGGTGCGCAACGACGGGAATCCCGACTTCGCGCAGCTTGGCGACCGTGCCATGATGCGGCGGGTTGCCGATCTCCTCAGTTGAGGTCGCAGCGGAGTCAATGACAAACTCGCCCGCGCGCCCGGCGCGCCGCACCAGCTCGGTAAACACGGACTCAGCCATCGTCGAGCGACAGATATTTCCATAGCAGATAAAAAGAATGCGTTGCATGAGCGGCTTCCTTTCTAGGCGGTCGCGCAGGGCTTACAGACTGCTCTTGAGGCAGTTTGCTCCAATAAAGCCCGCTGCGTACAAGGGGAGGTGGCGCAGCTCGCGCCCGTCATCGGTTTCGCTGCGGGAAAAATTGTTCTCGGACAAAATGTAGGCATATGGCGATCGGGCTTTGTCCATAAACGACCCGAGGGTTCTCGCGCGCACGTTACGTGCGGACTTTACTTCGACGGGCACAATTTCCATACGGTCGGTCTGAAGTAAAAAATCGAGCTCGCCGGTCGTCTTCCAAGACGACGGCGGCACCCAGTAATACGTCTGCAAGCTATTGCCCGAAAATGCTTGCATGACCGAGTTTTCCGCCAGGGCGCCTCGGAAGTCGGAAGATAGCGCTATGGCGGAATCCTCTTTGAGGTCGAGCCAGAGCCGCGGGTTGATGCCGAGTTTGTAGAACATGAGGCCGGTATCGAGAAGATAGACCTTAAAGAAACTTCCATCTTCGTCGTCGAAGGGAACGAGGGGAGGCTCGATGCCTTCGGTCAGGTTGTTGACCGATATGATGCCGGCGCCTTCGAGCCAGTCGAGCGGCTCGATAAGCTTGGCGCGACGGCCTCCGCGTTCGACCTCGGAGTACTTGAATTTTTTTGTGGACGATCTCAGCAGCTGGGACGGAATGGAGCGCCAGACCTTGCGCGCCGCCACGCCGCTGATCCCGTTTTCGGGGTCGGTCATATCGGCGGTATAGGTCTCGTCGATTTCGCGCTGCTCGACGCGCGCATCCTCGATGGATAACGTCTTGCGATATGCGTTGACGGCGGCGGGCATGCCGCCCACGATCTGGTATCGATGAAACAGGCTGAGCGCGGCTTGGTGCGCGGCGTAGGTCTCGAGCGTGCCGGCGTGGGTACGAATGGCATTGGCCATCTGCTCCTCGTCGAGCGCCCAGAGAAACTCCTCGAACGACATAGGATGCATGGTCTCTTGACGAACGCCGCTGGGAAAAGGCAACTTGCGCTTGCGCGTGGCGACGCCGAGCTGACTGCCGGTCGCGCATATGCGCCAGCCCGAACCCGAAAAAAAGCGAAGCGAGTTGAGCGCCCGTTCGCAGAGCTGCACCTCGTCAAACAGGATGAAGGCGGTTTCTTTGCGAATGGGGGTGCGTTTATAGTCTGAGATTCGCGCCACGATGGCGTTAACGTCGTCGGTGGGACAGTCGAACAGCGGAGCGATCAGCTCAAGATCGGTCTGAAAGTCGAGTTTGACAAACGCATCGCCGGCGATTCGTCTGCCGATTTCCTCGGCAACGTACGTTTTGCCTACGCGTCGCGCACCACGGATGAGGAGGGGGCGCGACGCGTCCTTTGTCGCCCATGATTCGATAACGGATTCGATTGATCTGCGCATGGGGCCGCCTTTCCAATTTCGTGTACTTCAGATACATAGTTTAGTACGATTTCATGTACTTGGAATACACGAAATAGTAGAAAAGTGTGTATCTGAAGTACACGAAATTGCACTGCTGGAGCTTGCAGGCGGATAAACACTACTCGTATGGGACGGTTTTCACCGGTTGCTCGCCACCTTGGGCTATGTTCGCCCCTATGCCTGCATCCGGGGCTGTGCAGATTGACGACGGCGCTCCCAGCGAGCCAACTTAATCGTCACCAGCGTGAGCGCCCAGGCCACAAGCGAGAACACGGCACCGACCGCGCCTACATATGCAATGCCAACTCCGCTTACCACGGCGCCGCCCACTGCGGTGCCAAACGAGATGCCGACGTTAAACGCCATGGGCTCAACCGAACTTGCGAGTACCATCGACTTGGGGTGGCGGCTGCGTGCCACATCCATAAAGTGTGTGATGCACGACACCGAGAACAGGTACATGAGCAGCGCCAAGCTAAAGACAAAGACCAGCGCGAGCGGCATGGTGCCGCCCAAAGCAAACAGCCCGAGTAACGCCGCAGCCTGCAGCACAAACGTCACAAGCAGCGCCTTCATGCCAAAGCGCGCATCGATCCACCCGCCCAGGATGTTCGAGATCAGGCAGAACACGCCGTAGGCCATGAGCGTGGTGCTGGCTTCGACCGTGCCCATGCCCAGCACCTGCTCAAGATAAGGCGTCACGTAGCCGTAGAACACATAGACCGAGCCCACGCCAAACAAAAAGATGAGCATGCCGGTGATGATGCTCGGCTCGCGTAGCAGACCCGCCTGCTCGCGAAAGGTGGCAGGCTCGTCGGTTTGCCCGGCGCGCGGCATAAACGCCACGAGCGCTCCGCAGATCAAAACGGCAAAGGTCAGCGTGCCGTACATGGCCACGTGCCAATCGAGCGTGTCGGCCACAAACTTGCCGATCGAAGTGACAAAGACCATTGCCACGGAAAACGCACCATATACCACCGAGATGGCAAACGAAGTTTGCTGCGGGGACAGCAGCTCGGGGATGTACGTCACACCCACAGCGAGCAGTGCGCCAGAGACGGAGCCCAGGATGATGCGCGAGATAAACAGCACCTGGAAGTTGGGCGCCAACGCCATGACCAGGTTGCCGAGCACAAAGACGATGCTGTAGCACACGAGCAGCTGGTAGCGGCGAAAACGTCCCGTGCTGAGCGCAAGCACCGGCGTGGCGATGGCGTAGACAAGCGCAAACACGCTGATGAGCTGGCCTGCGGTGGCAAGCGATATGCCGAGCTCCGTCGCCAGGTCGCTCTCGATGCCGATGACCACGAACTCCGAGCAGCCGAGCGAAAAACCTAACAACACGAGCAGCGCCAGGCAAAGATTGGTGCGCGCAGGTGAAAGCGCGGCGGCGGTTGACTTGCTTTTAGGCGTGGTTGCGGCGGTCAAGGCTGTCACTCCAATGTCGCATTAATAAGCGGGATTCAATCCCTGCAACTCTAACAGAATGTGACAAAGAGACAGTCCCTTTGTCGCATTGCGCTGCCGGCCAGTCGCCCAAACCGTCACAACATTCGGCGAAAATCTCGAAATCGAGGAAAAGCGTCGAATGTTGTGACGGTTTTTGTGTCCGGCGCGGGTGAGCTTTGGTGTCGTCTGGGGGTATAAAACTAGCGAGTGTTTATTTGCGAGGCCTAAGGGGCGCCCCGTATGGATATCGATAACTTTGAATGGTGGTATAGCGAGGGTGAGACTCCGGACGAGGGGTGGGACGAGCCTACGCCGCGTGGCGTGTCGAGCGACGAGGACGAGACCGGCAACGACGTCGCCGCCGACTCGGACGCCGCCCTCGATCCCGTCGAGCCCCTGACCTTCGAACAAGCTTGGGCCCAGGCCGAGGCAGACGAGGCCAAGGCCGACGCTACGGCCACGCTCGGCGAGCCAGCCGACATGTCGATCTCGCCGGCAAAGACCCCGCAGCCGCGTCACACCATCGATCCCGACAGCACGGCATCCTTCAGTATTCTCGACGTGCCCTCGCAGGGCGCTCAGGCGCCCGCACCCACACGTCGCCCCAATCTGTCTCGCGAGGAAGATGCAGGACGTCGCTCTCCGCTTGGCCCCATCCTTATCGCCTTCATGGCCGGCGTTATCGCATGCTCGGTAATTGGAAACGCCTGGAGCCATGTCGAGCAGCAGCGAAAAGACGCCGCCAGGGTCGAGATGTCTGTCGAGCAATCGCTCGGCCGCACGCGCTCGGTACATGTGTCGGTCGAGGTCAAGGACGGCGCGACGTGGGACACCGCGCGCGGCGACAGCCAAATGCTCATCCATATCGTGGGGCGCACGCTCAAAGGGCAGACGATTGACGAGTATCAATACGTCAATTCCGCTGGTGACGGCATCGAACTTAAGCCCGGCGACTACGAGCTCACCGTCGATGAACCGCCCGTCGCCACCGACGGCACGCGCTTCCGTGCCTCAAAGCGCATGGTTCCCGTGAGCTTTAACTCGCAGGCGCCCGATACGGTCGACACCACGCCACAGGGCGGGTTTGACCTTTACGTAGATACCCAGTAGGCGCTCGCCGCTCATTCCGCTATGGCTACTCAATAATCGCCTGCCGTCCCGTCCCGCCGCCAAGAGTGGGACAATAGCCCTCGACACTATTGTTTACTTTTGGAGGAAGTAGCATGTCTACCGTCACTACCATCAAGCGCGGCAGCCTCACCGCGGCCATCGATTCCATGGGCGCCCAGCTCACGAGCCTTGCCCTCAACGGCAACGAGTATCTGTGGCAGGGCGACCCCGCCTTTTGGGGCAAGCATGCGCCCATCCTGTTCCCCATTGTGGGCTCGCTGCGCAACAACACGGCGACGTCTGCGGCTGGCACCTGCGAGATGCCGCGCCACGGCCTCGCGCGCATCGTCGAGCACAAGCTGGTCGAGGTTTCGGAGGACGGCTCCTCGGTAACGTACGAGATCACCGACACGCTCGAGTCGCTCAAGGCGTTCCCGTTCCACTTTAAGCTCAACATGACCTATGCCTTGACCGGCGATGCCACCCTCACGCAGACCTTTGCCGTTACGAACACCGGCGACGTGGACCTGCCGTTCTCGGTGGGCGGCCACCCCGCATTTAACGTGCCCGCCCCCGGTGCCGAGGACGAGGCGTTCGAGGATTACGAGCTGGCGTTTACCGAGGCTTGGACGAACGAGGCTCCCATCATCACGCCCGACGGTCTTATGACGTTCGAGGGTAGCTACAAGGCTCCCGATAACTCGGACGTGCTGCCCATCACGCACCGCAGCTTCGATAACGACGCCATCATGTTCACCGATACCCCGGGCTCCACGCTCACGCTGCGCGGCCGCAAGTCGGGCCACGGCGTCAAGATCGACTTTGAGGGCTTTAAGTACATTGGCGTGTGGTCTGCCGCCAACGACGCTCCGTTTGTGGCGCTCGAGCCCTGGACCGGTCACACCACCATGGACACCGAGGACGACGTCTTTGAGCACAAGGTCAACACCATCACCTTGGCTCCTGGCGCCACCGATAAACGTAGCTTTAGCGTCACACTGCTCTAGAGGTTCCGCCGTTCTGACGAACGGCGGGCCGGTCGACGCTGCGCGCTACCCAGAGCGACAATTTGTCATTCAAAAGGCACGGCATGACCAGAAGGTCTATGCCGTGCCTTTTTCATGCCAACTTGTTCGCTTTGGGCGGCGCTCGCTGGCATTGCCAAAACATCGACGTTCCCAATGACTACCGCGTGTCTATTATTTTTTCGCGCACATGCCGCGCTGCTGGTTGCGGGCGTATATCCTGTTAAGTCGTCAGCATACGATTCAACAGGGAAGGCAGATTATGCATTCTCCCCAACAGTGCGATGCGCAGACCCAGCCGATATGCAGCCGTCGCATCTTTTTGGGTAGCGCTCTCGCTGCGAGCGCTTCTGTCGTCGCCGGCGCACTTGCCGGTTGCCAGCGCCCCTCCACGCTGGAAGTAGTTCAGCCCACGACGGGCGGCGGTCGCGACGACCTGTCCGATTCCGTGATCGGCAAGGATAAGATCCGCATTGGCATGGAGGCGGCCTACGCCCCGTACAACTGGCAGGTCTCTGAAGCCAGCAAGTACACTATCCCCATCGACAACGTGCAGGGCGCCTATGCCGATGGTTACGACGTGCAGATCGCCAAGATCGTCTGCAAGGCCCTCGGCGGCGAGCCCGTTGCCGTCAAACAGAGCTTCTCGGGTCTTATCGATTCGCTCAACAACGGCCAGATCGACCTCATCATTGCCGGCATGAGCGCCACGCCCGAGCGCGAGGAGTCCGTCGGCTTTTCCGATCCGTACTTCATTGGCTACTTTGGCCTGTTCGTAAAAGAGGGTTCCCCCTACCAAAACGCGACCAAGCTCAGCGACTTTAGCGGCGCTACGGTGCTCGGGCAAAAGGACACCATGCTCGATACCGTCATCGACGAGATCCCGGGCGTTGTCCACAAAAACCCGGTCGACTCGGTCCCCACGGTGTTTTCGAATCTGCTGCAGGGCACCTGCGACGCCGTGACTTACAACACCGAGAACGAGAAGGGCTATATGGCCCAAAACCCGGGTATCGTGCCGATTCAATTTGCCGAGGGCGAGGGCTTTAAGCAGGAGGTCACGGCAAACGTCGGCTGCCGCAAGGGCTCGGACAAGCTGCTTAAGCTCATCGACAAGACACTCAAGGGCATTAGCCAAGAGGAGCGCGACCAAATGTGGGACGCGTGCCTCGACCGTCAGCCGGCATAGGGAGGCAGCATGAAAACCATTAATCGCCTGGCCTCCTTTATCAGGGCCGACCACCGTTATGTATACCTGGGCACGAGCGTTATCGCGGCGCTCGGCCTGGCGTTTAGCCAGCGCAACCCCACGCCGCTGAGCTTCTTGGCCCCCACGGGCGTGTTCCAAGATTGCCTTTGGGCGATCCTGTGGGCGTGGCTCGTCGTGTCGGCGGCGGCGCTGGTCACCAAGCTTATGCACTGGAGCGACTATCGCGAAAAGTCGCCGTTCGCATCCGAGCGTTTCCGTCGTGGAGCACGCTTAGGCAGCTACGTCGTGGTCGCCATCGCGGCAGTTTTCTTTATCGACCGCTGCGTCATGTCGTTTATCGACCTGGTGCAGGTGAGCATTGTCTCGGATTCCAACCCCAGCGACTTTTTGTCGAGCCTGGTCTACATGACCTACAAGAGCGGGGACTTCTTCATTCGCGGTATCGAGATCACCATCGCGCTTGCCACCTTCGGCACCGTCATCGCATTCTTCCTGGCGCTGCTCTTCGTGTTCCTACGCATTCAGACCTTCGATCGCGTGGACAACGACCTGGTGCGCTTCTTTAAGAGTATCGGCCGCGGCTTTGCGACCGTCTACTCCACCATCGTGCGCGGCACGCCCATGATGGTCCAGGGTCTGCTCATCTATTACGCGGGCTTCACCGTTTTGCGCGGCATGGGCTTCGAGACCGCCCAGGCCAACCAGATCTGGAGCACCTTCACCGCCGGCCTCGTCACCATCTCGCTCAACTCCACCGCCTACATGATGGAGGTCCTGCGCGGCGGCATCGAGTCCATCGATCCCGGCCAGGCCGAGGCAGCACGCTCGCTGGGCCTGTCGCAGTGGCAAGCTATGCGCAAAGTCGTGTTCCCCCAGGGCATTAAAAACGCGATTCCGGCGCTCACCAACGAGCTCATCATCAACATCAAGGATTCGTCGGTGCTCTCGGTCATCGGCGTGTTTGACCTCATGTACGCCACCACCACCGTCGCCGGCGTGTACTACCGCCAGATGGAGGTCTACTGCGTGGCGCTCGTGGTCTACCTGATCCTGACGCTCGTGGCGAGCCGCCTGCTCGAGGCCTTTGGCAAAAAGCTCGGCGCCGAGGCTCCGGTCACGCTGCCCAGCTCCAACTAGGCTCAAGACGAGGAGAATCATCATGGCAGATACCGCCACTACCGGCACCGCGGCCGCCGCACAGACCAATGAGCCGCTCATCCGCGTCGAGGGCCTGCGCAAGAGCTTTGGCTCGCTCGAGGTGCTCAAGGGCATCGACCTGTCCGTTAACCCCGGCGAGGTCGTCACCATTATCGGCGCCTCAGGCTCGGGCAAATCGACCTTTCTGCGCTGCCTCAACCTGCTCGAGACTCCGGACGCGGGCCATATCTGGTTCCACGGCCAGGACCTTACGGCCGAGCGCTGCAACATTAACAAGCTGCGTGAGGACATCGGCATGGTGTTCCAGGGCTTTAACCTGTTCAACAACATGGATGTGCTCGACAACTGCACGCTTGCGCCCGTCACGCTCAAAAAAATGAGCAAGGCCGAGGCCGAGAAGGTCGCGATGGAGCATTTGACGAGTGTGGGGCTCGAAAAGTTCGCGCACGCCGCCGTGGGTCGCCTGTCCGGCGGCCAAAAGCAGCGCGTGGCCATCGCCCGCGCCCTATGCATGAATCCGCAGATCATGCTGTTCGACGAGCCGACCTCCGCGCTCGACCCCGAGATCGTGGGCGAGGTGCTCGAGGTCATGCGCAAGCTCGCGGCCGACGGCATGACCATGGTCGTCGTCACGCACGAGATGGCCTTTGCCCGAACCGTGTCCGACCGCGTGGTCTTTATGGATAAGGGCGTGGTGCTCGAGGACGCCGCGCCGGCCGAGATCTTTGGCAACCCCAAACACCAGCGCACCCGCGAGTTCCTCTCGCGTTATCTCGAGGACAAGTAACCGACCGCAAATGTTTGCATGACAGGGCCGCTCCCGTGGGGCGGCCCTCGTCATCACAATCGAAAGGATGTCATGGCCGAGGTTTGGCGCTTCTTTGCGCATGAGGATGATTTTGCCGATTTGGACGAAGCTGGTGCGTGCGAGCGCCTGGGCCGCGTGCTGTCGTTTCCGACCATCTCGAGTATGTATGCCGAGGCGGTGAACTGGCAGCCGTTCGACGACCTGCGCGCGTATATGCAGCAGGCTTGGCCGCACGTATTTACGGCGGGTAAGGTCGAGCTTATCGACCATTCGCTATTGGTGACGCTTAGCGGTTCCGACCTTGCCCTCAAGCCCATTATGCTCATGGGCCACATGGACGTGGTTCCCGTGGTACCCGGCACCGAGGCTGACTGGACGCATACCCCCTTTAGCGGACATGTGGACGACACCTACATTTGGGGTCGCGGCGCCATCGATATGAAAGACCAGGTCGCAGGCATTCTCGAGGCGGTTGAGTATGCGCTCGCACACGGCTGGGAGCACAAGCGTACCCTGCTGCTCGCCTTTGGCCAGGACGAGGAGACTACGCAGTACGGCGCAGGCGCCATCGGCCGCGCGCTCGAGGAGCGCGGCATTGAGCTTGAGTACCTGATCGACGAGGGCGACTACCGCATCGTTTCGGCTGCCGAGTACAGCGCGGGCGAGGACTGGCTCATGCACGCCGACCTTGCCGAGAAGGGCTATGCCGATATCGTGCTCAAGACGAAGAGTGAGGGCGGGCATTCGTCCAACCCCTACGGTGGCACATCGCTCGAGGTGCTCAGCCGTGCCATCACCGCAATCTGTGATATCGAGTGGCCGACGCGCGTGACCGACTTGCTTGCCGCCCAGCTCGTCGAGTTGGGGCTCTACACGGCCGACGAGATTGCCTCCAACAAGGACACCATCGTGCGCGATTGCCTCGCCAGCAAGAAGCTCTATCCGCTCGTGACCACCACCTGCGCGCCCACGCAGGTCGAGGGTGGCAGCACCGGCGCCAACGTAATGCCGCAGGATATGTGGGCCAATATCAATTTCCGTATGCTCGAGGGCACGAGCGTGGCCGATGTCGTGGCCCGCTGCCGCGTCGCCGTTGCTGAGGCGGGGCTCGCCGACCGTGTCGAGGTCGAGCTCGGCCCCGGCAGCTCCGAACCCTCGCCGTCTCCGCGCATCGGCGGACCGGGACTCGAGGCGGTTCGCTCCATCGCCGCCCGCTATTTCCGTGATCCAAAGGGGACGGAGGAAAACGGATCATCCGAGCCGTTGGCGATTGTCCCCTCGACCGTGATCGGCGCGACCGACGCTGCCAACTACCAGCGCATTTGCTCCGAGTGCATTCGCTTCTCGGCCTTTGTGGTCGACGATGACGAGTGCGATCGCGGCGTCCACGGCACCAACGAGCGCATTACCCGCCGCGCCTACCTCCAGGGTGTCCGCTTCCTCGTCGCCCTGATCCATACGCTTTAGAATGTGACAAAGGGACTGAGCCGATTTCATCGGCAATGAGACAAAAACTGTTATATAAAAAGACTAAAATAACTTCAGAAGCATATGCTGGGGTTGGTATTTCTTGAACGACTGCGGGCATGTGTCAGACTGCCTCGGCCCTCCGGGGGGGGTGCCCAGGCAGGTCACCGTGTGGCTGGGGAGGAAATTATGCAGGAGCTCAGAGAGACGACGTCTCTACTCGTGAATAATGTTATCGGGGGGGGGTGTCCCAGCAGGGAACTTCCTGGTGGACATCGGCCGCGCGAGCGGTGGTCCGTCATGTCTTATGACCGTCGTCGCGGGCTGCGCCCGGTCTCGCCATATGCGATTGTTCTGGCCCTCGCCATCGCGCTGACGGCGAGTTTCTTCCTGCCGGCCCGTGCGGAGGCGAAGGTTTCGGACCATACGGTTCCGTTTCCGAACCACATGGTTCCGACGATTTCGCCTTCGGGGACAACAATCAACCTGTTTGATTACTGGGTGAATTCGGAGGATCACCTGTCGGTCAGTGGATCCGACGGCATCAACAAGGGCCACCGCTTCAAGTTCAAGGATCAGGGAGCCAGTGAGGATCTCAACCGGTATACGGGCAGCTCCTCTCCTCGCTCCGGTATCGTGAACAACGTTCTTACCGGCGGTTACCCGAGACTCACCGACAGCTGGGGCGGAGAATCCCTCGGCTACCTGTTTGATTCTTCCACCCAGACGGGCAAGATATCCCATATGGGTGTGACGGGTCTGTTGCAGGCCAAGGGCGGCTACTACGAGTATGACAGCTCGAAGAACTACGCGGCGTACAACGTCAATAAGAATGCATTTGATGTCTACGAAGTCGCCGGCGTTGGGCAAGCGGGGGCTGGCTCTCAAAATGGAGGTCAGTTTTCCCCTTCGATGCGGCCGATAAGGTATTCAAGGAGGAGAACGGCCGCCTCGTCCGGAACGGCATTACGTCGTCGAACAACGGCGACTCGAATTATAACGATGGCAAACCCCTCAACCATTATTTCGGCCTCTCCATGTCATCGCGCTTCGTGCAGCCGACGGATGGCAAAACGAACGCTGGCGATCCCATGACCTTTGAGTTCGCCGGCGACGACGACGTCTGGGTGTTCATTGACGATGTCCTCGTGGGCGACATTGGCGGCATCCACACCAGTGCTAAGCTGACCATTGACTTCCAAACGGGCGAGATTAAGGTTAACGATTCCCCAAACGGCACGCTGTTAGGAAAGTTCCAGGAAGCGGGGCGGGGCACTTCGGGCTTCACTGGCAACACCTTCGCTAACGACACCAGCCACACGCTCAAGTTCTTCTACTTGGAGCGTGGCGCCACCGACTCCAACATGAAGCTCAAGTACAACCTCGTGACGGTTCCCGAGTCCGACATTATCAAGTTCGACCAAGATGGCGGTCTGGTGGAGGGCGCTCAGTTCGCGCTGTACAAGACAGACGAGCGCTTCGCTGACACGACCACTGATCAGAAATACCTTCTTGGCTCCGGCACCACGGACGCGGATGGACAACTGACGCTCACGAATGACGATGACAACGGCGTCATCAACTTCGACGATCTTTACAAGCTAGGTTGCCGGTACTACCTCCTGAAGGAAACGAAGGTGCCCGAGGGATACCGCTCGAGTCTCACGGCGACGGATGGCAGCATGCAGTTCGAGTATGTGCCCACGAGCGACAAGGGCGGCGCGGGCGGCGTCATCATCAACCGCGGCGGTATGGACCAGGACAGCGTCGTGTGGAAGAACGGTGCGTTCGCTGGCGCGAAGGAGACCATCACCGCGCCGTCGACCGTGTACCAGGCGGACGATGACTCGATGAAGCCAGGCAATACTGTTGATATGAAGCGCGGCACCCTGTTCGCAGTAGTTTTCAAGCGCGATAAAAGCAAGAACGCCTGGCACGCCGTGTCGGGCGACCCGACGAAGGGGTATACCCTCGCCGGCGCCCAGGGCATGGCCGGCGCCATCGAGGCGGCGAAGAAGGACCTGTACGCCTTCACGCTCAACACTAGCGGCCAGTACCAGGTAGAGATTCCGTATCTGCCCGGTGACATCTCCAAGTACTACTACTTGCTGAGCGGTGATGCCCGCAAGAATGCCGAGTACGCGGTGGCCATCTACTACACAACGGCGAGCTCCATCGCCGACGCGAATACGGACAACACGGTCCATGTGTTCAGTGATGACCTCCCCGGTGACCAGGTGAACTTTAAGCGGCAGTTCGCCACGAGCCTGCTCGTCACGAACATCCAGAACCGCCTGTTCGTGCAGAAGACCGATACCGAGGGCAACCCCGTAGACGGCGCGAAGTTCGGCTTGTACACGGACGGTCAGGTGACAACAGACGCGAACGGCAAAGTCGTGCTCAACGGCGACCAGATCCCCTACGACACCTTGACGACGGGGCAGGTCAGCAACCCGATCCAGCTCGAAGGGGCGGGCATATTCCCGTGTACGAGCGACGGCAACAAGCCGCTCGTGAAGGGCGCCTACTTCCTAAAGGAGGTCTCGGCGCCCAAGGGCTTCCTGCTTAACGACACGCTCACCAAGGTGATTGTGGACGATTACGGCGTCCACGCCGATGCTGGTACGCCCGATGACGGCGTTTCGACGTTCGTGGGCGTGGGCTCGCTCCTGAAGAGCCTGGGCCAGTTTGGCGCAGAGGGCGACATTGACAGCACGCTCACGTGGATCAAGGGCCAGCGCCAGACGTCCGACGGGACGCTCGACGGCAACGACAACCTTTCCTGGAACAATGACGCCAAGGGTGGCGAGGATGAGGTACATCTCAAGTACGGCGCCAATGGACGTGTCTACCAGTATGGGCCCACCAAAGAGGGCGAACCCTACCGCCTGAAGACCGAGACGGGCTGGCTACGTATGGGCATCACGCAGGACGTGCTTGGTGACACTAATGCGAAGGGCGCCCGCGCCGACCTGGACGGCAAGAATCTGAACGCGCTGTTCACGGGCGCCACCTGCGTGCGCGTGGCTAACAAGCGCGAGGCGAGCCTCGAGGTGACGAAGAAGGTCGTGGTGCCAGCGGGCCTGACGGGAAAACCGGACGCGGGGTTCACCTTCAAGTTCACCGTGCCCACGACGGCGGGGAAGACGTACAAGGCCGCGGTGTTTGAGAACGCGGGGACCGCAAGCGAGAAGCAGGTCGGCGATATGTTCGACCTCGAGAACGGCCGCAAGCAGACCATCACGGACGGCCAGACAATCCGCGTGTACGGTCTCGACGAGCACGACGCCTACACGGTGCAGGAGCTGACCGGTACGGACAAGATGCCGGCCGGCTTCACGCTGACCAAGCGCGAGCAGGGCGGCAACGCCCTGAGCGGCGAGGGCGACAGCATCTCCGGCACGATCGCAAAGCAGAACGCCAACGGCACGTTGGCCGAAGCCAACAAGCTGGTATTCACGAACACCTACAGCGTAAAGTCTTCGGTGACGCTCACCGGCATTCGGGCGCAGAAGGTGCTTCAAGGCCGCAAGTGGACTAAGGCCGACAGCTTCGACATCTATCTGCGCGCTGCCAAGGGCACGCCCATGCCCGGGGGCTACAAGGACGTATCCGGCGTGCCCGGATACGTCCAGGTGGTCAAGACCGTCAACAATGGTGATGAGTTCGGCTTCGGCCGGATTGCGTACAAGAAGCCCGGCACGTACACCTATACGGTGGCCGAGCGGACGCCCGACGAGCACGACTCGTCCTGGCTGCCCGGCTTCGGCTACTCGAGCGCCGGGTACACGGTGACGGTACAGGTGGACGACACGGGCAGGGGTACGCTGTCCGAGCCGGTTGTCACTATGGCTCGCAACGACGACGATGATGGCGCCCACCACGACCCGGCCGTGCCAGTCGATAACAAGGTCGCGGTGTTCACCAACAAGTTCAGCACCGACACCAAGACAATCTCATTTAACGCGCAGAAGTCGTATACCGACGAGTCGGGCGACAATCCGCTTGCCGCGGGCAAGTTCACCTTCGAGCTGAAGGCGCTGGGCGGCCTGGCCAACAGCGCGGTGGGGGCTGCCCCCATCAAGTTCAATGACCTGAGCTACACGGTCAGTGCGAACGACGCGCCGATGCCCGCCGATGGCGTGACGACCGCGGAGAACGATGGTGGCAGCATTGCGGCTTTCCCGCAGATCACGTTCACCGCTGCCGACCAGAACACCACCTACGTGTATCAGGTGACGGAGCGCGCTAATTCCGATGCTTCGACAACGGGCGGCATGACGTACGACACCACCGTGTACTACGCGATGGTGCAAAACACGCTCGACGACAATGGCCAATTGTCCTCCACGGCCACGTATTGGAAGGCCGACGGCACGCAGCTGACGGACACGGGTGGATATATCCCGTTCAAGAACACCTACACGGTGACGCAGACGACGTCGGCACCGGTTACTGTGCAGAAGACGCTGGCTGGGCGTGCGTGGGAGCAGGATGACAAGTTCGATTTCACGCTGACGCCGGCGGATGACGCCACGATGAAAGCGGTTAAAAACAAGGCCGTTACTCAGAAGAAGGCTGCCGACTCCGATGAGACTGGCGATTTGACGACTAAGGTCGAGATCGCAGGTCCCGGCGACGCGATGCGCACCACCCCGTTCGGCACGGGCGACCTTGTGTTTACCAAGCCGGGCGTGTATACGTTCAAAGTGAACGAGACGAGGCCGACCGACGCGGACAAGACTGGCATCAGCTATGACGGCCATACGTCCACAGTGACGTACACAGTGACCGATATCGAGAACGGCACGCATACCGGTAGGCTGACCGCGTCGGTTGCGTACGACAACAAGCAGGCGACGACGGATGCCGACCGACAGGTGACGGGTGCTGCCGCGTTTACCAACACCTATGCGGCCTCTGGTACCTACGCGGGCATCGATGTGACCAAGACTCTGGTTGGTACCCCGCTGAAGAATGGCATGTTCCCGTTCGCCATCGAGGCGATGACGTATAACGGCACGAAGGCCCCGGAGCCGGCTGATACCGATAAGTCGTTCAAGAACACCGTGGGCAAGGATGACGGTGACGATACGCAGACCGCCACGATGTCCGGTAAGCTGAAGATGAACTTCACGCAGCTGAGCTACAACAAGGTGTATGTGTACAAGGTGTCTGAGGCGCATGGCGCCAACGCTGGTGGATACACGTATGACACCGAGTACCCCGGTGACGCCTACGTGCTCATTGCGGTGAAGCCGAATCCGGACAACAAAGGCCAGCTCTACACCGAGACGACCATCGCGAAGGGCCCGGGCGTGACGGCGCTTGTTGGCGGGGGCGGCAACGTTGATGCGCTGACGGCCGAGGCGATTAAGGGCCTCGATACCACGACCAACTACGTGAAGACGGTCTCGAGTCGCAATGCAAAGCCCGCTACGCCTACCGTCCCGTTCAAGAACAGTTACAAGTCAGACGCCAGCGACGAGCTGACCCCGCAGGTGACGAAGAAGATCTCCGGTGTTGAGAGCACGGAGAAGGCGTTCTCGTTCACGCTGACCGCCACGGAAGAGACACAGCAGAAGATCGCCGCCGGCGACTTGGGTGTGTCGGACGACCTGGCGGGCGACGCGCACGCGGAGTCCAAGGCCACGAAGGACAAGATTATCAAGGACAAGGGCCAGACGGTCGACTTCTCGAATATGACGTTCAACAAGGCGGGCGAGTACACGTTCACGCTCACCGAGGTGCACAACGCTGATGATGATCCCGCAGCGGACGGCGTGCAGAACGCCGGCTGGACGATGGACGCCTCGACCTATACCGTCACGGTAAGGGTCGAGGATAAGGACGCCAAGCTGACCGTCACGGGCGTGACGGTGAAGAAGGATGGTGACGCTGAGGCCAAGCCCATCAAGGCTGAGGTCAAGGACGGCAAGGTGAACCTCGCCACCTTTATCAACAGCTATGCTGCGAAGGGTTCCGTGACCTTGGCGGCGAAGAAACGCTTTAGGGGCGGTGCGCTCGCGGGGAACGACTTCTCGTTCGCTCTGTACAAGGGTGACAAGGCGGAAGGCACGCCCATTGAGACCGTCACGAACGACGAGAAGGGCAACATTACCTTCCAGCCCATCAACTACACCGAGGCAGGTGACTACGAGTACACCATCAAGGAAGTTACCGGTAACGACCAGACCATCGTCTACGACGGTCAGAAAGTGAAGGTCAAGGTCAGCGTTACCGATAACAAGAACGGCACGCTGGACGCGACCGTCACCTACGGCGGCGATAAGGCCGTGCCGACCTTCACCAACGTGAAGCCGACGACGGACGTTACCGTCGAGGCCACGAAAGTTCTCGCGGGCAAGGCGCTGACGGACGGCGCGTTCGCCTTCGGCCTGTACCAAGGCGACACGTCCACGGGTAATCCCGTCAAGATCGTCCAGAACGACAAGGAGGGCAAGATCAATCTTGCCCTCACCGGTCTGACCATCGGCGAGTACGACTGCAAACTCAAGGAGGAGAACGTCGGTGCCGATCCGACTATCACCTACGACACCAAGGCGGTGAAGGTTCACGTCTCGGTGAAGGCGGAGGGCGACAAGGCGAAGGCGACCGTCACCTATGACGGCAAGAACGATGCCCCGACCTTCACTAACAAGTACCAGCCCGCCGAGACCTCGGTGGCGCTCACGGCGAAGAAGGCCTATGTGAAGCCCGACAACACGCCGGCCACGCTCAAGGGCGGCGAGTTCACCTTCGACCTGTACGAGGGCGACCTGACGGCTGAGCAGCTGAAGGGCAAGCAACCCATCCGGAGCGCCAAGAACAGCGAGGACGGCACCGTCACCTTCCCGGCCATCGACTACACCAAGGCCGGCGAGTACAAATACACCGTCGCGGAACAGGAGGGCGACCTGTCCCACGTGACCTACGACGCTACGGTGCACCATGCCGTGGTGAAGGTCATGGACAATGCCGGCAAGCTGGACGCCGCTGTTACCTACGATGGTGACAAGGCC
This sequence comes from Collinsella sp., assembly GCA_048485235.1. Taxonomy (GTDB): domain Bacteria; phylum Actinomycetota; class Coriobacteriia; order Coriobacteriales; family Coriobacteriaceae; genus Collinsella. The sequence continues at coordinate 20,302 of DBFWCI010000046.1, forward strand.
AATGCCCCCACCTTCACGAACACCTACACCGCAAAGGGATCCGTGGAGCTGACGGCGACCAAGATCGTTGCGGTCGCGCCGGGCTTCACGCACGACACCAAGCTGAAGGGCGGCGAATACACGTTCGAGCTGAAGGACGCCGACGGCAAGGTGCTCGGCACCACGACGAACAAGGCCGATGGCACGGTGAAGTTCACGCGCAAGTTCACGCTCTCCAACCTGGGCGGCGCTGCGAGCAAGGACTTCACCTACACCATCGCGGAGAAGCCGGGCACGGAGCCGGGCATGGTCTACGACACCCATGCGCTCATCTACAAGGTGACGGTCGCGGACGATGGCACCGGCTCGCTGACGGCCACACCGCAGGTAACGAGTGGAGACAAGACCTTCACGAACACGTACCACCCGAAGGAGACCTCGGTAACGCTCAAGGCGACGAAGCGCTTCACGGGTGGCGAGCTCGCAGGGGGCGACTTCACGTTCCAGCTGCTCGACAAGGATGGCAACGTGATCCAGACCGTCCAGAATGACAAGGACGGCAAGGTCGCCTTCCAGGCAATCAGCTACGACACGCCGGGCGATCACGACTACACCATCAAGGAGGTTGCCGGCAACGACCCGACCGTCGTGTACGACACGAAGGACGTGAAGGTCCACATCAAGGTCTCCGATGAGAAGGGCGAGCTAAAGGCGACCGCCACCTACGACGGCGAGGCCGACGTTCCGACCTTCACCAACTCGAAGCCGACGACGGACGTTACCGTCGAGGCGACGAAGATCCTCACGGGCAAGGACCTGACGGCCGACGCGTTTACCTTCGGCCTGTACGACCAGGCCGGCAACGAGGTCGCCAAGGGCACCAACGACCGGGGCGGCAAGGTCGAGCTGGCCGTCAAGAACCTGAACCTGGGCGAGTACGACTACACGCTCAAGGAGGAGAAAGCCGGCCAGACCGTCGACGGCGTGGCCTACGACACCGAGGAAGTCAAGGTCCACGTCAAGGTAGAGCAGAACCAGGGCGACAACAACAAGACGAAGGTGACCGTCACCTATGACGGTGCCGCTACGGCTCCCACCTTCAACAACACCTACGACGCAAAGGGTTCCGTAACCCTGACGGCGACCAAGACCATCAAGGTTGCGGACGGCTTCGACCACACGACGAAGCCCGCGGACGGCGAGTTCACCTTCGACCTGAAGGACGCTGCCGGCAACGTGCTCGACACCGCGAAGAACGATGCAAACGGCAAGGTCAGCTTCACGCGCGAGTTCCAGCTCTCCGACTTGGACGGCGCCGCGAGCAAGGACTTCACCTACACCATCGTGGAGCAGCCGGGCGCGGAGCCGGGCATGGTCTATGACAGCCATCCCCTCACCTATACGGTGACGGTCACGGACGGCGGGAACGGAGCACTGAATGCGAAGGCGATCGTGACGAGCGCATCCGGCTCGGATACCTTCACCAACACCTACCAGCCGGCCGCGACCGGCCTGGCCCTCGGTGCGCAGAAGAGCTATGTGAAGAAGGACGACAACACGCCGATCGTCCCCAAGTGCGGCGAGTTCACCTTCGATGTGTACGAGGGCAACCTGACGGCTGAGCAGATTGCCGGGGCCAAGCCCGTCCGGACCGCGACCAACGGCGCGGACGGAAGTGTTAACTTCGACGCCTTCTCCTACGCGAAGCCGGGCACGCACGAGTACACCATCGTGGAGCGGAAGGGTGATCTGGCCTACGTGACCTACGACGCCGCGGTGCACCATGCCGTGGTGACGGTTGCGGACAATGCCGGCACGCTGCAGGCGAGCGTCGCCTACGACGGCACGAATGTCACGAAGCCCAGCTTCACCAACACCTATGAGGCACAGGCGACGGACTCCGGCGCGATCGCCCTCACCAAGAGCGTTGACGTGCACGACGGCAGCTATCAGCTAAAGGCGGGAGACTTCGCCTTCGAGCTGGTGGGGTCTGACGGCTCGGTGATCCAGACCCAGAAGAACGATGCGCACGGCAAGGTTGCCTTCGACAAGCTGACCTTCGACCATGCGGGCACCTTTACCTACACGGTCCGCGAGGTGCAGCCGACGGGGGACGCGCCGGGCGTGCCGGGCGTGACCTACACCGGCAAGACGTACACCCTGACCTACGTGGTGAAGGACAACAACGACGGCAAGCTGGCGGTAGAGAGCTCCACGGCGAAGCCGAGCAAGGGCACCGAGAACGGCGTCACCCCCAACACCATGACGTTTGCGAACAGCTACCAGCCGGGCGCGACCTCCTACCAGATCTCCGGCATCAAGGTGCTTGAGAATACCGATTCGGCCACCATGCGGACGCCCGCCGATGGCGAGTTCACGTTCGCGCTGATTGACGCGGCCACCGGGCAGGAGATTGACCGGACCACGAACGCGGGTATCGCGTTTACCTTCAAGGCCATCTCGTACACTGCGACTGGTTCGCATACGTACCAGGTGAAGGAGGTTGCGGGCCAAGATGGCACCATCACTTACAGCGATGCGGTGTTGGATGTGACGGTGAGCGTGACCGACGACGGCAGCGGCCAGCTGACCGCGACGGCGAACAAGACGGCCGCGGATCTGACCTTCACCAACACCTACACGCCGACGGCAACGACGGCGACGATTACCGGAACGAAGGCCCTGACCGGCCGCGACCTGGCCGAGGGTGAGTTCTCCTTCGACCTGAAGGACGCCGACGGTAACGTGGTGCAGACGGTGCAGAACGGCGCCGACGGCACGTTCGGCTTCGCGCCGCTGCAGCTGGACAAGGTGGGGACGTACGTCTACACCGTGTCCGAGCGGGCAGGGGCGACGGCGAACGGCGTCACCTACGACACGACGGTCTTTACCGCGACGGTGACGGTGACGGAGAATGCGGAGACGCACGCGCTGGAGGCGCAGGTTGCCTACAGCAAGGGCGGCAAGGCTGCGGATGCGGTGGCGTTCAGCAACAGTTACGCGCCGGCCGCGACTGAGGTGAAGCTGGGGGCCTCCAAGGTGCTGAGCGGCGAGGACCTGAAGGAAGGGCAGTTCTCCTTCCAGCTGAAGGATGCCGACGGCAAGGTGCTGCAGACCGCAAAGAACGCGGCGGACGGCACGGTGGGCTTCGAGGCGATCTCGTACGACAAGCCCGGAACGTACGCCTACAGCATCTCCGAGGTGGACGACGGTCAGAAGAACGTGACGTACGACGCGGCCGAGCACCGGGTAACGGTGACGGTGACGGACGACGGTGCGGGCCATCTGGTGGCGACGGTAACCTATGACGGCGCCGTGGCGCCGGTGTTCAAGAACACGTACACGCCGCCGACCACCCCGCCGACGGAGCCGCCCACCAATCCGCCGAGCAAGTCGCCGGTGCCGAAGGAGGAGAAGCCGGGTCTGCCGTATACGGGCGATACCAGCTTGTCGCCGATGGCCCTGGGTGGCATCGCGGGCGGCGCGGTGGTGCTGATCGCCGCAGGCGTTATCCTGCGGCGCCGGAACCGGTAGCTACGGCGGCCGAGAAGGGCTTTGATTGAGGGCGGGTGGTCGCAGGGCGCGGCCGCTCGCCCTTTTTGGTGAAAGGCTATGTTAACCCGCCGTTTGCACGTCCGGCTCCAGATGGAACTCGTACTCCGGCTCCATCATCTTCTTCCGGATCTTTTCGTAGCGCCCGTCGTCGAGCTGCTCGCGCATGAGCGACGTCCTGTCCCCGACGCGTGCGGCCTCGCGCAGCCATCTGAACCACATCAGGCAGCTGTGGAGCCTGCGGGTCGATACGCCCTTGAACCTCTCGAGGAAGTGGCCGAGCGAACCCTGCGCTTCAGCATCCTCTGGACCGTGTCCCGCTCGTACCCGGTGAGCCTGCCGTGGGTCCTCGGGACCGCCCTCGCGGCGCCCTTCCCGCCCTTTCCGGACATGGCGTCCTCCGATCTCCCGGGGCCGGCCGATCCGGCCCTCAGGGTATCGGATTCCCAAATTTATCCGTATATGTGCGGATGAATGCGGGAGGCGTTCGGATGAAGTTGTATTCAAGGAAAGAGACTGACCCTTTGTCGCATTCCGTGCGGGTTATATGCAGGTATGCCTGCGCACGCTATCATGTATGGGTTAGACCGCAACTATGTACCTCATACGCGAAGGGATGCGCATGTATCTGAAGATCGACATGTTCTAGCTGGGCTTACCCCCGCAGTGGCGCCGCGCGCCCCATCAACTCTGCCGATTTTCGCCTTCACGCACATAAAGGAGTCCCGCCATGCGCGACAAGCTCGAAAAGATCATTAAGGCCTACGAGGAGCTCGAGAAGAAGCTTTCCGACCCGGCCGTCGCCTCCGACATCAAGGAGTTCACGCGTCTCAACAAGGAGTACGCACACCAGTCCGACCTCATCGCTGCCTCGCGCGAGTACATCGGCGCGCTCGATGACATCGAGGCCGCCAAGGAGATGCTCCGCGACACCAGCGATGCGGACGAGAAGGAGATGCTCCAGATGGACATCTCCGAGAACGAGGAAAAGCTTCCCCAGCTCGAGGAAGACATCAAGTACATGCTCATCCCGAGTGACCCCAACGACGACAAGAACACCATCGTCGAGATTCGCTCCGCCGCCGGTGGCGACGAGGCGGCCATCTTCGCCGGCGACTTGTACAAGATGTACCAGCGCTTCTGCGAATCGCGCGGCTGGAAGACCACCGTGCTCGATTCCAGCCCCAGCGAGGCCGGCGGCTTTAAGTCCATCGAGTTCAAGGTCGAGGGCGACCGCGTCTACTCCGTCATGAAGTTCGAGTCCGGCGTGCATCGCGTCCAGCGCGTTCCCAAGACCGAGTCCCAGGGCCGCATTCAGACCTCCACGGCTACCGTCGCCGTACTTCCCGAGGCCGAGGAAATTGACGTCCAGATCAACCAGTCCGACCTGCGCATCGACACCTACTGCGCCTCCGGCCCTGGCGGTCAGTGCGTTAACACCACCTACTCCGCCGTGCGCATCACCCACCTGCCCACCAACACCGTGGTGCAGTCGCAGGAGCAGCGTTCCCAGATCCAGAACCGCGAGGTCTGCATGCAGATGCTGCGCGCCCGTCTGTACGAGATGGAACTCGAGAAGCAGCAGGCCGAGCTCGGTGCCGAGCGCCAGAGCCAGATCGGCCACGGCAACCGTTCCGAGAAGATCCGTACCTACAACCAGCCCCAGGACCGCGTGACCGATCACCGCATCGGTTTCAACTCCACCTACAACGGCGTCCTTCTGGGTGACCAGCTCGGCACCGTGATCGAGGCGCTCGCTGCCGCCGAGCGAGCCGAGAAGCTGGCACAGGCTGTGTAGGTTCCGCCGTTCTACCGAACGGCGGACCAGCCGACGCTGCGCGGGCCGCATTTGGACAATCTGACGTTCAACTTCAAGGGCGCGACCAGAAGGTCAGCGCCCTTTCGTTTCACGTCACCTTGTCTCAAATGCGACCCGCTCGCTGTCCGTCCTCTACCTGCGGTGTTGCCTTGCTCCGGATGCGGCATGCTCAACCTGCGGCGCCTTAGATGTAGTCATTGGGGACGTTCTTAAATGACTAGGTTGGGCACATTGCTTTGAGATGTTATTTAATCGGCTTTGATGGCCATTAAGCCGGCTACCTGCTCAAAGAAATTAGCGGCATTCATCTGCTATCGAAAATAATGCTCAAAAAATCGTCCGAGAAGTCGCGGGGCGATTTTTGATGCGTCGCGCGTCAAGTGATTTGGCAAGTTCTTGGTTAGATATTGGTCAGTTTTGGGCAACCTTGCCAAAAGCTTGACGAATGCAGATTTAGACGTCGGCGAATGAACATTTCAGGCAGGTTCCAAGCAAAATTCTGGGCTGATTCTCGATAATCGCCTTCAATTGTCCCTTGCCAAGCGCTGGCCTCGCGTACAATCTGCTCCGACATTCGCGCGCCGCCCGGCGCTTAAGAGGGGAGGGCCCCATGGCAAACGAGATTTGGACCATCAAGCGTTGTCTCGAGTGGACCAAGGAGTACCTGGCCGAGCGCGGCGAGGAGCACCCCCGTCTTTCTGCCGAGTGGCTGCTGTGCGCCGCCACGGGCCTGGCGCGCATTGACCTATATATGCGTATGGACGAGACGCTTAACGCGGCCCAGCTCGAGACTATGCATGCGGCCGTTGTCCGCCGCGCTAAGGGCGAGCCGCTGCAATACATCACGGGCAGCACGCAGTTTCGCATGATTGACGTCGCGTGCGCTCCCGGTGTGCTCATTCCGCGCCCCGAAACCGAGATGCTCGTCGAGGAAGTCCTCAATTATCTGGATGCCGAGGTGCTGAGCCCCGAGGCTGCTGCCCGTCAGCGTGTTGAGCTGCCTTGGAACGATGAGGTCGAGGAGGCACGCAAGGCCGAGGCCGCGCTGGCAGACGAACGGGCGACCGCCGAGCGCCGTGCCGCTAACCTGACGGCTGCCGATGAGGCGGCGCTAGGCGGCGACGTACTGGGCAGCCGTGCCTATGCCGAGGAACTGGCCGATCGCGAGGCCGAGGAAGCCGCCGCGCAGGCAGCAGAAGCCGAAGCCGCGGAAGCCGCCGAGTCCGAGCTCGACGAATACGGCATCGCCATCGAGGGTGCCGGCCAGGAGACGGCTTTAGCTCAGGATGCCGCTGCGCTTGCCCCAACCGAGCCCTGCACTGCCCGCGTTCTCGAGGTCGGCTGCGGCACGGGCTGCATTTCGCTCTCCCTTGCCTGGGAGCGCCGCGGCCACGTCACCTGCACTGCTACCGATATCGAGCCGCGCGCCATCGACCTTGCTACCAAAAACCGCGACGCCCTCGGCCTCACGGCAGATGAGGTTGCCTTTAGCCTCACCAACCTGGTGAGTTCCATTCCCCGCGAAGAGTGGGGCACCTTTGATGTGCTCGTCTCCAACCCACCTTACATCCCGACTGGCGTCATGCGCTCGCTGCCGCACGAGGTCAAGGACTTTGAGCCCGACCTGGCGCTCGAGGGCGGCGCCGACGGCCTCGATATCTTCCGCCGCCTGCTCAATGCGGCGCCTTACATGCTGCGCGCCGGCGGCCTGTTTGCCTGCGAGCTCTACGAGGGCGCCCTCGATGCCGCGGCCGAGCTCTGTCGTCAAGCGGGTCTGTCGGACGTGCGCATCGTCCACGACCTCACCGATCGTCCCCGTATCGTCCGAGCCATCGTCACCGAGCCCAAGCAGCGCCAGTAATATTTATTAACTGGTTAACAAAAATTATAAAGTAGTTTATAATTAGGACGGCTGAAAGAGGTCGGCCCATGCAACCTCCTACCTTTCGGGAAATCATTGCCCTACTCAAGCACGATGGATTCGTGAAGGTCGCGCAAGTCGGTAGTCATGCTAAGTATGTTTCTGGCGATCGTGTTGTCACCGTGAACGGCTCTGGTGGTGATCGACCAAAGAAGGGCACGTGGGCAAGTATTCGTCGCCAAGCTGGATGGTAGTTGGAGGCAAAATGAGGCAGCGATTTACCTATGACTGCGTTCTCATAAAAGAAGACGACGGTTACTGCGCCAGCTTCCCGCAGCTTCCCGGCGCCTTTGCCGATGGCGATACGCGCGAAGAAGCGATTACCCATGCCACCGAGGCGCTGATGGCGTTTTTGGCCGACGACCTCAACAACGGTTTGACTCCGGCAGGGTACGAACGCTCGGCCGAGGTCGTGGCCCTTTCAGTCGAAATCGACCACGAGGACGCTCGGGAAGCGGCGTGCCGAACATTTAAAGATGCAGCGCTGGACCTCAAAGTCTCCGCTCCGCGGATTACCGCGCTGGTCAAAGCCGGAAAACTCGATGTTGAACTCGTCGACGGCCGTCGGATGATAACGATAGACAGCATCGAGCGCTACGCCGCCCAAAGACGCCACGCCGGCAGGCCAAAGAAGTTCGTCGCAGTCCAATAACCCCCTCACTTTCACCGACTACTAGAGCCGCTCACCAAACCAACATGCGCTCTGGGCAAATAGGCTGAATGTTTCGTGCGAGAATGCCCCTCAGTAAACAAACTTTCACCAGAGCGTAAGGGGCTGGCATACACATGCAGACGGTCTATCGGGTATACGAGGGAACGCGCGAGCCGCATCGGCTCGCCGTCGAGCGCACGGCCGAGGTGCTCGGCTGCGGCGGCCTGGCCTTGATCCCGACCGAGACCGTCTACGGTGTCGCCGTGGCAGTCAACGCCTTCTCGGACGCCGTACCCCAAGATACAAGCGAATTCCCATCGTGGCCGCGCGATCCGCAGGCTGTCGTCAATGGCGCCGCGGTCCCTGCGCTCGGTACCGGCTACCGCCGCATCTTTACCCTCAAGCAGCGCAAGCTCACCCAAACGGTCGCCTGGCTGGTTGATAATGCCGAAGCACTCGACCGCTATGGCGTGGATATCCCCGAAGAGGCTCGCGTACTCGCGCGACGATGCTGGCCGGGAGCCCTGACTATCGTGGTCAAGGCGGCCCCCTGCGTGCCGACCTTTATGCGCGCCGCCGACGACACGGTGGCACTTCGCGCTTCGGCCTCGCCCGTGGTGCAAGCGCTCATCCGCGCCTGCGGCAGCCCTCTTGCCTGCACCAGCGCCAACACGCATGGCGCGCCCGCGCCGGCAAGTTTTGTCACGGTGGAGGAGCGCATCCTGGAGGGGGTCGATGTTGCCGTCGACGCCGACGAGACCCCGTGTCGCGACGCCTCGACCATCGTGTCGTTCCAGCATGGCGGGCTCCAGATCCTGCGCCAAGGCGCACTTCCCGCATCAGAGATCGAACGGGTCCTGTCCGACCCGATGCAATAGAAAGGTGTAAGCGATGTCGTTGAATCTGGGCAGCCTGGGCATGGAAGATGCCTCGTTTAACTTTGGCGGTTCCTACATCATGGCGCTCGACTGCGGCACCACCTCGGTACTTGCGACCATCGTCGACGAGTACGGCTGCATCGTCGCGCAGGCACGTCGTAGCGTCAAAACCAGCTTCCCGCGTCCCGGTTGGATAGAGCAAGACCCCATGGAGGTGCTTGCCAGCCAGATCGGCGTGATGATGGAGGTCCAGTTTAAGAGCGGCATCCATTCTGACCGCATCGCCGCCATCGGTATCTCCAACCAGCGCGAGACCACGGTGGTGTGGGACCGCATAAGCGGCCAACCCATCTATAACGCCATCGTGTGGCAATGCCGTCGCACCGCACCTCTGATCGACGAGCTGGTCGAGCGGGGCGCAGAAGAGCTGGTGCGCTCCCGCACGGGACTCACGCTCGATCCGTATTTCTCGGCTTCCAAGGTGCAGTGGATCCTCGACAACGTCGACGGTGCGCGTGAGAGCGCGGCGGCGGGCGACCTCATGTTCGGCACCATCGATACCTGGCTCATCTACAACCTCACCGGCAGTCAGGTCTTTGCCACCGACTACACCAATGCCAGCCGCACGGCGCTCTTTAATATCCATACGCTCGATTGGGACGACGACCTGCTGGCGCTCTTTGACGTTCCACGTTCCATGATGCCCGAGGTTCGTTGGAGCTCGGGCGACTACGGCCGCGTCGCGAGCGACATCATGACCAACATGCCGCCCATCATGGGCGTGGCGGGCGATCAGCAGGCGTCGCTGTTCGGCCACTGCTGCTTCCATCCCGGCCAGACCAAAAACACCTATGGCACGGGTTGCTTTATGCTCATGAACACCGGCGACGAGGTCGTCGAATCCAAGAACGGTCTGGTCTCCACGATCGGTATCGCCGCGGACGGCAAGATCAGCTATGCACTCGAGGGTTCTATCTTTGCCGCCGGCTCAACCATGAACTGGCTGCGCAACAACATGGGCATCATCTCGAGTGTGAGCGAGTCCGCGCAACTCGCCGCTTCGATCAACGACAACGAGGGCTGCTACTTCGTCCCCGCCTTCGCTGGCCTGGGCGCTCCCTGGTGGGACCCGCGTGCCCGCGGTATCGTGTGCGGCCTGACCGGTGCCTCGAGTCGCGCGACCATTGTGCGTGCGGCCTGCGAGTCCATGGCCTACCAGAGTTATGACGTGCTGCGCGCCATGGAGCAGGACGTGGGACTTTCGATTGAGCGCCTGTCCGTCGATGGCGGCGCCTCACGCAACGAGTTCATCATGCAATTCCAGGCCGACCTGCTGGATATCCCCGTGCTGCAATGCGAGACGGTGGAGACCACGGCAATCGGTGCCGCGTACTTGGCGGGTCTTGCCGTCGGCTATTGGGAAGACCTGGAGGAGCTGGAGCAAAATGCCCAGATCGTTAGGACCTTCCTTCCCCACATGTTCGCCGAGCGCCGCGAGCAAAACCTTGCGGGCTGGCGTGATGCAGTCAGGCGCTCGCTCAGCACCGCACAGTAGGGCTGCGATGGGCTGCTCGATACAACAAACCGCTAAACTTATGCATGGCGTGCGGCGGCAACATTGCTGCGCGCCTTGTCAGCAAGGCCGTTTTGCGGCTGCAACGAAAGGGGCAATCAACCCATGACCGTCACCTACGATGCGTCCCGTGTGACGCTTGTCGATCATCCGCTCGTCCAGCACAAGCTGTCGATCCTGCGCGAAAAAAACACCGGCACCAACCAGTTCCGTCAGCTCGTGCGCGAACTCGCGCTTTTTGACGGCTACGAGGCCATGCGCGACCTGCCTATGGAAGACGTCGAGGTCGAGACCCCCATCACTACCGCCACGTTCAAACAGCTTGCCGGCAAGAAACTCGCCATCGTGCCCATCCTGCGTGCGGGCCTTGGCATGGTCGACGGTATCCTCGACCTGGTGCCCTCCGCTCGCGTGGGCCACATCGGCATGGAGCGCGACGAGGTCACCCACGAGCCGCACGAGTATTACTGCAAGATGCCCAAGGATATCGACCAGCGCATCTGCCTGGTCGTCGACCCCATGCTCGCCACGGGCGGTTCGGCCGAGATGGCCATCAGCTACCTGCGCGAGCGCGGTGTCAAGGATATCCGCATGCTGTGCATCGTCGCCGCGCCCGAGGGCCTCAAGTCGCTGACTGAGAAGGATCCTGATGTGCATATCTATACCTGCGCCATCGACGACCATCTCAACGAGGCTGCCTACATCGTTCCCGGCCTCGGCGACGCCGGCGACCGCATCTACGGCACGCTGTAATCTCTGAGCCATACCGGCTAACGTCGAAAATACGAAGAAATGGTGCGCGCGGGCGAGCAAAAGACGTCCACGCGCACTCCTGTTGACGGACGTTTTGCGCTGAGGGGTTCGAGAAAAACGTATTACCGTACCTGCGGCATAAAGAAGGTCTTAAGAAAACGAACAGGTGCGTATTAACCGATGCTTTTTCGGTTGTACTTTAGCGATTGGCTCGTACAATAGTCACCAATGTTTGGCGGGAACTGTCCTGTGAGGCGATAAAAAAGGAAAGTGAGGACGCCAGTGTTTCAGATAGCCGATCTGCTCGCTATCGTTGCAGGTGCCATCGCGGGCGCGATTGCCTTCCTTCCCTTTGTCTTTACGCTCAAGCCGGTTCTTGACGATAAGCAGAATGCGGACATGCTCAAGGGTATGGTGAGTCTCGCGGTCTCGGCAATCGCGTTGCTTGTCTTTACCTTGGTTGTGTTTGTGTTGTTCGGAGAGGCATTTCGCATGTTCCTCCTGGGCGAGGCGATCGGCTTCGTGGCCTTTATGGCCGCCTGCGCGGTTCGCGTCGCCAAGGCGCTGCGAGATCCTCATGAGGTCGAAAGGTAAGTCGTGGAAATTTTTGAAAAGCTGCCTGATGAGATTAATCATCTGGTCAGCGAGTTCAGCTCCACCCCTGTCGTGGGCGATCTGAGCTGCGGCATCACGCAGTACTCGTTTTGGCTGATCGTCTCCACGATCGTGCTCCTGATCGTCCTAGCCGTGTTCAAGAAGAAGCAGACCCTGGTTCCCAAGGGCTTCTTCGTCAACGGTTTCGAGTACATCATCGAGTACGTCGAGAACGATATCGGCAAGGGTGTCGTGGGTGAGAACTGGAAGAAGCACTTCCCGTTCCTGTGCTCGCTTTTCCTGTTCATCCTGATCAATAACATGATCGGCCTGATCCCGGGAATGAAGCCCGGCACCGGCGCAATCGGCTCCACCGCCGCACTCGCCATTTTCGCCTTCGTGTACTTCATCTACTACGGATGCAAGGCTCACGGCGTGATCGGCTACATCAAGAGCCTCGCCCCGCAGGGCGTGAGCTTCCCGATGAACGTGCTCGTGTGGGTCGTCGAGCTTTTCTCGACCTTCCTGCGCCTCATCACGCTTGCCGTCCGTCTGTTCTGCAACATGTTCGCAGGACACGTGGTCATGGGCTCGTTCGCCATCATGGCGAGCATGTTCATGCAGCCGCTGCTTCAGCAGGTTTCCGCGGCCCACGCCGTCGGCGCCCTGCCTTCGCTGGCCTGGCTTGCCATCCTCATCCTGATCTATGCGATCGAGCTTGTGGTCGGCGCCATCCAGGCTTACGTCTTCACGGTCCTTACCGCCGTGTATGTCTCCGAGGCAGAGGAGGTCGCGGAGGAGGAGTAGTCTTCCGTTCGTGCCTTAAAGGTAAGGCAATTCGTTAAACCGCCGGTGCCCGTACCCATGGAGCCCGGCAGTTATAAAAAGGTTATCCTGCGTGAAATAAGACACGCACGACAAAGGAGGAATCGTGGGAGTTATCGGTTACGGTCTCGGTGTTATCGGCGCTGGTCTTGCTATCGGCCTGTCTGCTCTGGGTGCTACGGGTGCTATGGCCCGTCAGCCTGAGGTCCAGGGCCGCGTGTTCACCGTCTTCATCATGGGCTCCGCTTTCGGCGAGGCTCTGGCTCTGATCGGCTTCGTTGTCGCGCTGATCGTTAAATAGCACGGAGCGTCAAGTATGAATCTTTCATCCCAGAAGAGCGCGATCGCACTCTCCGCGTCCGCGGCCGCGCTGCTCATGCCGGTTTCCGCGTTCGCCGAGGACGGCGCCGCCGGTGCGGACATCCTCATCCCTAAGATGGCGGAGTTCATCCCGGCGCTTATCGCCTTCCTGATTATCTGGATCGTGCTGGCCAAGGTCGCCCTGCCGGGCATCATGAAAACCATGGAGGAGCGCGGCAAGAAGATCGAGGAGAGCCTCGACGAGGCCGAGAAGACCAAGCAGGAGGCTATCGCCAAGCGCGCTGAGTCCGACTCGATCGTCACCGACGCCCGTCGTCAGGCTGCCGACATCGTTCTCGAGGCCCGTAAGGACGCCGAGTCCGAGCGTGCCCGTATCATCGAGGCTGCTCACAAGGAGGCCGAGGAGATCATCGCCAAGGCCCATACGACCGTCGAGGACGAGCGCAAGTCCATCTACGCCGGTGCCGCGAGCTCCATCGCCGACCTGTCCGTTGCCGTCGCCACCAAGATCGTGGGCGAGGCACTCGAGGACGATGCCGAGCAGAAGAAGCTCATCGAGCGCTACATCCAGGAAGCAGGTAGCCTGAATGCCGACTAGCCGCTATCAGGACAAGGTGCTCGAGACCTACGCGCGTTCCCTTTTGGAAGCCGCCAAGGCCGAGAACCATGTGTTCGAGGACCTCGAGATGGTCGAGCGCTTGGCTTCTGCCAGCCCTGAGATCATCGCCGTGCTCGACACCATGTCCAAGCGCGACCAGCTCGACCTTCTTCCCAAGGTGGCAGCTGCCTTTAAGTATGTTGCCGAGGAAGACGAGGATGTAGTGGGCGTGACCGTCACCACGGCGATCCCGCTCGACGACGAGCTGCGTCAAACCATCACTAAGAAATGCGAGCAGGACTTCGGCCGCAAGGTATTCCTTATCGAGCAGGTCGACCCGTCTATCGTGGGCGGCCTGGTGCTCGAGGCCCGCGGCGAGCGTCGTGACATTTCCGTCAAGACGCAGCTGCGCATCGCGCAGGAGACCCTCGCAAACTCTGCTAATTCGTACGGAGGTGAAGCCTAATGTCCGAAACCCTCAATGCCCAGGATATCGCCAAGAAACTGCAGGAGCAGCTCACGAGCCTCTCCGCGACGGTCGATACGCATGAGGTTTCAACGGTCGACGAGGTAGGCGACGGCATCGCGCGCGTCTCCGGCCTTAAGAGCGCCATGGCAGGCGAGCTTCTGGAGTTCAAGAGCTCCGATACCGGTGAGACCGTCTTCGGCCTTGCCCAGAACCTTGACCGTGACGAGGTCGGCGCCGTTCTGTTTGGTGCCGTCGACTCCATCAAGGAAGGCGACGAGTGCCGCACCACTGGCCGCATTATGGATATCCCCGTGAGCCGTGCCATGCTCGGCCGCGTCGTCAATCCGCTCGGCCAGCCCATCGACGGCCTGGGCGACATCGTCGCCACGCACCGTCGCCCCATCGAGTTCAAGGCTCCCGGCGTCATCGATCGTACCCCGGTGTGCGAGCCGGTTCAGACCGGTCTGCTCGCTATCGACTCCATGGTGCCTATTGGCCGCGGTCAGCGTGAGCTCATCATCGGCGACCGTAAGACCGGTAAGACCGCCATCGCCATCGACGCTATCCTCAACCAGCGCGGCAAGGGCATGGTCTGCATCTATGTCGCCATCGGCCAGAAGGCCTCCACGGTTGCCAACATCCGTGAGACCCTCGCTCAGCACGGTGCGCTCGACTACACCATCATCGTTTCGGCCACTGCTGCCGATTCCGCCCCTATGCAGTACATCGCGCCTATGGCCGGTGCCGCTATCGGCGAGTTCTTCATGTACAACGGCGAGGACGGCAAGCCCGCCAGCGAGACCAACCCCGGCGGTCACGTGCTCGTCATCTACGACGACCTGTCCAAGCAGGCTGTGGCCTACCGTCAGATGTCGCTGACGCTGCATCGTCCGCCCGGACGCGAGGCCTATCCTGGCGACATCTTCTACCTGCACTCTCGTCTGCTCGAGCGTGCCGTCAAGATGTCCAAGAAGAACGGTTACGGCTCCATGACGGCACTGCCGATCATCGAGACCCAGGACGGCGACGTCTCGGCCTACATTCCGACCAACGTCATTTCCATTACCGATGGTCAGATTTACCTGCAGTCCGAGCTCTTCTTCCAGGGTCAGCGCCCGGCAGTCGACGTGGGTATCTCCGTGTCCCGCGTCGGTGGCGAT
This sequence comes from Collinsella sp., assembly GCA_048485235.1. Lineage (GTDB taxonomy): Bacteria > Actinomycetota > Coriobacteriia > Coriobacteriales > Coriobacteriaceae > Collinsella. The sequence goes on from DBFWCI010000046.1 coordinate 35,396, forward strand.
GCGCAGACCAAGGCCATGAAGCAGGTCGCCGGCAACCTCCGTCTGGACCTCGCTTCCTATCAGGAGCTCGCTGGCTTTACGCAGTTCGGCTCCGACCTCGACGAGGCTACTCAGAAGCAGCTGACCCACGGTGCTCGCATGACCGAGCTCCTGAAGCAGCCGCGTTACAAGCCGTTTGAGGTTGGCGAGCAGATCGTTACGCTGTTCGCTGGCAACGAGGGCTTCCTGGATGACCTGGAGATCGCCGACGTGCTGCCCTTCCGTGCCGAGCTCATCGAGTACATGGACAATGGCTTTGGTTCGCTGCTCGACAAGGTTCGCGCCAAGAAGATCGATGATGACACCAAGGCTGAGCTCTTGCGCGTCATCGGCGACTTCAAGCAGCAGTTCATGGCCAAGCACCATTCGGATGTTTCTGGATCAGAGGAGAACTAAGCCCCATGGCCAACCTTCGCGACATTAAGAAGCGAATCTCCTCGGTTACCACGACCAAGCAGATCACGCGCACGATGGAGATGGTCTCTACGGCCAAGATTCGTCGTGCCCTCGATCGCTCCAAGCAGGCCGAGCCCTATAAGGAGGCGCTGACCGACGTCATGTTGACGGTCGCCGGCGACGCCTCCTGTTCGGGCACCGATCCCATGCTGCAGAAGCATGAGAGCGTCAAGCATGGCCTGATTGTCGTTATTGCCTCGGACCGCGGCCTTGCCGGCGGTTTCAATACGACGGTGGAGCGCACGGCCGAAAAGCTCGCCGCTTCTTGGGCGAACGACGGCATCGAATACGAGATCATCGCGTGCGGGCGTAAGCCGGCCACGTATTTCCGTGACCGCGCAAACGTTGTCATGCACTTTGAGGGCAACTCCTCTGAGCCCGATTTCAATCAGGCCCGCATGATCTCCTCTCATATCTGCGATGCGTATCGTGCCGGTGAGCTTGACCGTGTCGAGCTTGTCTACCACCACGCCAAGAACCGCGTGGATCAGGAGCTTCGCGTCGAGCATCTGTTGCCGCTCGACCCCGAGATGATCGCTATGGCCCACGGTCCGCGTAAGAACGAGACCGACGCCCCTAAGCGCATCTCGTCCACGTTCGAGTTCGTGCCCTCTCCCGAGCATGTTCTCGGCAAGCTTGTGCCGTCTTATATCCTGACGGTCATCTACCAGGCCCTGATCGATTCGGCGGCTGCCGAGCAGGGTGCACGCCGCAAGGCCATGCACTCCGCGACGGAAAACGCCACCGCGATCATCTCGACCCTTACCCGCACGTATAGTCGCGTGCGCCAGGCTTCGATCACGACCGAGATTAACGAGATCGTCGGCGGAGCCTCAGCATTGGAGGAACAGTAATGGCTAATAACACCGTAAAGCTTGCGGTCGAGGAAGCCACCAAGAAGACGACTGCCGGTGATGGTCGCATCGTGCGAATCATCGGCCCTGTCGTCGACGTCAAGTTTGACGGCGCGGTGCCCCCGATCTACAACGCGCTCACGGTCGAGGCCGAGACCCCGATCGGTCATCTGAGCACGATCCTCGAGGTCGAGAGCCAGCTTCCGGGCGGCGTCGTCCGCACGGTCGCCATGTCCTCGACCGACGGCCTGCAGCGCGGCCTCATCGCCACCGATACCGGTGAGCCCATGAAGATGCCCGTTGGTCCCAAGACGCTCGGCCGCATTTGGAACGTCATGGGCAAGCCCGTCGACGGCAAGCCCATGCCCGAGGTGGAGGAGTTCTACCCCATCCACCATGCAGCGCCCCGTTTCGACGAGCTCACCACCAAGACCGAGATCTTCGAGACCGGCATCAAGGCTGTCGACCTACTCGAGCCCTACATCCGCGGCGGCAAGACAGGTCTGTTCGGCGGCGCCGGCGTCGGCAAGACCGTTCTGATCCAGGAGCTCATCAACAACCTCGCCCAGGAGCACGGCGGCACCTCGGTGTTCACCGGCGTCGGCGAGCGTACCCGCGAGGGCACCGACCTGTTCCTCGAGATGAGCGAGTCTGGCGTTATCGACAAGACCTGCTTGGTCTATGGTCAGATGAACGAGCCGCCCGGAGCGCGTCTGCGCATCGGTCTGGCCGGCCTTACCACCGCTGAGTACTTCCGCGATCGCGGCCAGGACGTTCTGCTGTTCATCGACAACATCTTCCGCTTCTCTCAGGCAGGTTCCGAGGTTTCCGCACTGCTGGGCCGTATGCCGTCCGCCGTTGGTTACCAGCCCACGCTGGCAACCGAGATGGGCGACCTCCAGGAGCGCATTACCTCGACCAAGACGGGCTCCATTACCTCCGTCCAGGCTGTCTACGTCCCCGCAGACGACCTGACCGACCCGGCGCCTGCCACGACGTTTACGCACCTCGATGCCACCACGGTTCTTTCGCGTAGCATTTCGTCGCTCGGCCTGTTCCCGGCTATCGACCCGCTTGCGTCTTCCTCCGACGCTCTCGATCCCTCGATCGTTGGCGAGGAGCACTACCGTGTCGCCGTCAAGGTCCAGGAGCTCCTGCAGGAGTACTCCGACCTTCAGGACATCATCGCCATTCTGGGTATGGACGAGCTGTCCGAGGAGCAGCGCCTTACGGTCAACCGTGCCCGTAAGATTCAGCAGTTCCTCTCGCAGTCCTTCCACGTCGCCGAGAAGTTCACCGGCAACCCCGGTGTCTACGTCCGCGTCGAGGATACCGTCCGCTCTTTCGCCGAGATTGTCGACGGCAAGGCCGATGACCTGCCTGAGCAGGCTTTCCGCTATGCTTCCACGATTGAGGACGTGCGCGAGCGCGCCCGCAAGATGGGGGAGAAGTAGGTTATGCGTATCCGCATCGTGTGCCCCGTGAGCTGCGCCTATGAGGGCGACGCTGCGTTTGTGTCGATTCCGTCCACGGATGGCGAGTTTGGCGTTCTGCCTGCTCACTCCAGCGAGATCTGCACGATCGACCGCGGTTACGTTCGCGTTTCCGATAAGGCCATGGGCACTGTCGACCACACGTTTGCCGTGGCCGGCGGCTATGCCCAGGTTGCGGACGATGTCGTGACCGTTCTCGCCGAGCGCGCTTGCGATTTGGCGACCGTCGATGCCGACAAGCTTAAAGCTGATATTCAAGGTTTTGAAGAGAAGCTGGGTAATTTGTCGGAGGATGATGCACGCCGCGCCTACCTCTATAATGAAATCGCATGGTGTAAGCTCAAGCTTGCCCAATAGTCAAACGATTTAGCGTTCGACCATTTGCGAACACATCATGCCCGGGATGGCCCAGCCACCCCGGGCATGCTTTTTGAAAGGGTAGACCTTGGATATTATCCGCGTTGAGGGTGGCCACGCCATCGGAGGCTCCGTGCCCGTTTCGGGCGCCAAGAACTCCGCGCTCAAACTCATGGCGGCAACGCTTCTGGCGCCGGGCAAGACGACGCTGCAGAACGTGCCCGATATTTCCGATGTCCACGTGATGGGCAAGGTGCTCAAAGGCATGGGCGCTACGATCGATGTTCTCGACGAGCACACGCTCGAGATTGATACCTCTCAGGTCGATTCATGGGAGGCCCCCTACGAGCTCGTTGCCAAGATGCGCGCTTCCACCGCCGTCATGGGACCCCTGCTGGGCCGCTTCCATCGCGCCAAAATTGCCATGCCGGGCGGCTGCAACCTGGGTGCTCGCAAGATCGATATGCACATTCTTGGTCTTGAGGCCCTGGGCGTTGAGTTCGATACCGCCCACGGTTACATCAACGCTAATGCGCCCCAAGGTCTGCGTGGTACCACCGTCACGCTCGAGTTCGCCAGCGTCGGTGCGACCGAGAACCTCATCATGGCCTCTGTGCGCGCACAGGGCACCACGGTTATCGATAATGCCGCCCGCGAGCCCGAGATCGTCGATCTCGCTAACATGCTCAACGAGATGGGCGCCAAGATTGTCGGCGCCGGTACGCCCGTCGTGACTATCGAAGGCGTGGAAGAGCTCCATCCCGTTACCCATCGCGTGGTGGGCGACCGCATCGAGGCCGGTACCTTTATCGTTGCCGGTGCGTTGATGGCCGACGATCGCGGTGTCGACGTCACGGGTTTTTGCCCCATTCACTTGGGCATGGTGCTCAAGAAGATGGAGCTCATGGGTATCGACTGCGAGCGCGTCGAAGATGGCGTCCATGTGAACCGTGCCGAGCGTATCAAGCCGGTCGACATCCAGACGCTTCCGTTCCCCGGTTTCCCGACCGACATGCAGGCGCAGATTATGGTGCTCTCCGCCCTTGCCGACGGCAGTTCCGTTATTACCGAAAACATCTTCGAGAATCGCTTTATGTTTGCCTCTGAGCTGGTGCGCATGGGTGCCGACATTCGTATCGAGAGCCATCATGCCATGATTCATGGCGTCAAGGGCTTCTCGGGTGCACAGGTTACCTCGCCCGATCTGCGTGGCGGAGCGGCCCTCGTCGTAGCGGGCTTGATCGCCGACGGGACGACCGAGGTTTCGGCCATCCATCACATCAAGCGCGGCTACGAGCAGTTTGTCGAAAAGCTGCAGGCGCTCGGCGCGCATGTCGAGCATGCTACCGTCCCCGATCCCGTCATCTACTAATACAGGTTGCCTATGTTTAATAAAAAGCCCCTCGCGGATACCACCGCCCGAAGACCCTCAACTGGTGCGCAGGCCAAGATCTACAGTCGCGATAACGTGGCTCGCTATTCCGAGCGCGCTCGTCAACGTCGTCGTAGCCACACGATTCGTCACGTCGCGCTCATTGTCGTGCTTGGCGTGCTGCTGAGTGCCACTACCGCTGCCGGCCTGTGGTTTGCCACCATTATGCGCAAGCTCGGCGATTCTAATGTCATTACCGACAATCTGCGTCGGGTTCTGGTTGACACCGATGAGGCAAAGGATCCGTTCTACGTGCTGCTTCTTGGCACCGACGGCCGTCCGGGCGAGGATACGTATCGTGCCGACTCGATTATCCTGGCACGCATCGACCCCACGCAAAAGCAGGCGACGCTCATTTCCGTTCCGCGCGACACCAAGGTCGAGTACAAGGGCGAGACCATGAAGATCAACGCCTGCCATACCGTTGGCGGCGCCGAGGCCATGGTCGAGGCGGTCAACGAGCTGTGCGGTGTTCAGATTTCCCACTATGCCGAGGTCAGCTTCGACGGTATGCAGGCGCTGATTGATTCGGTTGGCGGTATCGACATTAACGCAACCGATGATGTTGACGACCCCGAGCACCTGGATATTAAGATTACCGCTGGTCAGCAGCATATGGACGGCGCCACCGCCCTTACCTATGCCCGCTGCCGCTACACCTATGCCGACGGCGACTACACGCGCATGCGCCACCAGCGTCAGGTGCTTGGCGCCCTTGCCAACCAGATTCTCAATAACTTCGATGCCACGAAGATCTTTGGCCTGGTTAATTCGCTGTCCGATATGCTCGTGACCGATATGAGCGTTCAGGATATCGTGGCTACGGTCAATGCCGTGCGCGGTATGGATGTCGACGGCATCTACTCGGCCAACCTGCCCTCGTATGCCGACGACAGCACCATGATCGACGGTGTGAGCTACGTCTTTGTCTACGAGGACGAGCTCAAGGAAATGATGGAGCGCGTCGATGCCGGCAAGGATCCCAAGGGTCCCAACACCATGGGTCTTTCCGACGGTTCCAGCTCTACGATCGGCGACCTGAACAACAACACGTCTGACGATTACGCAAACGGTACCGCAACCTCATCGGTCAGCTCTGACGATTCCGATGACTCAAGCGATTCGAGCGATTCGGACTACTACGAAGAGCCCACCGGCGACGGCAACGGCTACGAAGCCAACTACTAGAGTTACGCGGTTTTACCAAACCGCGTAACCAGTTGACGCTGCAAACCCGCCAGAGCGGCAATCTGCCTTTCAACTTCGGCGGCATGATCAAAAGATCAATGCCACCTCGTTTCAAGGCACCTTGCTCGCCCTGGCGGGTTTTCGCTCATATGACCCAATCCGCTGTCAAGAGCCACAATGGCCCCGCCGACCGCTTGCAATCGGTCGGCGGGGCCTGCCGTTAACCCGTCCCGGTCCGCCCCCGGCATGTCATCGACGCCTTCGGCTCAGTCTCATATCCGCGGATACCGTTCTGTCGGCCCGCACTCCATTCCTTCGGCGGGGTTCCCCAACTCTGTCTAGGCGCATGCGGAGGGCTCCGCGCGCACAGCGAAATAGGGGGTGTCCCCGAAGGCCGCCCGGCTCGCCGGGACGGGGGCCATGTCTATTCCGCGCCCTCCCGGCACATCATGCCGAGGGCCCAGAGCCACCTCACGAGCTCGGCCGCGGTGGCCGCGTTGGCCTTCGCCGCGGGCATGCCGCGGGCGAGCATCTCCTCGCGCCGCCGCAGGAGCCGCTCGGACCCCTTCCTCCCGTGCATCCTTATCTCGAGGGGCACGCCCGTGTCCCTCGGCATGAGCTTCGGCTGGTGCCGTGCCGCGGCGTAGCACCATGAACCCTCAACGGCCAGCTTCCTCACGAGCGCGTTGCCCGCACCGCTGATGCCTCCGAGCCGCACGGAGTCGCCACTCGACCTCTGACTCGGCGCGAGGCCGAAATAGGCCGTGACCTGCCTTCCGGAACGGAACCTCGTGAAGTCGCCGACCTCGGCCGAGAAGGCCGCGGCCAGCGCGAAGGCGCAGCCCTTGATCGACTGGAGGGCGGCCGCCTCCGCGGCGATCGGGCTGGCATCCACGGCGGCCCTGTACTCGGAGAGCAGGTCCGCCCGGGCCTCCGCCGCGGCCTCGACCTCGTTCCTCAGGGCGGCGAGCGCCCGAACCCCGCCATCGTCCTCCGGCCTGGCCTTGTCGAGCCACCTCAGGAAGTCGTAGGTCCAGTACTTCCTCGGGTTGCCGGCGGGCGTGGTGCCGCCGTAGACGAACCCCCGCCTTGCGAGGAAGGCGAGCAGCCGCTGCTTGGCGGTCGCCAGGCGCGCGGTCGCCCCGTCGTAGGCGCCGGCGAGGTCCCTGATGCCTTCGACCTCGGGGGAGGGGACCCATATGTTAGCGTCAATATAATTTTCACCATTTCCACCAACGCATTTTCGCCAATCGCGCCAACGCGGATACACCGGATTCGCCAACGCGGATGTGCCGCTTTCGGCGCCTAGGCGCCCTCCTCCTTCCCGTCCTCACCGCCGA
>DBFWCI010000047.1:0-15689 GCA_048485235.1 Collinsella sp.
CGTGCCGGTATCGACCGCCGACTACTACGCGAGCGCCGAGGGCCCCGTCGCCCCGCGCCCGGTCCACTCCGCGCTCGACCTGTCCAAGCTCGAGGCTGCCGGCTTCCACATGCCCGACTGGGAGGAAGAGCTGGGGGAGTACATCAAGACGCTCTAGCCGCTATTAACTTTTCGAGAGTAAAAGCCGCCGTTCTTTAACGGCGGCTTTTGGTAGTGTCGCGAATGTTGGTGTAGAGCTCGGTTCTCGAGGGTAGCCGCAGGCTGCCCGAGGAGCCGAGAATCACCTAGAATGCCGTCATTCTAGCGCATGCTACGCCGCCTTCCTGCCGGGAATCGGGTTGTCGGCCACCACGAGCGCAATTATCCTGGCCGCATGCTCGGCGGCGGTGCCCTCGTAGGCGGGCGCGGGCGCGTTCACCTTGGCGCCCTCCACGGCCCTGCCGATGGAGTCGTCGTTGAACCAGCGGCGGCCCGCCCAGTCCTCGTCCATCTCGGAGAACACCGCTCCCATCATCCTGATGAGCGACTTCCTGCTCGGGAACACCTGGACGACGCGGCTGCGGCGCTTGAGCTCGCGGTTGGCGCGCTCCTGAACGTTGTTGGTGCGCAGCCTGACGTGGTGCTCGTAGGGGAAGTCGAGGTACGCCAGCGCGTCGGCCTCGGCCTCCTCGAGCACCTCGGCCGCCTTCGGGCAGAAGCCCTCGATCTGCTCGATGGCGAGCTGGTAGAGCTCGCGCACGAGCTCGGGGTCGCGCTCGGCGAACACGGCCTTCAGGATGCCGAGCACGGCACCCCTCTTCTGCCTGGTCGGCGCGTTGCCGGCGGCGTTGCGCATCAGGTGCACGATGCATCTCTGCCAGGCGGCGCCGGGGAAGACCTCCTGGATCGCGCGCTTGAGGCCCTCGTGCGCATCGCTGGTGACGCAGATGACGCCATCGACCCCGCGCGCCCGCAGCGAGAGGAGGAACGCCCTCCAGCCGTCGTAGGACTCTGTGTCGATGGCGTCGAGGCCGAGCAGGCGCCCGTAGCCGCCCGAGCCGGCGCCGATGGCGGTTACGAGCGCGGTGGACTGCACGCGGCCGGCGTCCCTGCACTTGATGTAGGTGGCGTCGAGCCAGATGTAGGGGTAGCTGACGTCTGACAGGTCGCGTTCCCGCAGGTCGGCGACCGACTCGTCCAGCGACGAGCATATCCTCGACACCTGGCTGGCGCTCATGCGGTCTATGCCCATGGACTGCGCCACGCGCTTCACCTTCCTGGTGGACACGCCGTTTGTCACCATCTCGGAGACCGCGGCGATGACCGCGCGGTCCACGCGCGAGTACCGCTCGATGAGGTCCTCGGGAAAGTAACTGCCGGCGCGCAGCTTCGGGATTCTGAGGTTGATGGTGCCCACGCTGGTGACGAGCCTGCGCTCGCGGTAGCCGTTGCGCTGGTTGCCGCTCTCGCACGCCTCGTCGGCCTGGGCGTCCATGATCTCGTTGACGAGCGACTCGGCCATCACCCTGATCAGCTCCGTCATGTTCACCATGCCGTCGTCGAATCTCGGCATCAGGGCGCCGTCGCCCGCAATCTCGTGTATCTTATCCATATGCGGTTATTGCCTTTCCACGAATCCTAACTTCAGCAATTAAGATTCTAGGCGATAACCGCTTCCTGCTTTCTACGGCCAGGGAAGCGGCCCCTTACACCAACATTCGGCACGCGATCCCCATAACGGACGCCGCCTTTGAGACATATGTGTCAGAACAGTAAGAAAGATGAGACGCCCGCAGTTGCGGTGAAATAGGGACTGAATAGCCCCTCAAACAGGCAAAACAGTCCGTATTCCACCGCAACTTATACAGAGTGCCTAGCGGTTGCGTTCCTTAAGGGCGCGGTCGATCTCGCGTTGGACATCACGCTTGGCCATGTCCTCGCGCTTGTCGTAGAGCTTCTTGCCGCGGCCCAGACCCAGCAGCAGCTTTACGCGGCCGTCGGTATTAAAGTAGAGTTCCAACGGAACCAGCGCATAACCACGGTTGCGAAGTTTGCCGTCAAGAAAGTCGATCTCCTTGCGGTGCAGCAGCAGACGACGCCGACGGTCGGGATCGCGATTCCACACGCCACCATGGCTATAAGGGTGGATATGCAGGCCGACGAGCCAGCACTCGCCGCCACGAATCAGCGCAAAAGTGTCAGTGATCTGACAGGCGCGCTCGCGAATCGACTTGACCTCGGTGCCGCTCAGCTCAATACCGCACTCAAACGTCTCATCGATAAAGTACTCGTGATGTGCCGAGCGATTCTTGGAAATGAGTTTGCGCTCGCGCTTACTGGGCATCGCCGGCCTCCTTGGCGCCATCGGTTCCCTTGTCGACACCTGCGCGCTTTGCCTTGCGCTCGGCATTGAGCTCGGCATCGCTCTCGCGCACCAGTTTGATAATCGCCGCGCAGGCCTCCTCGCCCACCAAGTCGCGAGCACGCACCGTCAGGCGCGTCGCCTCCTGCTTGTCGCCGTCGCTTGCAGCATCGGTCGCACACATGATCAGGCAGATGGCGATCTCGGCCGAAGGTGAGGTCGGCACGCCCTGCAGGGCGAGCTCACCCATCACGTGGTCGTCGCTCTCATCGGCGGCATCCGGATAGGTGGTATGGATCTTGTTGAGCAGGCGCGTCGTATGCGCATCGTTGGGCGCCAGGCGCAGCGCCAGACGCGCGCAGCCCACGGCAGCCGAAACGTTCTCGGTCTCGGGCTCCAAGAAGTACTGACCTAGATTGGCGTAAGCGCGGGCGGCGCACTTGCCATCGCTTGCACGCTCCAGCACCGAGAACGAGAGCGATGCCCATTCCTGCTTGTCCTCGAGAGCGCGGAACAGCTCGGCCAGATCCAGGCGGTAGTTGCAGTTCATGGGGTCCCAGCGCACGGCCTGCATCAAGGCGTTGCGAGCACTCACATAATCCTGCTGGCGAATGTAGGCAAACGCCATGTCAGAGTACAGGCGGTCAAACGGCACCTCGACCTGCACGAGCTCGCGCGGATCCTTCTCCACGCGGCGATAGGCCAAGCGCTCAAACTTGCTATCGAAGCTAAAGTATTGACGCTTCTCCTCCGTCTTGCACTCAGCGTCGATATACTCCTCGGCGAGCTCCACCAGACGCTCCAGCAGCGGCGTCGCCGTAGCCAGGTCGCCCTGCGCCAGATAGTTCTCGGCATACGTGATGTCTTGCAAGCTGATGGGCAGATCCATGGCTACTCCTCGATCCGGGCGGCAGACTCAACGCGCGCCTTAAGCATCGGTCAATACACAAAACCCGGGTCTCTTACGAGGCCCGGGCATTCAATTTTGGTAGCCCGTACCAGATTCGAACTGGTGATCTCCGCCTTGAGAGGGCGGCGTCCTAAACCGCTAGACGAACGGGCCATATGTAGCAAATGCAATGGCTGGGATGGAGGGAGTCGAACCCCCATTGACGGAACCAGAATCCGCTGTCCTGCCATTAGACGACATCCCAATGACTGCATCGCTGCGCTCGGCTGTGCCTTTGCGCAAGAAAGAAATATACGGGAAGTCTCGCCGTGACGCAAGCCCCAATTTTGACTTTTTTGAAATTCAGTCAAATTGGCCTAATTTAGTCCAACCCGTGAAGGACCTGTGAAGCCGACCGCTGTACACGAAGGGCAAAACACCGCGAGCGGTAGCCGTCAACCGTTGGCAGATTCTACCGCGAAAACGATAGCACCAGGCAACACAATCGAAGTATCAATGATCGCGTAGATATCGAGGTACCATGGACGAAGAGCTTGATTACCTATGGGAGACCCTGGGCCTCGAGATCACTGCCGACCTTTGGCCCGAACGGGACAAAATCCATCCCACACTGCGCCCCGCCATTACTGTGGTGCAGGCAAAATACCGCCGTGCATCCTTTTTGATCATGCGGATGTCATGGCACGCGGGACTCCCCGACCTTAAGCGAATCCAGGCAAGCCTCGTCGAGTTGTCCGGTATGCCGACCGTCATATCCGAGGCGCACCTGGAGCAGCGCCAGCGCGAGCGACTGCAACAGCAGCGGATTCCCTTTATCTGCCCCGGCGTTCAGGCATATCTGCCCTTTATGGACGAGGAGTACTGGAGCGGCAAGCCCAACAAACACGTAAAGGTCTACGATCCGCACGAATGGGCACAGCTGGCGGACTGACTGGGGCAGGCCCGCCGGCGGAAAGTGCGTCCCAGATTTCAAGCTCAAACTGGTCCCCACTTTCCCGTCGAGCCCTCAACCGGAAACCGTGTCCCACAATCGAAGCTCAGAATGGGACGTGCTTTCCGCAACCGGCCACTTTGGGAAAGCGCATCCCATTCTGGAAGCGAATTCCGGGTCGCACTTTCCGCAGCCGCTACAGCAACGCCTCGGCCCAAGCCGCTTCCCTAAAGCCGGGAATCGCAAAGTCGTCGCCCACCAGCAGCGGACGCTTGACCAGCATGCCGTCGGTCGCCAGCAGCTCGTAGCACTCCCGATCCGTCATGCCCGCATCCAGACGCGCCTTCAGGCCCAGCTCTCGATATTTCATGCCCGACGAATTAAAGAAGCGCCGCACCGGCAGCCCCGAACGAGCAATCCAGGTCGCAAGCTCATCAGCCGTGGGATTGTCCAAAACGATATCGCGATCGATATACTCTACCCCATGTTCGTCCAGCCATGCCTTGGCCTTCTTACAGGTCGAGCACTTGGGATATTCAACAAACAGTACAGTCATGGGAATCCTCCGAATATAGATCGGCCAACGCAGGCACACGCCACACGAGGCGCCTTCGTATGATGGGCCAATTGTAGCCCGCGGGTCACACGTTAAACGAACCGTACCCCGAATCCGCGCTTGATAAACGGCAGCAGTTCCATTGCCTCGGGCGTGATATGGCCCGCAACGTTCATGCGCTCGTCACCGGGAAGATCGACCCGCGCAATCTCAAGCTCGCCTTCGTAGCGCCCATATCCGCTATTGCTCACAGCGATCGACCCCGCCTTTCGCGGCAGGCCGGCTCCGGCATCCGTCGGCACGGAATCCGGCTTAAGCTTCGTACGTGACTCCTGAGACCTAAAGATGAGGACACTCGAGTCGGGCCGATCGTGATGAATCTGCCCGCGCACATAGGCATAACCGGGCTCAAGCTCGCATTGCAGGTCCACGTATCCGGCGGAAACTTGAGCAAACTGCGCCCAGCCCGCATCGGAAAGATCGGGGTCGCCGACCAACACAATGTCGCAATCGGCGCCATGTGCAAGCTCAAGCATATTGAGAGCAACCTTTGACGCGCGACCGCGCTGCGCCTCGACCGTCGGCAGTCCCTCGAATACCGGCCCGCGAACGTTAGCATCACCCGGCACAAAAGCCATGATTTCGAATCCAAGCGCCGCAAGACGAAGATTCGTCCGAGCAACATCTTCAAGAGCTAAACCGGTATAAGGCTTGGGGTAAAAATTGTGGCAGGCGGCAAAACGAGTCACATCGGCGCCGGCTTCACGCCACGATGCGATTTCATCAGAACTCACCGTCGATGCATTGACCACAATGCGAAATACACCGGACAGCTCCGCGACCCGCTGGGCGCTAAAACCATAGTCCAAACGAAGGTATTCCAACCCCAAATCGCGCAGGTCCTCGATGCGCTCAAGCCCGAGCAAATCGCACGTGCGAGGCCCCACATCGGCAATGAGCGCAATGCCGCGGGCGGAAAGCAGCGACAGAACATGACGGACTTTATCTGCATACGCCGCTCCCCCATCCTCGGGAATATGCAGCGAGGTGAACGCACAGCGCGCACCCGCCGCGGCACCGCGCTCAATCGTCCGCTCAATATCCTGCAGAGGGCTGGAAAGATAAATCGAAATACCCGTCTTCACGCTTCAACGCTCCTTTAAAAAAGGCCGGCGGAGCAGCTGGCCCCGCCGGCACAACCATAACATCAAGAAATCTGCTGCGCGCCGCGAACCCCGAGCAACACGGCTCGCGATATCAAACTACTCGCCAAAGAACTCGTTGATCTTCTGCTCGTCGACGCCAAAGAACCACGTCAGGACAAAGCCGGCGGCATAGGCAAGCAGCATAGCGGCAACGTAGCCGAGTTGCTGGCCAGGAACGACGATCAGCAGGCCAAACAGACCGGAAACGCCCTGAGAAACCGTGCCGATGTGAAGCAGCGCCGCGAGCGCGCCGCCAAATCCGGCACCCAGGCAGGCCGTCACAAACGGACGAACGAGCGGCAGCGTAACAGCATACATCAGAGGCTCGCCCACACCCAGGATTCCAACGGGAATGGACTCTGCGACGTACTTCTTGAGCTTGGCGTTCTTGGTCTTAAAGTACAGCGCCAAACCGGCACCGACCTGGCCGCCACCAGCCATCATAAGGATGGGAAGCAGGTAATTGATACCCTTGGTAGCGCCGTCGGGATCGTTGAGCATAGCGTGGATCGGCGTGAGCGCCTGATGCAGGCCGACGGAAACCAGCGGCAAGAAGCCTGCCGACAGGATATAGCCGCCCAGGACGCCCAGCTTCTCGAAGATAAAGGTCAAAACGCTAAAGATGGCAGTCGTCAGCCATGCGCCAACCGGCTGGATGACGAGCATCAGAGCAAAGGCGCCGATGATGAGCACCAGCAGCGGGGACAAGAACGTGTCGAGTGCGTTGGGCATAACCTTGCGAATCTGACGCTCCATCCAGGCAAAAAATGCGCCAGCGATGAGAGCCGCGATCATGCCGCCCGCTGCAGGGTTGTACTGCGCACTGGTGAGCGGCAGCAGAATGGCAGTGGCAGGATCAGCCGCGCCAGGCGCAAGCAGGGGCATGGCGCTGTTGGCGATACACATCATGCCGGCGATGCCACCCAGCGCAGCGGAGCCACCAAACTCACGTGCCGCGTTATAGCCCACCAAGATGGGCAGATAGGCAAACAGGGCCCAGCCCATGGAACGAATGCCCTGGTACCACCACTCGCCTGCAAGCGCGCCTGCCGTCGAGACGTTAATGACGTTGCAGATACCGTTGATGAGGCCAGCCGCAATGATGCCGGGAAGCAGGGCGACGAAGACATTGGAAATCTTCTTGAGGAAGGCCTGAACCGGCTTGGACTCGTACTTGGCCTTCTGCGCGGCCTTGTTTGTGGCCGCAGCGTCAACCACGCTCTCGTCAGCAACGCCTTTCGCAAGGCCGGTGAGCTTGGAGAACTCCTCGAGCACCTTATTCACCTTGCCCGGACCCAGCACAATCTGCATCGTGTCGTCCTCGACCAGGCCCATCACGCCGTCGAGTGCCTTAATACCCTCCGTGTCGACGTTGCCCGTGTCTTTGACGGTCACGCGCAGGCGCGTCATGCACGCCGCGTTTGCGAGCACGTTGTCTTTACCGCCCAAAAGGTCCAGCAGCTTTTGAGCCAGCTCTTTGTTCGTCATAACTCCTCCTTGTATTGGGTATCTCGTCTGGATGTCATATCAGCTCACGCCGCGCACCTATTGGGCATCGGCATTGCTCTTCTCATGGCCACTCACCGCAGCACGAACATGGCCTCGCGCCCGCTCAAGAGCTACCACAGCCTGCTCGGCATCGCAGTCCAGCAGTACCGAGACAATAGCGGTTTTTACGTGGCCGCCGGCATCTGCAAGCGCCTGAACAGCGCGCTCGCGCGTGCAGCCGGTCGCCTCCGTCACGATGTTCTGGCCGCGCACCACCAACTTCTCGTTCGTCTGCTGCACATCGACCATCAGGTTTTGGTATACCTTGCCGATCTTGACCATGGCACCGGTCGAAATCATGTTGAGAATGAGCTTTTGAACCGTTCCCGCCTTGAGCCTCGTTGAGCCGGTCAGCACCTCGGGACCGGGCACGGGCTCAATGGCAAGATCTGCGCTCTCCCCGATCTTCGACCCTTGGTTGCAGGCAATTGCAATGGTCTTGCACCCAGTTGCCTTGGCGTACGCAAGGCCGCCCACCACATAAGGAGTACGGCCGCTTGCCGCCAGGCCAACGACAAGATCCTTGTCCGAGAGTCCACGCTCCCGCAGGTCGTTCGCGCCAAGCGCCTCGCTGTCTTCGGCACCTTCGACAGCCTTGATAAACGCCGTCTCGCCTCCGGCAATGAGCCCGACAATCAGATCGGGTGACACGCCAAACGTAGGCGGACACTCCGAAGCGTCGAGTACGCCCAGACGACCGCTGGTGCCTGCGCCCATGTAAAAGACGCGCCCGCCGCGCTCGAGTGCCTCAGCAGCCCAGTCGATTGCCATGGCAACCTGGGGCAACACTTTCGTGACCGACTGGACGGCACGAAGATCCTCATCGTTCATCGTCGTGACGATTTGCAGCGATGTCATCGTATCGAGGTCCATTGACCTTTGATTACGCTGTTCGGTCGTGAATTTTGTTAAATCGAGCATTTCATTCACCTCATCTTTCCTGTTTCTCGATGTAGTTTTGTTTAATGACATGCGTCGCCCGTTCGTAGTCGCTGGCAACGTAAGCAGCGTATAGGGCATCGACAACCATAAGCTGGGCCATACGCGAAGCCATGGCACCGCTGCGGACCAAGGGTTCACTCGCAGCGACGCCGAGCACGGCATCGGCCATGGTGGCAAGCTTGGATGATCCATCTACTTTGGTAACGGCCACAACGGGACAGTTGTGGCGTTGAGCCTCGGCGGTGCAGTCCAGCACCTCTTGCGTCAAGCCCGAGTAACTAAAGGCGATTGCCATATCGCCCTCATGCATGTTCTTGGCACATAAGAGCTGATCATGCCAGTCATCGTACAGATGGCACTCTTTGTCGACACGCATGAGCTTTTGCGCCAGGTCATGCGCGACCAAACGAGAAGCACCAATACCGAACAGATTGACCGCGCGTGCCCGCTTAAGACGGGCCGCGCATCGCTCCAAGACGGTGTAATCGAGCGTTCGTGCCGTCGCCTCGATCGTGCGCACGTTGCTTTTCATCACCTTCCCCACGATACGTTCGACGCTGTCATCCATGGAGATGTCCTCGAGAGCTACGTCTTTCTTGTCACCTAAGAGCGCCAGCTCGGCAATCAGTTCGCGCTGGAACTCCTTGTAGCCCGCAAAACCCAAACGCTTGCAAAAGCGCAAAATGCTCGAGGGCGAGGAGAACGTGACATCGGCAAGACCGCGGACGGACAGCCCGACCACCTCGTGCGGATGAGCGCTTACATATGCGATGACGTTGCGTTCCGCCGGGCTCGCGCTGAGCTCACGCTCGCGAAGCCGCAAAAGCAATCCGTTTGCCATCTCAAACACCTCCGTTGAGTAGAATTAAAGACCAACGAACGATTCGTACCGGATACAAACAGCTTTTGCGGTACATTGTGCCGCATCGTGGCGCACAAAGGGCGAGCGTTCTACCGCTCGCCCCTCAAATCCGACCGCTCGGAAATACGCGCGACACAAAATAATTCAACGAGGTCGCATTATCAGAAACGGGTTTGTTACCGGCTAGCGCCTCGCATGGGCGCCGATCGGCCGAGTCGCATGGCGCACCAACGCCGCTGCCAGCAATACCAACAGCATGGCGGTGACATAGCCCGCAGCATCGAATCCTAAATCGATAACGTCGAAATGCCTGCCGGGAACAAAAATCTTATGTACCTGATCGCCAACGGAGCAGGCGGCACAAAAGAGCAATACGGGCACGCAACGGGAGCATACGCTCCACGGACGCCTGGAAAAGCAAACCACGACCACGGAGGCGAATAATCCGACGAAGAAAAACTCTACGGTATGGGCAACGCGACGGACGTTCGTGCCCACCCACATGCGAATGGAAGCAAGTCGGCCAGACCGGACATTCGGGGCAGCCGAATCGGTGCCCCCGGTCATTCCGTTCTCCGTCTGGGCTTCACCCGTGGCATCGGCAGCCTGAACGCCCGTAGCCTGACCCTCCACCACACGCGCGGTGGACTCGCTCAGCAACGACGTCTCCACCGCATTTTGCTCCGTCAGCACCCAGATGCCCACCAGCGTTGCAGCGAACAGAACGATCGCGGTCCATCCGATTATTTGTTTTACGCGCGCCAAGGGCCAACCTCCTTTTTTTGAATATCAGCGAGTGTAGCCCCAAATGACATCGTCACCGTATCAAAATTTGAATCGCAACAGGAAGCGACAAAGCGACGCAAACCCCTACCCCACCTCGCGCATCCAGCGATCGAACGTCCCCACGCACACGCCCAGGCACTTTGCTGCCTGGCTGCGGGTAATATCACCCGCCTCATAGCTATCGCGCACCAGCTCAAACTGAGGAGGGCACGGCTTGCGAGGTCGACCGAAACGGACCCCTCGCGCCCGCGCCGCTGCAATTCCCTCCGCCTGGCGCCGATGGATATTCTCGCGCTCCACCTGCGCCACGTAGCTCAGCAGTTGCAGCACAATATCGGCAATCAGGGTGTTGGTCACATCCGGCGCGCCGCTGGCCCTGACGCGCGTGTCAAGCAATGGCATGTCCAACACCACAATGGCAACCCCGAGCTCCTTGGTAATGCGTCGCCATTCCTCAAGAATCTCGGAGTAATTACGACCAAGTCGGTCGATAGATAGCACCACCAGTACGTCCCCGTCTCCCAGGACGTGCAGCAGCTCGCGATAACGCGGTCGATCGAAGTCCTTGCCGCTCGCATGGTCGGCATAAATATTCGCCGAGCCCACGCCATAGGCGCCCAGCGCATCCAGCTGCCGATTAAGGTTCTGATCGCGCGAACTCACCCGCGCATAACCGTACACCGTCGCCATCTCATCCCCGCTTTCTTGTAAACCTGCCAAAAAGGGACAGGTTTATTTTGGTAGGTTTTACCTCTCAAATAGCAGGTAAGCGGGCGGCCGAGCAGACGGCAAGGTAGCCACGATTCAAATGCGGAGGGCGGTCCCAAAAGGCCGCCCTCCGCTCCCCCACCATCAGTCGGGATTTGGCTAATGGATAAGCTTGAAGTCCAAGTGCCCACGCGTGGTATTGACGCGCGAGACCTCGATGATCACGCGCTGCCCCAGCTCGTAACGGGTGCCCGTGTCGGCACCCGTGAGCGTTAGCGCGTCCTCGTCGAACTCGAACCACTCGTTGCCCAGGCTCTTGATCGAAACCAAGCCTTCGACCTGCGTCAGGTCCAAGCGCACAAAGAGGCCCATGCTGCTAACCCACGAGACGGTTCCGGCATAGCGCTCGCCTAGACGGTCCTCATAGTACTGGGCAATCTTGATCTTTTGCGTCGCATGGCTGGCGGCATCTGCCGCGCGCTCGGCATCACTGCATGCGCGGCAGATCTGCGGCAGAATGCGCGGCAGCGACTCGCGTCCCTTGCCGATCAGCCGCGACGTACGGACCAAGGCGTCCTTGCCGCCGAGCTGCTCATAGGCCAACTGCAGCTTGAGTACGCGGTGCACCACCAGATCGGGGTAGCGACGGATGGGACTCGTAAAGTGGCAGTAGCACGGCGCGGCGAGCGCAAAGTGGCCCTCGTTGCGCGGCTTGTACAGCGCGCGCTGCATGCTGCGCAGAAGCAGCGTGTTGACGAGCGGTGCGTTGGCCGTACCGGCGGCAGCATCGACTGCAGCCTGCAGTTCATCGGGACTCCCCAGGGCAATACCGGCAGCACGGCGATCGTCGATGATGCCTAGCTGCGCCAGCGCAACGGCGGCACCGTGCAGGCTGTCGGGGCTCGGATCCTCATGCACGCGATAGCAGGCCTCGATATCACGGTCTGCCAGCCACTCTGCAACGCACTCGTTGGCGAGCAGCATGGCTTCCTCGATAAGCGACGTGGCACACGAACGCTCACGCGCCACAATCTGCACGGGCACTCCGTCCTCATCCAATAGAGCGCGAATCTCGGCCGTGTCAAAATCGACTGAGCCGCGGGCGCGACGAATACGACGGCGAAGTTCGGCGAGTTCGTTAGCGGCGACAAGGAAATCGCCGAGGTCGATGTTGTAGCCGCGGGCGGCCTCCTCGCACGCAAGACCGCGCTCAAGCGCTTCCTCGCGCAAGGCCTCAGCAGCCTCAACATCCTCAGCCGCGCCCTCCAGCACCGAATACTCAACCGCACCGGCACGCACCAGCAGCGCCTCGGCGCCGTCATAGTCCATACGCACACGCGAGCGAATCACGCTGGGATACGGATCGTAATGCCGCACGCGACCCTGCTCATCGAGCTCGATATCGACGGTAAACGCAAGACGGTCCTCGTCAGGGCGAAGCGAGCACAGGTCACAGGACAGGCGTTCGGGCAGCATGGGAAGCACGCGATCGGCCAGATACACCGATGTCGTGCGATGGCGAGCCTCAAGATCGATATGCCCGTCCCAAGCCACATAGTGTGAAACGTCGGCGATATGCACACCCAGCTTATAGCCGCCCTCGGGCGTGCGCTCCAGCGAAATGGCATCGTCAAAGTCGCGCGCGTCGACCGGGTCGATCGTGATGACAAAGCGGTCGCGCAGATCGCGGCGGAGCGGGTCCTTAAGCGCCGCGGACACATCGAGCGAAAGCCCCTCGGCCTCGTCTAGCGCAGCCTCGGGATAGCTATCGGTATAGCCGTAACGCGCCATCACATATTGAACGCCCAAATCGGGCGCGTCATCTCCGCCAATGCGGCGTTCGATCGTCACAGTGCCCGATTCCAGGCGCGTCGGGTAGGTCAAAATGCGCGCGACAACAGCATCACCCGGGTGGACACCCAGACGAACCGCCGAGGTGTCCTCGGGCAAAATGAAGAAGTCGGCCTTCAGGCGCGAATCGAGCGGCTCAATCACACCGAGCGGACCGGCGGTCTGGTACGTGCCCACCACGCTTATAGCTGCGCGCTCAACCACGCCCTCGATCACGGCGCGACGCTCGCCATGCGGGCTGTTCTTAATGCTCACGGCAACGGTATCGCCGTCCATGATCTCACGCTTGCCGCGGCCCATGACCTTGTAGTCGCCATTCTCGGTTATGACATAGGCACTGTGCTCATGGAGCTGCACGCGCCCGGTCAGGCTCGGACGGCGTTCGCTGCGCACCGGCCCGCGCTTATTGCGAGCTCCACGCTTATGCTTGTTATTGCGCCCCATGGCGCCTCCTAACTATCGATTGCCGTTTACATCCCAAGAGTCTACCCAAATGATTCGCTTTCCTGCCGTCCCCTAGGGATCAAAAAAACGGGCCGCCCCATAAGAGACGACCCGTTGGAAAAGATGAATTCCAGGCATGCCTACACGCGCAGGTAGCGGCGCATGGCGATGGCAGAACCAAAGAGACCGATAATCACGCCGACCAGAATCAGCGCAGCATAGGTCACCAGGTAGTACTGCATCGGCAGGGCAAACGACATCCAGCCGATGCTCTCCTGCAGACGCGGAATCATCAGGTTGCGCAGCAGCTCCAGAACGCCGATGGAAAGCAGCGAGCCCAAAATGGCCTGCAGTACGCCCTCGGTGATAAACGGGCCACGAATGAAGCCGTTGCTGGCGCCGACTAGACGCATAATCGCAATCTCACGACGACGCGCCGTGATGGACAGGCGAATCGTGTTGTTGATGAAGATGAATGCGATAAAGGTCAGAAGGCCAACGAGCACCACGGCGGCGATGCGGATGTAGTTGGTCACCTGGAACAGGCGGCTCACTTCCTCCTGGCCGTACAGCACGCTCGCGTTGACGTCGCCGTCATCCGCGATCTTCTGGAAATCGGCATCCTTCTTGAGCTTCTCTGCCGTGCTTTCGACCTTGGACGGATCGTCCATCTCAATTGCAAACGAAGCCGGCAGTGGGTTCTGGCCATCGAGTGCGCTCATGGTGGCGTCGGCGTTGCCCGACATCTTGCTCGTATACTCGGCCAGCGCGTCGTCCTTGTCCTTATAGGTCACGGACTTGACGTTATTCCATGTCTTAAGCTCGGCCTCAAAAGCCTGAACATCGGCCTGATCGGCGTCATCACTAATGAACGCGTTGATGACAACCTGATCCTCGACGGTGCCGATCACGGAGTTCAGCATCGCGGAGCCCATGATGAACAGGCCGATGATAAACAGCGAAAGGAAGATCGTGATGACGGCGCCGAGCGAGGTAGTCCAGTTACGGAAGAAGTGGCTGATTGCCTCTTTGAAGGAGTAGCCCACGTTAGTTGGTGCCATAGTTGCCGTAACCTCCCCTCTCCTGGTCGCGGATAACGTGACCGCCCTCGAGGGCGATCACGCGACGGTGCATGCTATCGACCATCTCGCGGTCGTGCGTGGCGACGATCACGGTGGTGCCAGTGCGGTTAATACGCTCGAGCAGCTTCATGATGCCCAGCGAGATCGCCGGGTCGAGGTTGCCCGTCGGCTCGTCGCAGATCAGCAGCGGCGGACGGTTGACCATAGCGCGGGCGACGGCAACGCGCTGCTGCTCGCCACCGGAAAGCTGGTCGGGTAGCGAGTCCATCTGATCGGCCAGACCGACCAGACGCAGCACCTCGGGCACCTGGCTGCGAATGACGCCCTTGGGCTTGCCGATGCACTGCAGGGCAAACGCCACGTTTTCGTAGGCGGTTTTTTGCGGCAGAAGCTTAAAGTCCTGGAACACGGCGCCAATCTGGCGGCGCAGGAACGGAACCTTGCGGTTCTTGATCTTCATGAGGTCCTGACCGGCAACCAGGATGCGACCGCTCGTCGGCTTGACGTCGCGGTTGAGCGTCGACAGCAGCGTGGTCTTACCCGAGCCGGAGTGACCGACCAGGAAGACAAACTCGCCCGGATAGATCTCGATGTTGATGTCGTCGAGTGCAGGCTTGTTGGGCTGTGCCGGATAGATCTTGGTGACATGCTCCATAAGGATGACGGGCTCGACACCGGCCTGCTTGGCCATCTTCTTGCGGCTGGCCTGCGGATCGATGGGCGCAAACACCGACGTAAAATCGGGGTTGTTGAGCGCGTTATCGAGGCTTGCGACCTCGGCGGCCTGATCGCTCTCGACCACCGGGGCAGCAGGCTGCGTGGGGTCGGGAATAGCGGCAAAGAGACCGGACTGCGCAGGCTGAGGAGCCGGCGTCGCAGGGGCCAAGGGGTCGGGAATGCCGGCCATGGTAGGCTGCGGCGTGGCGGCACCAGCCTGAGACTGCTCCACGCGAGCGGTCACGGCCTGAACGGGCTCAAAACCCGCCGTGCCGGAAAGCGCGACATCGCTGGTTGGATTGTAGGCAAAGGGATCGGATGCCGGCTGTGCCTGATCTGCCGGCTGAGCGGGGGCCTGAGCAACAGGCTGGCCCTCTGAATCCGGAGTGGCGAAACGACTGCCCTGGACGCCTGCCTGCGTCTTGGGGGCATCATCGCCCGCACCGGAGGTACGGAAGTGGTTACCCACTGGTGCTCCTTATCGTCGTGCGTTTAAACTACATGAGCGCTTTGTATTTTAGCAGCATTAGCTTTGCTGCACATAAGAAGCATGGCGTGCTTAGGGATCCCGTCGGCCGCCTTGATTATCGACTTCATCCGAACACCTCCCACATTCATCCGTACATGTACGGATGAATGTGGGAACCCGATACCCTGAGGGCCGGACCGGCCGGCCCCGGAAGATCGGAGGACGGCATGTCCGGAAAGAGGAAGAAGGGTTCCGCGAAAGCGGCCCCGAGGGCCTACGGAAGGCTCACGAGGCACGAGCGGGACACGGTCCAGAGGATGCTGGAGCGCAGGGCCTC
>DBFWCI010000048.1:0-82310 GCA_048485235.1 Collinsella sp.
AGCATGGGAGCCCCTTCCATGAATGCGGCGTGGCCGCCACGGCTGAATTAGACACTCACCATTGTCGGCCTAATCCGCGGTCTTTCATGCAGCAGGGGCTCTCAATGTTTTTATGTCCTGCTCATATCGTCTCTGCCGGCAGTTAAGGAACGTCCCTAAGTGCCGGGTTTTGAGGAGGTTGGCATGCTCAATGCGATGATTTGGGCGCTTGCCTGTTTTGGTGTTGTTGCTGCCGATATAGCCCTGAGCGTGGTTCTGTTTTCAGCTCTCGATGCCGTGTCGGCGCTGACGGGCTATCCGATCGACAATCTCGATATCCAATGGTTCCAGGCTGCCGCTCAGACGGCGTCATTTTTGATGGCGCTGCTGTGGTGGCGTTATCTGTGGCCCCGCTCCTTCATGGCGCGCCGGCAAGGCGAGCGCCCGCTCGGTGGGGGAGCAAGCGCGGCATGGAAGCGCATTGCCTGCGTTGTCGTGATCGGCCTATCCATGCAGGTGGTCATTAGCTACCTATGCGACGGCGTGCTGTCGCTGCTGCCCGAGGTCGCGGCAGACTATAGCGAGCTCGTCGAGGAAACGGGCATGGGCGATACCAGCCTTCTTGCCGTCCTGACCACGGTGCTCGGCGCGCCGGTTTGCGAAGAGCTTCTGGTACGCGGCATCATCTTTGAGTTTTCGCTGCGTGCGTTTAATCCGCAGTGCTGTCCGCTCTGGAAACGCCGGCGCCGCGCGAACGCGCAAGACGGCGCTATAGTGCCCTGGGCGGCCCCGAGTACCTGGGGCGTCGCCGCGGCAATCGTGCTGCAGGCGGCGGTCTTCGGCTTTATGCACATGAACTGGGTGCAGGGCTGCTATGCGGGCGCTGCCGGCCTCATTTTTGGTTGGGTGTTCGTGACCACTGGAAAGCTCCGCTACACGATCCTGCTGCACTTTGCCTTTAATGCCGGGTCGTATCTCATGGGGCTGCTGTGGTTTGTGAGCACACCGCTCGACGTTGTGGTCACGGTTGGCATCGCCGGCTTTGTGCTGGTAGAGGCGATGCGCTCGCTGCTTCGATTGTGCATTCCCGTGTCGCGCGAAGCTGATCGGTCTGAGTAATAACGCCTTTAATTAGACCGATGCGTCCTGAACGCACCTGGCGTTTCGCCGAATGCTTCTTTGAATTTTGAGTAAAAGAATGACATGTTGGAGATGCCGACTTTTCGGGCTACATACTGCACGCTGCGCTCGGTGTTATTGAGAAGATATGCCGCCTCTGTGAGCTGCTGGTTGAGCTTGATTTGCGAAAACGTTTTGCCGGTTTTTTGCTTGATCAAGCTGCTGAGATAGCTGGTGCTATAACCCGTATCGCTCGCAATGCTTTCGAGTGTGCAGTCGCCGTAGCTTCGCTCAATATGATTCAGAATCGACACGATGCGTTCGTCCGACATGATCGCCTGGTTATCAGTTGCGGAGCGTCGGTACAGTCCTCGAATGAGAACAAGGAATAGGCTGACGGCGAGGTGCCTCATGAGTTCATTGGAATAGGCATCTTTAAAGTGATATTCGATAAAGAGCATCTCGATGAGGCGTCGCGCATGTCGGGCGTATTCCTCTGGAAGAATGAGATATTTTCGGGCCTCGCGGTTTTTGGACACAAAATCAAATAGAAGATTCGTTAATGGTGACGCGCCGGGTAGCTGGCTCAGGAACAACGAATCGAACATTTCTTTTTTGAAGACGATCGAAATGACGATATCATGCTCGCCCTTAACGTATGGAACGCTTCTGACTACGCCGGTGTTGCAAATGAGCACGTCGCCCTTTTTAAGGAGTAGTCGCCGTCCGTTGACGATAAACGTGCAGACGCCGTCGTACACGTAGTTAAGCTCCATATCCCGATTGATATGAGGAGGAATATCGGTAAAGCGCGATTCCTTGATAAGGCCCACGGGGTTTTCGTCGAGAGTTTCTTTCCAATCAAACAGATAGACCTCTTCGCCGTTAATGGTTGTGGTTTCCACCCTGTTATATCGCGGGCTGAGCTCTCCCGGATGTGCGCGATGCCACTCTTCGGTCTCGGTATGCGTATAGAGCAGCTGTTTGAGATTCGAATCCATGGGGTGCTCCAGGGGTGAACGGTAGAATCGATGCCTTAAACGGTATTATATCTAAAAAAATGTTATAAACCCACGCTTTCTATGCGATATCTTATGCATCTTGTTCTTCCTAGTATTGGGTTATCCGCTGGAGCATCCGATCAAGGAGGGCAAATGAGTAAGTTAAAACATGGGTTTGACTCCGACTTTTTATGGGGCGGAGCCATATCGTGCTCGCAGGCCGATGGCGCCTGGAATGAGGGCGGAAAGGGAAAGTCGACGCAGGATTGTCGATGGCTGGATGGTACCTGGACTCATGACCAGATTGAGGACAAGCATCAAAACAACCCCTTCTGCCATGACGAACTAATGAACGCTCTCGCAGATGATGGTGTTGAGTTCTACCCGTTTAGGCGTGGCAACGACTTCTATCATCACTATCATGAGGACATCGCGCTTTTTGCGGAGATGGGTCTCAAGCTGTTCCGCACCTCTATTTGCTGGAGCCGAATCTATCCTAACGGAGATGACCTTGAGCCTAACCGCGAAGGCATCGAGTGGTATCGAAGCATGCTGGGTGAGTGCAAAAAGCACGGCATTAAGACCTTCGTCACCATGCTCCACTATGACATCCCGGTAAATCTTGTCACCACATATGGGGGATGGAAGAATCGTAAGACGATTGATTTCTTCGCCCGCTATGTCGAGACAATCGTTACGGAATTGGGCGATCTGGTCGATTTCTGGCTGCCTTTTAACGAGTTCAATGCAGCGCGTTTTTCGCCTTGGGACGGGGTCTGTCTGGTCAAAGACGAAGAGGGGGAGAACTTCGATCGAGCCATCTTCCAGTGCCTGCACCACGAGTTCGTTGCCAATGCGCGTGCCGTCGAGATTGTCCACCGTCTTTCGCCCGATACTCCCGTTGGCGGCATGATCGCTCGATTCTGTACGTATCCCGCCACCTGCCGTCCCGAAGATAACATGCAGGCTATTCACGACGACCAGTATTCCAACTGGTTCTATACGGACGTGATGGCTCGTGGAAAATACCCCGCTTATATGAATCGCTATTTCGATGCGTGCGATATCGAGATTCAAATGGAACCGGGCGATGAAGAGCTCATCGCTCGCAACACGGTCGACTTCCTGGCCTTTTCGTACTACTTTTCCCAGGTATCCACCTGCGATCAGGGATGGGAGAAGACTGCGGGTAATCTGGTCATGGCAAACAAGAACCCTTATCTCGAGACGAGTGAGTGGGGCTGGCAGCTCGATCCCATTGGTCTGAGGGTTACCCTTAACCAGATGTATGACCGCTATGGGCTGCCCCTGTATATTGCCGAGAACGGCCTCGGTACATCTGATGTAGTCGAGGAGGATGGCAGCATCCACGACGAGTATCGAATCGATTATTTGCGCCAGCACATAAAGTGCCTTAAGGAAGCAGTGATCGATGGCGTTGACGTGCGCGGATATATGATCTGGGGATTCATTGACCTTGTTGCCTGCGGTCCTCTTACGATGGACAAGCGCTACGGGCTTATCTATGTCGATTTGGATAATTGCGGCAACGGCACTGCGGAGCGCTCGCGTAAAGACTCTTTCTATTGGTATCAGAAATGTATCGCCACTAATGGCGAGGATCTTGGGTAGGAGTGATTGTCGTGGCAGACAAGAAGGAACTGGCCGCTCGCGTCCTCGAGCTCGTGGGCGGCGCCGATAACGTTGTTATGGCAACGCACTGCATTACAAGGCTCAGATTCAACCTGAAGGACGATAGCAAGGCAGATCTGGAGGCCCTTAAGACGCTTGACGGCGCCTTGGGCGCGCAGGTTAAAGACGGGC
Source organism: Collinsella sp. (assembly GCA_048485235.1). Lineage (GTDB taxonomy): Bacteria > Actinomycetota > Coriobacteriia > Coriobacteriales > Coriobacteriaceae > Collinsella. Next base: position 3,924 of record DBFWCI010000048.1, read on the forward strand.
AGTGGCAGGTTATCATCGGCGCCAGCGTGGGGTCGGTATATGACGAATTGGAGCCCATGCTAGGTGACAGGATGGGTGGCGAGGTCTCCGCCGACGCCGAGCAGCCTGAGCTCCAAAAAGGTTCGGCTCGCGTATTCGATATCATCACCGGCATCTTCTCCGCTATCATTCCCGCACTGGTGGCGGGAGGCATCGTAAAGGGCATCCTGGCTGCTATCGCGGCTTTTGGAATCGACACGGGTGCCGGCGACTTTGCGATATTCAATATGATTTCGGATATCCCGTTCTACTTCTTGCCGTTTTTGCTGGCAATGTCTACAGCTGATAAGTTCCGGGTCAACCGTTCGCTTGCGCTTTGTGTTGCCGGATCGCTGATGTACCCGACCATTGTCAACGCTGTCGGTACGGGCGAGACGCCCCTTGCGCTGTTCGGTTTTGCGGTACCGATTTTTAGCTACGCCGATTCCGTGTTCCCGGTCATCTTTGGCGTCATTGGCTTGTCCTTTGTATATCGCGCAATCGACAAGGTCGTGCCGGATCTTTTTAAGCTCGTTGTCGTCCCGGCACTCTCCCTTGCTATCGTGATTACGGTCAACCTGTTTGTGCTCGCTCCGATTGGTGCCTGGTGCGGTCTTGGTCTCGCCAACGGTATCGTTTGGCTATTCTCGACGTTGGGCCCCGTTGCCGGTTTTCTGCTGGGCTTCTTTATGCCGCTTATCGTGCTCTTCGGCATGCATCAGTCAACGAGCCCTATCCAGATTTCCAATATCGCAACGCTTGGGTATGACTATCTGCTCCCGATCTCTTTCTGCCATAACCTCGCCGAAAGCGGTGCGTCTTTTGGTGCGGCCCTGCGCATGACCGACGAAAAGCTCAAGTCCGCTGCAATGACGTGCGCCTTCTCAGCATTTATGGGAATTTCCGAGCCCGCCTTGTTTACCGTTCAGGTTCCTAACAGGACTCCGCTTATCGCTGCGATGATCGCGGATGGTATTGGCGGTGCGCTCACCGTTGTTCTGGGCGCTAAGTGCTTCGGCTTTGTTATGCCCGGCATTACCTCGTTGCCCGTTTATGCCGATCCAAGCGGCAATCCCATGAACCTGATCATGATTGTCGTCTGCATCGCTTTGACTTGGGTTATCTCTGCGGCGCTCTCGTTTGCGCTCTATGGTCGTTTCGACAAAAAGTAACGACGTTTTGAGATAGACAATATTAATCGGCCGCTCGCCGGGGAATCGTTCTGCGACGCCCCGGCGAGCGGCATTTTATTGGTGGGGCGTGTCGTGTCGCCAACGGCGGCATGCCGCCTCGCCGCGCTAGTTGCGTCTGCCGCCTCCGTTGGCGCCCTGACGCCCCTGTGCCGCGCGATTGCGACCGGCAGTGTTCTGCGCGCGGGACATACCGCCGTGACCCTTGCTGCCCTTGGGCCCCTTGCCGGCGGCGCCACCGTGGGCCTTGCCGCCCTTCTTGCCGGTGCCATGCCCACCGCCGGCAGACGTCTCGCCCGGGCGTGGCGGCACGGGGCGGATCAGGCAATGCTTGGTATAGCCGATCAGGTCACGACGCCCGGCCTTCTCTAGCGCCTCGCGCACCAGCTTGTAGTTCTCGGGCTTGCGATACTGGATGAGCGCGCGCTGCATGGCCTTCTCATGCGGGTCGCGCGCCACGTAGATCGGCTGCATGGTGCGCGGATCTACACCGGTGTAGTACATGCAGGTCGACATGGTGGACGGGGTGGGGTAGAAGTCCTGTACCTGCTCGGGCATGTAGCCCATGTCGCGCACGGCTTCGGCAAGGTCCACGGCTTCCTTCATGGTTGAACCGGGGTGGCTCGAGATCAGATACGGCACCACGTACTGCTTGAGTCCGTATTCGCGATTCAAGCGTTCAAATTTACGGCAGAATGCGTCGTAGACAGCTCGGCTCGGCTTGCCCATCACGGACAGCACCGCGTCGCTCACGTGCTCGGGCGCTACGCGCAGCTGGCCCGAGACATGGTGTTCCAGCAGCTCGCGTAAAAACTCGTCCGAGGCATCGGCCATGGTGTAGTCAAAACGGATGCCGCTGCGCACGAAGACCTTTTTGACGCCCGGCAGCTGGCGCAGGTCGCGCAACAGCTGCGTGTAGCCGCTTTCGTCGACCACCATGTTCTTGCATACGCTCGGCCACAGACAGCGCTTGTTCTTGCACACACCGTGCTTGAGCTGCTTGTCGCAGGCGGGGCGGCTAAAGTTGGCCGTTGGTCCACCCACGTCGTTGATGTAGCCCTTAAACTCGGGATCTCGCGTGAGCAGCTCGGCCTCGCGCATGATCGAGTCGTGGCTGCGCATCTGCAACACGCGGCCCTGGTGGAAGGTGAGCGCGCAAAACGAGCACTCGCCAAAACAGCCGCGGTTGGAGCTAATGGAAAACTTGATCTCAGCAAAGGCCGGCACGCCGCCTGCCGCGTCGTAGTCGGGATGCCAATCGCGTGCGTAGGGGAGTTCGGCAACCTCGTCCATCTCGTCGGTGGTGAGTGTTGCCGACGGCGGGTTCTGCACCACGTACACGCTGTTGGGATATGGCTCTACCAGGCGATGCCCGGTGATGGGGTCCATATTCTGCTGCTGCACGTTAAAGCTGCGCGCGTAGTTGAGCTTGTCGGCGGCAAGGTCATCCCAGCTGGGCAGCAGGTCGTAGTCGTAGACCTCGTCGAGCGAGCTGGTGCGGTAGACGGTGCCGTTGATATAGGTAATCTGATCGACGGGCAGTCCCGCGTCGAGCGCGTCGGCGATCTCGACGATCGCGTGCTCGCCCATGCCGTAGATGAGGATGTCGGCGCCCGAGTCGAGCAGTACCGAGCGCTTGAGTTTGTCCTGCCAGTAGTCGTAGTGGGCCAGGCGGCGCAGGCTTGCCTCGATGCCGCCGATAATGATGGGAGCGTCCTTGAACGTCTGGCGAATGAGGTTGCCGTAGACCGTGACGGCACGATTGGGACGGCGCCCCTCCTCGCCGCCGGGGGTATAGGCGTCGGTGTGGCGGCGGTGCTTGGTCACCGAATAGTGGTTGACCATGGAGTCCATGTTGCCGGCACTGACGAGAAAGCCCAGGCGCGGCTCGCCGAGCACGGTGATGCTGGTGGGGTCGGTCCAGTCGGGTTGGCAGATGATGCCCACTTTGTAGCCGTGCGCGTCGAGGACGCGGCTGATGATGGCCATGCCAAAGCTGGGATGGTCCACATAGGCGTCGCCGCAGATGTAGACAAAGTCGCACTGGTCCCAGCCGCGTGCATCCATGTCGGCTCGACTGACGGGGAGGAATTTATCGCGGCCCGGGCGCCAGGGGCGGGCGGGCGTCGCTTGGGAATGCTTGGTGCGGGCGACCGTGGCCTGCGCCTTGCCGCCGCGCTTTTGCTGCTGGCCCTGTTTGCCCTGCTGACTGCGCTGGTTGTTCTGAGCGTGCTGAGGCTTTTTTGCCACGATCCCTCCCGGTGTCTGTATGCTGCACGTAATTGTAACCAGTCTTTTTGGGACGGGGCTAAAAAGACTGGGGGAGTACATGAGCTGGGGGATCGGCGCGTCGATACGGGGATCGTTTGTTTCCAGACTGTGTATCTGCGCGTTGGAGAACCCGTCTCGCGCGCACGCCATGTTGTCAATGGGTTACAGTATGAACGGCGGTTATGTTTCCGCCAACGCACGAGAGAGTCGTCAACAAGGAGGATGCACGACGATGCAGCGTGCCAAACAGATATCGGAGTCTATTGAGCTGGGCATCATCTTGGCGCTCGCCGGTGGCTTTATGGACGTGTATTCGTACATTGGGCGCGACCATGTTTTCGCCAACGCGCAGACGGGCAACATCCTGCTCGTGGGTGTAAGCATCTCGGAGGGCAACTGGCAGCTGGCGGGACGCTATTTCTTCCCCGTGGTGTCGTTTGCCGTGGGCATTATGCTTGCCGACCTGGTTCACGAGCGGTTCGGCAGCGTGATTCACTGGCGCCAGGTGACGGTGTTTTTTGAAGCCGTCATCTTGCTGGGCGTGAGCTTTATCCCCGGTGGCGGTTACAACCTGCTCGCCAACTGCCTCACTTCGTTTGCCTGCGGTATGCAGGTCGAGAGCTTCCGCAAGATTCACGGTCACGGTATCGCTACGACCATGTGCATCGGCAACTTGCGCAACGCGCTGCAAAACGTGGACGATTACATCATCACCCACAGGCGCGGCTTTTTGGAAAACGGCCTGCTGTACTTTGGCGTGATCTTTATCTTTGTGTTTGGCGCCGTGTTGGGCAACTGGTGTATTGAGCGCATGGGCCTGCATGCCATCGTCGTGGCGAGCTTGCTGCTGTTTGTCGCGTTTGCCATCATGTTCATCGACCGCGAGCGCGACTTGCGCTTACGCTGGAAGGTTGCGGCCGAGGCTTGGAAAGAGGGCTGCCGAAAGTAACCGAATGCGGCAAAGGGGCTGTCCCTTTGCCGCAATATTTTTCATCATCTGTTGAAACGCTTTAACAATTTTGACGTTCTCACGCGTTTTTCGTTTCAAAAGCGTTAGGATGGGACTTATAGCGCGGGGCGTAATGGATGCCCCGCACACGATGGGAGGCTATCAATGGCTAATCGTTTCGTTCTCAATACCATCTCTTATCATGGTTCCGGCGCCATCAAGGAGATCCCCGGCGAGCTCCAGCGTCGCGGCTACAAGAAGATCTTCGTCTGCTCCGACCCCGATCTGGTCAAGTTTGGCGTTACCGCTAAGGTGACCGACGAGCTCGACGCCGCCGGCATCGCTTGGAGCCTCTACTCCGAGATTAAGCCCAACCCCACGATCCAGAACGTCAAGGACGGCGTCGAGGCCTTCAAGGCCGCCGAAGCTGACGCTATCGTGACCATCGGTGGCGGCTCCTCCATGGACACCGCTAAGGCCATTGGCATCATCATCAACAACCCCGAGTTTGCCGATGTCCGCAGCCTCGAGGGCGTTGCTCCGACTAAGAACCACGCCGTGTTCACCATCGCTGTGCCGACGACCGCCGGTACCGCTGCTGAGGTGACCATCAACTACGTCATCACCGACCCCGAGAAGGTCCGCAAGTTCGTGTGCGTCGACACCAACGATGCCCCCGAGGTTGCTGTCGTCGATCCCGACATGATGGCTTCCATGCCCGCCGGCCTCACCGCTTCCACTGGCATGGACGCACTGACCCACGCCATCGAGGGCTACACCACCAAGGGCGCTTGGGAGCTCTCCGACATGTTCCACTTTGAGGCTATCAAGCTGATCAGCGAGAACCTGCGTGACTCCGTCGCCGAGGCCAAGTCCGGCAAGCCCGGCTCCGGCCGCGAGGGCATGGCTCTTGGCCAGTATGTCGCTGGCATGGGCTTCTCCAATGTCGGCCTGGGCATCGACCACGCCATGGCTCACACCCTGTCCGCTCACTACGACACCCCGCACGGCGTCGCCTGCGCCATGCTGCTGCCGATCGCCATGGAGTTCAACAAGCCGGTTTGCGCCGAGCGCCTGGCCAAGGTCGCCGTCGCCATGGGCGTTGACACCACGGGCATGAGCACCGACGAGGCCGCCGATGCTGCCATCGCCGCCGTCAAGCAGCTTTCCGCCGACGTGAACATCCCGCACGTCTGCGAGGCCATGAAGGCTGACGAAATCGAGGTCCTGGCCAAGGACGCCATGGCCGACGCCTGCTTCCCGGGCAACCCGCGCGAGGCGACGCTCGACGACGTCATCGAGCTCTTCAAGAAGATCTGCCCGGCTGCTTAACCTGGTTCGGCGGGCCCCGCCCGTTAGCCCCAGAATCGTCCTCGGACATGTCGGAGGCCCCGCTGCGCACTACGTGCGGCGGGGCCTCCTTCTGTCCTGCGGAAAGATTCTGGGGCTAACGGGCGGGGCCCGCCGGCTCGTTGTCGTAGCGGGCGCTGTTCGGAAGAGCTCGATGGGTCATCTCGCTAGGTAAAAAGATGGTTCGCGGTGGTATCGTTGCTGTGGGTTTAATTCGATATGAAAGGGTGACTTTGGTGTCCAAGATGGATTCTACGCTCTCCTATATTACTGACCAGTTGAAGGCGCTTACCTCGATTGCTTCGCCTACGGGCTATACCCGTGCGGCGACTGATTATCTGATGGAGACGTTGCGCGATATGGGCTTTGGGCCCGAGCGCTCCAATAAGGGCAATGTGCTCGTTGAGCTTGGTGGTGAGGGTGAGCCGCTCGTGTTGGCGAGCCATGTCGATACCCTGGGCGCCATGGTGCGTTCCATTAAGGACAATGGCCGCCTGCGTCCCACGACGCTTGGTGGGCACCAGTGGTCTACGGCCGATGGCGAGAACTGCACCGTCTACACGCGTGACGGTAATGTCTACACGGGTGTGGTCCTCAATACTGAGCCTTCGGCGCATGTGGCCGATGAGCCGGTCAAGACCATCGAGAAGAACATGGAAATCCTGCTCGACGAGAACGTTGACAGCAAGGATGACGTGCTTGAGCTGGGCATTCAGACGGGAGACATCATCGCTATGGATCCGCGTACCACGGTGACGGAGAGCGGCTACATCAAGAGTCGCTTCCTTGACGACAAGCTGTCCGCGTCGATTCTGCTGGGTTTGGCCCGCGCTGTCGCCGACGGCGAGGTGACCCTTTCGCGCAAGGTTTCGCTGCTCTTTACGGTGTACGAGGAGGTCGGCCACGGCGGTGCCTTTGTGCCGGCCGACACGCGCGAGATGATCAGCGTGGACATGGGCTGCGTGGGCGACGACCTGGGCTGCACCGAGCGCATGGTTTCGATTTGCGCCAAGGATTCGGGCGGTCCGTACAACTACGACCTGGTAACCACGCTGTCCAACATCGCGCGCGAGCTGGAGCTCGATTACGCCATCGATGTGTACCCGCACTATGGCTCCGACGTCGAGGCCACGCTCTCGGCCGGCTACGACATTCGCCATGGTCTGATCGGCCCCGGCGTGTACGCGAGCCACAACTACGAGCGCAGCCACATCGACGGCGTGCGCAATACCTACGAGCTGGTTCGCGCCTACGTTCAGCGCTAGGGGAGTAGCTTGCGACTCGGCTGACCAATCGCTAAGGCCCGATTTCTCGGGCCTTTTTTCGCTTTGGGTCGTTTAGTATTATGATGTATGTAATCTATTAACTAAACGTTTAAATTACTTAACGAGTTGATGCGGTGTATGGATACGTCTGAGTACTTGTCTATGGGTGATGCTGCCCGTCTGCTGGGCGTTACGAAAGCCCGCATATCTCAACTTGCCGCATCGGGAACGCTCGCGTGCGATATTGTGGGCGGACGGAAGATGGTCGAGTACAATTCCGCGGTCGCTTATCAAAAGGTCCGCAAACGTGGACGCCGTCCTGCGGCCGATGTGGGGCGCAAGTTTACGCTGATGTCCGCCGATTACGAGGTTGCGCGTGTCTCATTTGATCCGACGCGTGAGTTTCCCTTCGAAATCGCCGAGGTACTCGATGCGCGGAGGATGCCGTTTGGCACGTGCTCGAGCTCTTCTCCTACGGTGAATAAACGGGAGCTCAACGTGTGGTGGAGCCATCGGTCGGTGCCTGACGTCCGCCCTGGACTCGTCTCGCGCTATCGTGAACTGGGAATTGCCAGTGGCATCGAGGTTCCGGTTCGGTGCCTGGGCCTATCGCTTTCGGATTGTTATTGGCTGCGGCCGGCCGATTGCGACGAACTCAAATGGCAAAACCTCAATTACTTCGAGAATGATTTTGAGCGATCGGCGCCCGAGGGGCGTTCGGGTTGGCTGGAAGGCATCGGTCTTAAAAATCCGGACAACACGTCCGAGGGCGAGCTCCCTAAATCGTGGATGATTCGCAACGGTGTTCGCGTTCTGGTCAAGGGGTGCGGCATGGACGACCAACGGCCCTTTAACGAGGCGGTTGCAACGGCTCTACATCGTCGCTTGCTGTCGGAGGGCGAGTTTGTTCCTTATACGGTTGAGCGGATGTTCGATGGCCCTGTGTGTCTGTGCGACGACTTTCTTGACGGCCGCGAGGAATACGTTCCGGCTGTTTACGTTAAAGGCGCACTTGGTAGCCAGCGGGGAAACTCGACATACGACCGGTACTGCCGCTTCCTTGGTAAGCATGGTGTCGATGAGGCTGCTGTGAGAAGGTCTATGTCGCAGATGATTGTCTGCGATGCCCTTTTGGCCAACAGCGACCGCCATTGGCGAAACTTCGGCATCATCCGCAATGTTGACACCCTGGAGATAAGGCCTGCTCCGCTGTTCGATAGCGGCAACTGCCTGTGGTACAACGTACCAACTGCCGTGCTCGCAGCTGGGGAGTTTGGGTTTTCCGCTAAGCCGTTTGGGCCCGACTCTTCCGTCCAGCTGGCGCTTGCGGACTCGCTCGATTGGTTCGATCCATCGCGGCTCAACGGATTTGTTGATGAGGCGATCGAGATTCTTTCGCAGAGCGAATGGGCGACGGCGGAGGGCCGACTCGAGGCCATTCGCCGCGGCCTCGAGCGTCGCGTTATCGAGGTTAGTGCTGCTATTGAAGTGCTTCGACACGTGCAGCGATAAACCCGCGGCTACTTAAGTGCGCCGGTCACCGTGCCGCCGCCCAGGACGATATCGCCGCGGTAGACTACAACGGCTTGGCCGGGGGCGATGGCTCGTTGCGGCTCGTCAAAAGTTAGCAGCATTTGCCCGTCTTCGTCACGCGTAAGGGTCGCTGCCTGGTCTTTCTGACGGTAGCGGTATTTGGCACCTACGCGAATGACGCCGGCGTCGAGCTCCGCCTCCATGCGCTCTGCCGGAGCGCTCCAGATCCAGTCGTTTGCCGTGAGCGCTGTGGCCGCCAGGTCCTCGGCCTCGCCCAAATGCACGGTGTTGTTGGCGGCGTCGACGCCCGTTACGTACACGGGATGCGCCATCGCGACGCCCAGGCCCTTGCGCTGGCCGATGGTGTAGCGCAGCGCGCCGTTGTGGCGCCCGACCACGCTGCCGTCGCGCCATACAATGTCACCCGGTGCAGCGGCATGTCCACAGCGGCGCTCGATATAGCCCGCGTAGTCACCGTCCGCGATAAAGCAGATGTCCTCGCTTTCGGCCTTCTGGGCGTTGGTAAAGCCCTGTTCGGCGGCAATGCGGCGCACGTCGCGCTCTTTGTCTAGGCCTGCCAGCGGAAAGATCGTGTGCGCCAGGCGCTCCTGCGTAAGCGAATACAAAAAGTAGCTCTGGTCCTTTTTGGGATCTTCGCCGCGATGTAGCTGCCAGGTGCCGTCTGCCGCCTGGCTTGTTTTGGCGTAATGTCCCGTTGCGATGTAGTCGCAGCCCATGTCCAGCGCCGCATCGAGCAGCGCGCCAAACTTAATGTGGCGGTTGCAGATAATGCACGGATTGGGCGTCAGTCCTTCCTGGTAGGCGTTCACAAAGCGCTCGATCACGTTGCGGTCGAAGGTCTGCTGCAGGTCGAGCACATGGTGGGGTATCCCCAGGCGCTCGGCGATGGCCTTTGCATCGGCGATGTCGCGGTCGACCTTACTCATGCCCGTGGCGGGGTCGGGTGCGGGGCAGGTGAGGCGCATGGTGGCGCCGACGCATTCGTAGCCCTGGCTTTTGAGCAGGTACGCGGTCACGCTGGAATCGACGCCGCCGCTCATGGCGACGAGCACGCGCTTGTTGTGCATGGGGAGGTTCTCCTTGGTGGCATGTGGCCAAAAAAGAAAAGCGGCGCGGGAGGCTGGTTCCGCGCCGCAGACATTGTAGCAAGTTCGGACGTCTCGTGGGACACCCTAACGAGATGGGCTTAGGCAGCCAGAAGAGAGGGTAGACCGGCGTGCCTTGGGCCTATCGACAAGTGACGGGCCCTTAGTCCTGGAACAGTGCCGTGGACAGGTAGCGCTCGCCGGTGTCGGCAAGCAGGGCCACGATGGTCTTGCCCTCGTTCTCGGGGCGCTTGGCCAGCTGCAGCGCGGCCCATACGGCGGCGCCGGACGAAATGCCCACGAGTACGCCCTCCTTGTGGCCCACGGCGCGGCCGGTGGCAAAGGCGTCCTCGTTCTCGACGGGGATGATCTCGTCGTAGACCCGGGTGTCGAGGACGTCGGGCACAAAGCCGGCGCCGATACCCTGGATCTTGTGCGGACCGGCCTGGCCCTTGGAGAGCACCGGGGAAGTGGCGGGCTCGACGGCGACAACCTGAATCTCGGGGTTCTGCTCCTTGAGGAACTCGCCCACGCCGGTCACGGTGCCGCCGGTGCCGACGCCGGCGACGAAGATGTCGACCTTGCCGTCGGTGTCATCCCAGATCTCGGGGCCGGTCGTGGCCTTGTGGATGGCGGGGTTGGCGGGGTTCACGAACTGGCCGGCGATAATGCTGTTGGGCGTCTCCTTCTGCAGCTCCTCGGCCTTGGCGATGGCGCCCTTCATGCCCTTGGAGCCGTCGGTGAGCACGAGCTGCGCGCCATATGCCTGCATCAGCTTGCGGCGCTCGACGGACATGGTCTCGGGCATGGTGATGATCACCTTGTAGCCGCGAGCCGCCGCCACCGAGGCGATGCCGACGCCGGTGTTGCCGCTCGTGGGCTCGATGATGGTGTAGTCGCCGCCGCGCACGAGCTTGCCGGCCTTCTCGGCCTTGTCGATCATGTTCTTGGCGACGCGGTCTTTGACGGACCCGGCGGGGTTGAAGTATTCCAGCTTGACGAGCACGCGGGCCTTGAGGTCCTCATCGGCCTCAAAGTGAGTGAGCTCCAGAAGCGGAGTGTGACCGATAAGCTGATCGATGGACGTGTAAACATTGCTCATGGTGAACCTCCAAAGTGTTCGAATGACTGGATACCGTGTGGTTTTACGGTGTGTGTAACAGCGAAACCCACAAACCTTATAGGTTGTTCGTTTTGCTGTTGGCAAGCATAGTAGACAGTAAAGCCTAGTAATGCAATAGGAAATAGAAGATTATTACGAGTCGATTAACCATCTTGACGGGAATAGGTATTTTCAAAACCAATATTTCGGCTAGAATTTCTACGGATTAAAAGACCGAAAGGCAGCAATATATATGTTGGTTTCCACAAAGGGCAGATATGCCCTGCGCGTTATGGTCGACCTGGCCGAGCACCAGGCGGCGGGCCGTATTCCCCTCAAAGAGATCGCTGCGCGTCAGGGGATTTCGGAGAAATATCTGGAGAACATTTTGGCCACGCTCGTGCGCGCCAATATGCTCTCGGGCATGCGCGGCAAGGGCGGTGGTTACGTGCTCACGCGCCCGCCCGAGCAGTACACGGTGGGTGAGATCTTGCGCCTGACCGAGGGCAGCCTGGCGCCGGTCGCATGCCTGGACGGCGACTGCAAGGGCTGTTCGCGTTCGGATGAGTGTCCCACGCTCGACGTGTGGAAGAACCTGGACAAGCTCATCAACGACTACCTCGACGGCGTGACGCTCGATGCGCTCGTCGCCCCCAACGAGGGCTACGACTACGTCATCTAGTCCCACCTGCCATTTGGGGACGGGGTAGAAATGATCGATTTTCTTGCCCTCTGAGGCTTGGCAAATGACAAGGCCGCCCATCGTTGCGATGGGCGGCCTTCGTTTTGGCGTGTTGTGGCGGTCCGTATCCGGTCGCTTTAGTTCCTGGCGACGCTGTCGAGAATGCTGCGCATGATGGATACCAGGATGCTGCCCATAAAGGCCGATCCAAAGCTGGCAATGGAGATACCCGCGCCCAGCAGATTGACCGACAGGTAGCTGGCCAGCTCGAGCATAAAGCTGTTGACTACGAGCTGAAAAATACCAAGCGTGATAATAGTGAGCGGTAGCGAGATGACCGTCAGGAATGGTTTGACGAGCGAGTCGACGATGTTGAGGAACAGTCCCACGAAGGCAAAGCAGACCCAGGCATCGGCCATGCCGAAGGGCTGAATGCCGGGGACGAGAAACGTTGCAATCGCGATGGCGATTGAGGTCAAAAGCCAGTTGAGCAAAAAGCGCATGGTGGAGATCCTTTCTTGCGCAAGACGTGGCAAAGAGGCGTGAGAGGCGCATGCCTTTGCAACTCGGATAGATGCGCGGGCACGGTCCTGTTTGGGCGCCCATTGTCTCAGATATTCGTGGAGCTTGCGTGCGCATTCGGTTTCAAACCGGCGTTCGTCCTAAAAAACGCGCCGCTGGCAGAGAGTCTTGTCGCTTTAGTTTGGTGGTGTGCTAAACTGCTACGGGCAAAAGCCACAGGCGTTGCCCTATTGCATAGAACGGGCGAACGATGCCCGATGTCAGTATCAACTTCGATGCCTTTTGGCGGGTTTGGCGGTGATCGATGAATATCGAGAACATGTTTGACAAGCCTGATGTCAAGCAGCTGGTCCACGCATTTAGCCTTTTGGACGACGAGAAGGATATCCAAGCGTTTTTGACCGATATCTGCACGCCGCGCGAGATTTGCGATCTATCGCAGCGTCTGCAGGTCGCGCGTTACCTGGACGAGGGCGAGCCCTATGTCGAGGTTCAGGCACGTACCGGCGCTTCGTCCACCACGGTGAGCCGTGTGTCCAAGGCGCTCAACGGCGAGTACGGTGGCTACCGCAAGATCCTCATCAAGCTGGAGGATGGCGAGTAGGCCGCGCCAAAACGGATTGTGTAAAACCGCTCCTTCGGGGGCGGTTTTTTGATCCCTTGGGGACGGAGGAAAACGGATCATCGAGGGGGTCAGTCTAACCCGGTGATCCGTTTTCCTCCGTCCCCAAGGGATCAAATCTGTTGGCGTGGGGCAAATGTGTCCGCTTGGGCGGGTAGGATGGATACATTGATTATTGCGAACAGTTTGAGCGGAGGACCATGCCTGTTCGAATCTATACCACCAATGCCGGCACGGATTTGAGCGATGCCGAGTCGGCGTTGCTTGCCGACCTTATTGCCCGCCACGGGCGTGCCGTGTTGCTGGCGCCAACGTTTGCCGAGCTCGACCTGTGCCGTCATGATGCGGCGGAAGCCGGGATTTCGCTGGGTATCGACTACAAGACGCCTACATCGTGGCTTCGCTCGCTTTGGGAGCTTTTGGGCGACGGGCGCGGTTTTGTCGACAACCTGCAGCGCCAGATGCTGTTCTCGGACATGGTCACGCGCCTCGACGATGCCGACCTGCAGCCGCTTTCGCGCAGCCAGGGCACGGTGCGCATGCTTGCGCGCATGGCCCGCGATGTGCTGCCGGGTGTGGCGGGGACGGGTGCCGAGCGATGCCGTGGCAACAATTGCCAGCCTGAGCCAAAAAGCGATGCCGAGGCTCGTGTGTTCGAGCTTTTGCGTGCCTACGCGGGCGGTTTGGACCGTCGAGACATGGTCGAGCCCTGCGAGGCAGCTGACATTATGGCCGGTGCCCTGGCCGATAACCTGCCGGCGTGTACCCGCGCCGTATGCGTGCGCGGTATCACGTCGTTTACGCACGGTCTGCTCGAGCTGCTGTCTGCCGTGGCGAACAATGGGGGAGAGGTCGTCGTGCTGCTTGCCCGCGAACAGGCGGCGATGCGCGAGGAGCTTGCCGCGGCATTTGATGCCCGCGATGTGTTGTTTGAGATCGCGCCGCTAGGGGAGGATGTCGGCGCGTCTGATGCCGCTTGCGGGACCGCCGCTCAGCCTGCCTTTATTGAGGTCGCTGGCCCCCATGCCCGTGCTCATGCTTATGCGGACGCAATTGATGATCTGGTAAAAACGTGCCGGGGTTCCGAGGTCGACGGCACCTCTGCCGACCCCGTGCGCGTGCTTGCCGTTTCTGCCCGGGCACCCCAGCTGTTCGGTGAGCTCGCCTCTCGTCTGGCGGCTCGTCATATCGCTGCCGAGACAACTGAGCTCACGGCGTTTTCCCAGTCCATCGCGGGCAGGCAGTTTGCGGCGCTTGCCGGCCTGATCGAGCGCATGAAGGCCGCCGATGAGGGCATGGCGTCAAAGACCGAGTGGTGGCCCGCGCCGGAGCTTACCGACTGGATCTACAGTCCGCTTTCGGGTGCCGACGCCGCGAGCGCCCGCGGCTTCGACAAGAACATGCGCCTGTCGCGCAGCAAGACCGCTGCGGGCGTCAAGAGCCTGCTGCAGAGCGTGCAGGGCCAGGTGAGGGGCGCCCGCAAGGCCGCCAGCGACGATAACTGGTTTAAGAATGTGCCGTGCGTGGTCTCGGACGTGTTTCAGGCGCTGTGGCGCGACAAACCCGTGACGGCGCTCAAGGCCATGCTCGCCGTTGCAGAGGCGCTGCCCGATCGCGCTCTAGGCGGTCTTGACGGCCAGGCCCGTCGCCAGGCAGAGACGGCTTTGCTGCGCCATGCCATCGACATCCTTATGAACGATGCTCGCGCGCTCGACGTGTCGCAGGTCGCGACCGTGCCCGTGCTCGATGGCATTCGCACCAAGGTGGACAAGCGCAGCACCGCCTACGATTACGAGACCTACGAGGTTGACCGTGCGCCACGTGCTCAGGTTCGTTTTGCTTCGCTTGCCGATGCGGCAGCTCTGCGCCCCGGCAGCTACGATGCCGTGCTGTTTGCCGATGTCGATCTGGACAGCTATCCGCTCTCGCACGAGGAGGGGCCGCTGGCCACGCTGACGGCGAGCCTTGGTCGCGAGGGCGTGACGCTTGAGCCCGCGGCCTTGCTGCGCGCGCGCTTTGGCCACGCGATGCAGGCGTCACGCGGCCCGGTTACGCTCGCCCGTGTGACCCACGATCGCCAGGCGCGCGAGTGCTATCCGGCTGCCGTGTGGACCGAGTTGCGGGCGCATGCCGAGGCTGACGGCGCTAAGATCGCTGACGACGCTAAGACCGCTGGTGACGCTAAAGCCACTGGCGCCGACAAGGCGAAGTGCGTGGGTGAGGGTGATATCGTAAAGGACTTCGATCCCGCGGCAGGCGAAGGTCTCAAGCGCGAGCGCGTGACCTGTGAAGCCCCTCAGCATCTGAGTGCCGAGGCCGTGCCGTATTTGGTCCTGCGTCGTCGCGATGGCGAGGGCGAGGACGCGCCGCTCGTGCCGCGCCTGACGTCCGCCTCGCAGATCGAGGCCTATTCCACCTGCCCGCTGTGCTGGTTCGTCTCGTATCGCGTCAAACCTCAGTCCATCGATGCGGGCTTTGGCAACATGGAGAAGGGCAACTTCGTCCATGACGTGCTGGAGCATTTGCATGCACGTTTTCCGCAGGAGGGCATGGAGCGCGTGACGCCCATGAATCTATCGCGCGCACAGGAGCTGCTGCGCGAGGTCTTTGACGAGACCTTGGCCGAGCACGCCGGCAAGCGCGGTACCGAGGGCCCGCTGGTGCCGCTCTCTCCAGTGGAGGAGCGCCAGGTGGCCGAGATCTTGCCGCAGCTGGAGGGCGTGCTTGCCTACGAGTCCGAGGCGCTCGCACCCTTCGCGCCGCGCTACCTGGAGTTTGCGTTCAACGAGCTCCAGGTCGAGTATGCCGGTTGGCCACTCGGCGGGCGCATCGACCGCGTCGACGTGGACGCCGAGAATCGCGCCGTGGTAATTGACTACAAGCATCGTTCGGGTGTCGAGGAGTTTAAGCTCGCCGACCCCACGGTGCGCGACGAGGAGTCGGGCGAGGCCCCCATCGACGACCCGCGCTGGCTGCCGCCCCATACCCAGACACTCATCTACGCACAGGCCATGCGTCGGGCGCTGGGCCTAGATACCCGCGCTGCGCTCTATTTTTCGACCAAGGGCGGCAAGCCCGCGCTGCGCGGCGCGGCGAGCGCCGAGTTGCTCGAGGAAGAGCGCGGCGACGGTCGCATCCCGGGCCTTAAGAAGGGCTTTCCGGGCGAGGGCGGTAGCATGGACTTCGATACGCTGCTCGACCGCGTGGAGACCGGCATTGCCGAGCGCCTGCGCGAGCTCGAGGCGGGCGACCTCGCCGCTGTCGATCCGACGTCGGCGCAGGCCGCGCATGCGCGCTGTTCGTATAACCACGAAGGAACGTTTGTAAGGAGGGACGTGTAGACTATGGATCTTTCGACTTTGATGCCCCAACAGCTGCAAGTCGTCAAAACGCTCGACCGCCCGCTGTTTGTCTCGGCGGGCGCCGGTTCGGGCAAGACCTTTACCCTCACGCGCCGCATCGTCTATGCGCTCTCGCCCGAATCCGGTCCGTTTGTCGAACATCTGGATCAGGTGCTCGCCATTACCTTTACCAAAGACGCCGCGGCCGAGATTCGCGACCGTGTGCGCCGTGCGCTTATCGAAGAGGGTATGGACGAGGAGGCCCTGACGGTCGACGACGCTTGGATCTCGACCATCCACGGCATGTGCTCGCGTATCCTGCGCGCGCATGCGCTGGAGCTGGGCATCGATCCCGAGTTCACGGTGCTCACCGATACCGACGAGCTTATGGATCAGGCTGTCAAGCATGTGCTGGGGCGCGCGACGGCGCCCGATGCCGCGCCCGAGCTCGCCGCTTCGCTTAAGGCCCTCTACGCTTGGTATCCCATGGCGGGCGAGGGCGGGCCGTTTGGCGCCGGTGCCACCATCAAAGGCCTGGTGCGCGACCTGCTGGAGCTATCGAGCCAGCTTCCGGGCGGCATGGACGATGTGCGCGTGGCGCGTGGCCAGGCCGACACCTCGGCGCTTGCCGATGCCTATCGTGCGGCGCTGGGCGCAAGCAAGGCCACGACCGAGAAAGCGCAGGCGGCACTCGACGCCATCGACGCGTTTGAGGCGAGCGGCAAAACCATGGAGGATGCGGCGCGACTCATGATGTCGTGCAGCATGCCGCGCGCGAGCAAGGCGTTTCCTAAGGAGCAGGTGGAGCTACTCAAGGCCGAGGCAGCCGATGCGTTTATCAATATCGTGCTTGCCTGCGGCGGTCCGGCGCTCGATGCGCTGGTGGGGCTTGCCCGTGCTGTGGAGGCGGAATACCGCGCGCTCAAGGCCGGCCAGTCCGCGCTCGACAATAACGATCTGTTGCGCATGGCATACGAGGCGCTGCGCGACTACCCGGCTATTCGAGCTGCCTATGAGGGCCGCTTTAAGATGGTCATGATCGATGAGTTCCAGGATACCGATCAGATGCAGGTCGATTTGATTCGCTATCTGACGGGCGCGGGGGAGCGCGCGCTGTGCACCGTGGGCGATGCGCAGCAGTCGATCTACCGCTTCCGTGGCGCCGAGGTCGAGGTATTCCGTCGCCAGGAGCGCAAGGTGGGTTCGACGACGGCGTCCGAGACGGTCGCCACGTCCGATGCCCCCGCCGGCGAGCTCGTCAAACTCGTGCGCAACTTCCGCAGCCACGACGAGGTGCTGCGCTACGTGGCGCGCGTCTTTGACGGCGACACCGGTGGTTTGATGCAGGGGTTCTTGGATCTTGAACCGAGCGACAAACGCAAGGACAAGCTCAAGGCAAAGGCTTCGCGCCGCCAGGCGCTGTTCGTTGCCGGTGGCAGCACGCAGGAGCGAACGCAGGCGAAAGCTCGTGCGATTGCGGAGCGGTTCCAAGCGCTCGTCAAAGCGGGGCAGCCCCAGGGCAGCATGGTGCTGCTGTTGGGCCGCATGACCAATGCCGACGTCTACGCACAGGCCTTCCGCGACCAAGGGCTCGACTGCGTGATCGCAGGCGGCTCGGTCTTTGCCCAGGCAGCCGAGGTGCAGACGGTGCGTGCCCTGGTCTGTGCGCTCGCCAATCCGGCCGATACGGCGCAGGGTCTTATGCCACTGCTGGCCTCGCCGATGTTTGCACTCGGCGCCCAGGAGTTCCTGGCGCTAGCGACCAAGCTCGACGAGCAGACGGGCGAGACGGCGCGCCGCAACATCGATGCGGGCATCATGAGCGATTCCGATGTGCCGGGTTTGCAGAACCTGCCGCTCGTGACGCGCGCCCGCGAGGTGCTGCGCTACGCGCTTCGTCGCGTGGGGCGTGATTCGTTCGCCGTCGTCGCGCGCGACGTGGTCAATGCCTCCGGCTGGTTCGTGCGTCTGGCGCAGCGCGGCCCCGAGGGGAAGGCCATTGCCGCCAACGTGCTCAAGGCGCTCGATGCCGTGGCCGAGGCAGAGGCCGAGCTCGGCAATTCTCCGCGCTCCATCGCGCTCGCCTTCGACCGCTTCTTGGCGGGCAAGGAAGCCCCGGGTGCCCTCAACGAGGAGGGTGACGGCGCGGTACGCATCATGACCGTGCATGCGTCCAAGGGTCTGGAGTATCCTGTCGTGGCGGTTGCCGAGTGTTTTGGCGTGCGCAAATCGTCCGGTGCGGCACAGATGGGTCGCGTCGAGGGCGGAGCGCAGGTCGTGGCACTGCCGGCACGCTTCGACGGCGTTAAGCTCGCCGACGGTACCTTTGTGAAGGGCGACGACGTCAAAAAGCAGTTTGAGCATGCGTTTAAGGGCAAGGGTACGTCGCTGTGGCTGCCGCCGGAGCTCATGGAGGACGTATGCGCGGCGGGCTCTCCCGCCGAGGCATTTGCCCGCCTACGTAACGACGACCTACAGCTTTCGCTCGAGGAGCGGGCCCGCTTGCTCTACGTTGCCATGACGCGTGCGGGCGAGCTAGTGATCTTGGCGATGGATGCCGGCGTGAGCCGCGGCAAGGTGACGGCGCCGACCTTCGACGTCGAGACCGATCTGACCTACGACGTGCTGCGCCGCATCCTGCCGACCGACAGCCTGGACATGCCACAGCTCAATAGCGACCGTTTGGTGTTCGACAACTCCCAGCCGGGCGACTACGAGCTCATCTCGCTGGCGGACTTTACGTTTGGTGAGCAGGCGTTTGAGGCTAACGCTTCGCTGGATGCCGAGGGCAGGCTCGTTCGCGGCGATGTCGATGTCGCTGATAATGCTGCGCACTCAACTGTGTCCGGTCCTGCCGACCCCAAGCCCGATTCGTTTGAGCTTGTGTATCCCCAGGCAGTGGGCGTGCGCATGGGCATCTGTCCGTTCCCGGTGCGTGACTCGTATAGCTACTCGTCAATTGCCGCGGCACTGCATGCCGAGGCCGAGGACCGTGCCGCCGAGACGCGCGTGCCCATGGACGAGGCTGGCGATGATGCGGAGTCGGATGGCTCGGAGATGACGGATGCGGACGTGGCTGCTGTCGAGCCCGCCGGCAATCCCATGGCGCTGGGCTCGGCCTTCCACGCTGCCTGCCAGTGGCTCATCGAGATGGGTGCCGATGCGCTGCCCGCTGAGCGTGCCGACGCCCTGGCTCGCTTGTGGCGCCTGACGCCGGAACAGCGCGAGCGCTTCGATGTCGCTCTGGATCGCTGGCTCAAGTCGTCGGTTCGTGCCGACCTGCTCGCGTGGCCGTGCGTTCGCGCCGAGGTGCCGTTCTTCTCGCTGGGCTGCGAGGACAAGGATATCGCCCGCTACGGCGCCTATGCCGAGGGCGCCATCGATGCACTGGCCACCGACCCGGCCGATCCGTCACGCGCCCTGGTCATTGATTACAAGACGGGTGGCACGCAGGATGAGACGCCGGAACAGCTGCTCGAGAAGCACGCCCTGCAGGCGCGCGTCTACGCCGACGTGTTGCACAAGGCGGGCGTTGAGGCGGTGACGGTCAAGTTCGTTCGCGTGGAGCAGGCGAATCCAGCCATCTTCGTCGAACCCGCCGAGCCCCAAGTAGTCACCTACAACCTCTAGTCCTCAGATAACTTGCGGTGGAATACGGACTGTTTTGGTCAAAAAAGCCGCCAAACAGTCCGCATTTCACCGCAACTGCAAGAGGAGCCGTGTGGGTTTGGGCTAGGTTCGGGTGCCGTCCGCGCTGTGCGGTAGAATCGTAACCCTAAGATCACGAACCCGCATCGGAGCTCATTACATGGCATTCGTCCATCTGCACAATCACACTGTTTTCTCCATGCTCGACGGCGCAACCCGTATCCAGGATATGGTCAACCGTGCCGTTGAGCTTGGCATGCCCGCCGTTGCCATTACCGACCACGGCTACATGTATGGCGTGCCCGACCTGGCGCTGGCCTGCGACGCCGTTAACCACAACACGCCCGAGTACAAAACCTGGAGTCACGACAAGGCCTTCTTGGAAAAGGACCGCCGCGACGAGCTGGTGGAGCCCGATCCCGAGGAAAGCCCGCGCGAGCATGCCCAGTATGTGAAGGACATGGCCATGTGGGACGAGAAGGGCAACATCGACGAGCTCAAGCCGCCCCTGGTCATCAAACCCATCTTTGGCTGCGAGGTCTACTTTACGCCGGACGAGACGCTCGCCCGCGACCATAAGCCCGAGCTCTACCACATGATTCTTCTGGCCAAGGACCAGGAGGGCTACGTCAACCTGATGCAGACGGTCTCCGAGGCCGCTGTGCAGGGATTTTACTACAAGCCGCGCGTGACGCTCGACAACCTGCGTCGCCATGCCAAGGGTATGATCTGCACGAGCGCCTGCATCGCGGGCATCATTCCCAAATACATCGACCGCGGTGACATGGAGGGCGCCATCAAGTGGGCCGAGACCTTCCGCGACACTTTCGACCCTGGCGACTTTTACATCGAGATCCAGGAACACGGCATTACCACCGACAACGGCCTGACCGACGAGCAGATGGACCGCACGCTCATCGACATTGCCAAACAGGTGGGTGTCAAGGTCATCGCCACCAACGACTTTCACTACCTGCGCCGCGAGGACGCGCCCGTACAGGACGTCATCATGTGCATCGGCATGAACGCCAAGGTCGACGACCCCAACCGCATGCGCATGACCGGCTCGGAGTTTTACATGAAGACCGAGGAGGAGATGCGGGCGATGTTCCCGTATTGCCCCGAGGCCTGCGACAACACGCTCGAGATCGCCGACAAGTGCTACGTGGAGCTGGACTGGGATTCCATCATCCTGCCGCGCTTCCCGCTGCTCGACCCCGGCGAGACGCACGAGAGCCAGTTCCGCCGCGAGTGCGAGAAGGGCCTGCGCCAACACTATGGCGATGACTGGGCCACACGCGAAATCGGTGGCGTCAACATCAAAGAGCGCTTTGAGTACGAATACAAGGTCATCTGCGACAAGGGCTTTGCTGCCTACTTCTTGATCGTTGCCGAGTACGTGCAATGGGCCAAGGACAACGGCATCGGCGTCGGCCCCGGCCGTGGCTCGGCCGCCGGCGCTATCGTCGCCTACGCCATGAACATCACCGCGTTCGACCCGCTCGAGAACGGCCTGATGTTCGAGAGGTTCCTGTCCCCGCAGCGTACCGAGATGCCCGATATCGATATGGACTTCGACGATGAGCGGCGCCTCGAGGTCGTGGAGCACGTTCGCCAGCTCTACGGTCCCGAGAAGGTCACCCACGTTATCACCTACTCGACCATCAAGGCCAAGCAGGCCATCAACGATGCCGCGCGCGTTCTGGACTATCCGGTCTACATGGGCCAGCGCCTGTCCAAGATGGTCTCGAGCGACCCCAAGGTCAAGCTCAAGCAGGTACTCGAAAAACAACCCGGCAAAGAGGATCTGTTTAACCCCGACTTTGCCGAGGCCTATAAAAAGGATGACGACGCCCGCCGTATCATCGACACGGCGCTCTCGATCGAGGGCCTCACCCGTGGCGAGGGTGTGCACGCGTGCGCCGTCCTGATCTGCCGCGATCCCGTCAACGAGCATGTGCCCACCAAGCTCGATACCAAGGGCGGCGTCGAGATTACCCAGTACGAGGGCCATACCGTTGCCGACATGGGCCTGCTCAAGATGGACTTCCTGGGCCTGCGCACGCTGACGGTTATCTCCAAGGCTAAGGCAAACATCAAAAAGAATTTCGGCATCGACATCAAAGAGGAAGAGATTCCCTTTGACGACCCCGAGATCTTTAAGCTCATGGGCTCCGGTCACACCGCCGGCGTCTTCCAGGTCGAGTCCGCCGGCATGACGGCCACGATCAAGAATATGAAGCCCACCGAGTACAAGCACGTTGTGGCATTGATCGCTCTATACCGCCCGGGCCCGCTGGGTGCCGGCATGGTTTCGTCCTACATCAACCGTATGAACGGCAAGGAGCCGGCCGTCTCCTACGACGACCGCCTGGACGACATCCTGGGCGAAACCTACGGCACCATGGTCTACCAGGAGCAGGTTATGCTCATCTCCGTTGAGATGTGCGGCTTCTCCAAGGGCGAATCGGACTCGCGTATCCGTAAGCCCGTGGCTAAGAAAAAGATCAAGCTGCTCACGTCGACGGTGCTCCACTGGGAGGATGGCTCGGACGAGACCACCTACGACCACTGGATGAACGGCGCCATCAAGAACAACTACACGCGCGAGGTCGCCCAGAAGATTTGGGACGATGTTCTCGAGTTCGCGTCCTACGCCTTCAACAAGTCGCACTCCGCCGGCTACGCCATTCTGGTTATGCAGACGGCATGGCTTAAGGCGCACTATCCGCACGAGTACATGGCGGCCGTTCTGACGTCCTACACGGGCAAGACCGACAAGATCGTTCACTACGTCTCGGCATGCCGTTACGACGGCATCCCCGTGCTTTCGCCAGATGTCAACGAGTCCGGCACCGAGTTCACGGCTACCAAGGAAGGCGTGCGCTTTGGCCTGGCCGGCATCCGCGGCGTGGGCACCGGCGTGGCGCAGGCGATTATCGCCGAGCGCGAGGCGGGCGGTCCGTTTAAGACGCTGCACGACTTTGTCGAGCGCGTGGACTCGAGCCAGGCCAACCGTCGCGTGATCGAATCGCTCATCAAGGCAGGCGCTTTCGACTCCACGGGGTATCCGCGTCGCCAGATGATGCACTTCGTGGACAAGAACAACCCCGAGAACATCATCGATGCAGCGGTAAAGCGCCAGAAAGATCGCGCGAGCGGCCAGACGTCGTTCTTCGATATGTTTGGCGACGTTGAGGGCTCGGGCTTTGAGGTGAGCGTGCCCGATCCGGATGGCCAGGAGTGGGACCGCCACCTTAAGTTGAGCCAGGAGAAGGAGGTTCTGGGCATCTATGTCTCGGACCACCCGCTGCGCCCGTTTGAGTATGCACTAGCCAAGGCACGCGACTTCTCGTTCTCGCAGATCGATACCGGCTACGAGGTGCAAAACCCCACGGGCGGTACCATCAACCAGGAGATTCCCGAGGGCAAGGCGCTGTGGTGGGCCGGCATGGTCTCGAGCGTGTCCAAGCGCGTGACCAAAAACGGCGACCCCATGGGTATTGTGCAGCTCGAGGACATGGAAGGCGAGGCCACGGTCGTGGTGTTCCCCAAGACCTACAAAGAGGCCGAGGGATACCTGTACGGCGAGGTCGATCCCGAGACCGGTGCGCAGCTGTCTGATGCGTTTGTTCGCATTAAGGGCAAGCTCGAGCGTTCGGACCGCGGCGACCAGATCATCGCGCAGGAGATCGTGCCGCTTGAGCTTAACGAGGAGAACAACAAGCCCAAGGTGTTTGAGGTCATGGTGCCCAACAGCCGCTTTAGCCAGGGCAATATGGCGCGTCTTGCCACGGTGCTTACCGCAAACCCGGGCGGCGACCGCGTGGAGATCTTTATCGAGCAGGTGGACGGGCGCGTACTGCGTGCCGAGGTGCCGGCCAAGGTCAACGCACGCTCGATTCCGCTGCTGGCAGAGGCAAAGGCGATTGTGGGTAACCAAGGCAGAGTGACGGTAATTTAAGGACGGCGTTGGCGGGGTAGCTAATTTGGGACGGGGCTATTTTAGCTACCCTTTGACTGACGGCGAATGAGTCGGGGTCGGAATGCATCTCAACCGACATATGGGGGTAGCTAAAATAGCCCCGTCCCAAATTAGCTACCCCGGGTGAGATTGGAGGAAGTGATGGCGCAGGGGACGTTTGTGCAGGCGCTTCGTAAGGAGGCGGCGCTTAGCAGCACCTTTATGAAGGGGCGCTCGCTCATGCTCAACGGTGCCGTGCTGTCGTTTGAGGACTCCGGCTCGCGCTTCTCCAAAAACGTGAACATCGAGGGCACGGTGCGTGGCTCGCGCGGCGACCTGTACAAGACGCACGTGGCGCTCGATATGGACGAGCACGAGGTTATTGACTACGACTGCGATTGCCCCGCTGCCTTCCGCTATTCCGGCATGTGCAAGCACGCCATCGCCACGGCGTTGGCGTATCTGGATGCCAGTGGCGCCGAGCCTGTCGAGGGCCTGCGTACGCCGGTCCGCACGTTTACGGCACCGCCCGCACAATCCAAACAGTCCGCACGCCCCGCGCCTAGCGCATCTTCGGTCAACCCCAACTTTCCCTTCCCTGCGCCCGTCCCCACGAGCCCGAGCCTTGTGGCGGCGCTTTCCGATCTTTCGGACGCGCGCATGGACGAGCTCGCGGCCATGCGTCGCAAGCTCGCCGGCACCATTGACCCCGATGCGCCCAAAGCGGTGCTGGAGCCCTCGCTGGTGCCGTACTACAATCCGCTGTTTGCCGATCGCTTTAACTGGGCGCTCGAGTTTCGCATTCGCTGCGGTTCGGTGTCCTACGTGGTTAAGGATATCGACGGCATGGCCGATGCCTATGTGCGTGGTGGTACGTTCTCCTATGGCAAGAAGCTTACGTTTGCCCATGTACCCGAGGCTTTCGATGACGTGTCGACAAAGCTGCTCGACTTTGTCGCAATGACGATCGCCTACCTGAGCGACATCACGAGTTCGCGCTCGGCATCGTATGACTTTGCTCGCAGCGGCTTTGTTGCCGAGCGTCAGTTGCCGGTATCCGAGTATTCCATCGTGTCCGTGCTGGACCTGCTGCGCGGCAGGACCATGTCCTTTGAGCCTGCTTGGTCGCGGGGGACGACGACGCATCGCTCCTACGAGGTGGCGGTCGAGCCGTCGCCGCAGGGGGAGGGCGAAGTCCCGGCTAAGCGCCCGCCGCTCCTTGCCGCCAAGATTGCACCGGCGGCGGGAGGCAGCTACGACTTGCGCCTGCCGGCCGATACGTACTGCTTTGTCGCAGGTGACGCAGCCTATCTGGTCGATACGCGCCGCGCGCGCCGTACCGACGCGGCGTTTGCCCAACATGCGGCGCCGTTCCTATCGCACTTGTTGCCCTGCCGCACGCCGGTCCATATCGCTGCCGACCAGGTGGGTGAGTTCTGCCGCATGGCGCTGCCCATCTTGCGCGACTACACCGACCTGACCGCTCCCGCCGTACTTGACGCCGTGGCGCCCGAGCCGAGTTTTGCCATGGCGATTGGCGTCGACGATGGTCTTGTGACCTGCAAGATTACGGTGGCCTACGGCGATTGGTCGGCAGATCTCTTTAGCCTGGGTGCTCCGGGAAGCCCCTTCGAAGAACAGCGCCCGGGCGTGCCGCCGCGCGACGAGATAGCAGAGTTTCGCGTTATGGACACGGCGGCCCTGTATTTCGACTTTTACGAGGGCGGCCTGGCGTTTGAGGAGCGCGACGACGAGAGCCTGTTCTGCTTGCTGACCGAGGGCCTGTCTGCCCTGTCCGAGCTGGGCGAGGTCATGCTCAGCGACCACCTACGCCAGATCTCGGTGCGCCCTGCGCCCAAGCTTTCGGTGCGTGCCACCGTCAAGAGCAACCTGCTCGATGTTGAACTGGGCGCGAGCGGTCTTTCGGCGGCAGATCTTGCCATCTACCTCGACTCCTATAAGCGCCATCAAACGTTTGCGCGCCTTACGTCCGGCGACATCATTCGCCTGGACGAGGGCGCTCGAGCCGCGTTTGGCCTCGCCAAGGACCTGGGCGTCGATGCCGTCGACCTGCTCGACGGCGTGTCGCTTTCCGCATCGAGCGCCCTGTTCGTCGATAGCATGCTCGCGCGCACGCCCGCGCTCGAGGCCGATCGCGACGCTGCGTTCCGCCGTACCGTCGAGCGCCTGGACACGCTCGGCAAGATGGACTTTACGGTACCCGCCTCGCTCAAGGCCACGCTGCGTGGCTACCAGGTCGACGGCTACCAGTGGCTCGGCTCGCTTGAGCATCTGGGCCTCGGCGGTATCTTGGCCGACGATATGGGCCTGGGCAAAACGCTCCAGATGATCGCGCATATCCTGGTGCGCGTGGAGGCGGGGGACAACAAGCCCACGCTCGTGGTATGCCCGGCCTCACTCGTGTACAACTGGACTGCCGAGCTGGAGCGCTTTGCGCCCTCGCTGGATGTGTGCGCCATCGTGGGCGCCAAGGCTCAACGCCGCGTGCAGATAGCAGGCGCCGACGAGCATAACGTGGTCGTGACGTCGTATGACCTCATGCGCCGCGATATCGACGAGTATGCCGAGCGGGACTTTGCCCGCGTGGTGCTCGATGAGGCCCAGTACATTAAAAACCCGCTCACCCAGGTGGCGCGCGCCGCAAAGCGCCTGCCTGCCGGCGTGCGCTTTGCCCTGACGGGCACGCCCATCGAAAACCGCCTATCCGAGCTCTGGAGCATCTTCGACTTTTTAATGCCGGGCCTGCTCGGCACGCGCGAGTCGTTTGCCAAGCGCTTCGAAAGCCCGGTCGAGCATGCCGAGGGCGACAGTGCCGCTCGCCTGCAAGCGCTCGTGTCGCCGTTTGTGTTGCGCCGTGTCAAGGAAGACGTGGTGGCCGACCTGCCCGAGAAGATCGAGGATACGGTCATGGCGCAGCTCACCGGCGAGCAGCGCAAACTCTACCTGGCCAACCAGGACCGCATCGCCCAACAGGTGCAGCATCGCGAGGCATCCGAGTTTAAGAAGGACAAGCTCAAGGTGCTCGCCGAGCTCACCAAGCTGCGCCAGATCTGCTGCGACCCGCGTCTGCACTACGAGGATTACAAGGCGGGGAGCGCCAAACTCGATACGTGCATGGAGCTCGTGCACGGCGCACTCGACGGCGGACATCGCATCCTGTTGTTCAGCCAGTTTACGGGTATGCTCGATATTATCGGTAAGCGCCTGGCCAAGGAGGACATCGCCTTCCTTAAGCTCACGGGCGCTTCGTCTAAGGAGAGCCGCGCCAAGATGGTCGCGCAGTTCCAAGCGGGCGAGGTTCCGGTCTTTTTGATTTCGCTCAAGGCGGGCGGCGTGGGCCTTAACTTGACGGCTGCCGACGTGGTCATCCACTACGACCCGTGGTGGAACGTGGCGGCGCAGGACCAAGCAACTGATCGTGCACACCGTATTGGCCAGCAGCATACCGTGACCGTGTACAAGCTCATCGCCAAGGACACGATCGAGGAACGCATTATGCAGATGCAGGAGTCCAAGCGCGACCTGGTCAACAGCGTACTCGGCGGCGACGGCATCTCGTCGGCGCTGTTTACCCGCGAGGATGTTCTGGCGCTGCTCGGTGGCGACGGTCGCTAGCTTCGCGCGGGATGAGACTGCCGGGTCGGGCCAGGTCATCGATTCGTCCTGACCCGACCGCTTGCCTCGCCCGTTATGTGTTCATTTGCAACGCCGTGGATGGTTCGTCTGCCTTTGGGCATAAGAAGCATCAGGAATATTGGCGCATCAGCAAAGGAGAACATCATGGCGAAATTCTTTAAGGACTCCGACGGCAAGCTCGTTGCCGCCCTTGGCGACGGCGTTGCGACCCCTGCCGGCTGCACGGAGCTGACGGCGAACACCGAGGATGCGGCGCACGAGAAGCATGTGCCTGTTGTCGAAATCGAGCGCGATGGCCACGTCATTCGCGCGCGCGTGGGCTCGACGGAGCACCCCATGCTGCCCGAGCACTACATCGAGTGGATTGCGCTTGAGGCCGAGGGCCGCCTGGAGGTCCATTACCTTGAGCCCGGCATGAAGCCCACGACGTTTTTCGCTGGCGGCTCCAAGACCGGTACCGTCTATGCCTACTGCAACCTGCATGGGCTGTGGTCCGCGACGTTCTAGGAGCGCGCCCCCGCTCGGGGTATCATAGCTAGCATATGCACATGCGAGCGCCGGCTGCATTATGCGGCCGGCGCTTTTACTACGACAACGACGATTTACGACGGAAAGGGCTGGGCCATGAAGCTCGCACTTGCACAGATCGATATGCGCCTGGGTGATATTGAGGGCATTTGCGGCCGCATCGAGGACCAGGCTCGCCTGGCACATGAGCGCGGGGCGCGCGTACTGTGCGTCCCGGCTCCGCTCTTTATGGGCGCTCTGCCCGGCGGCCTGGTGGGCACTGCCGACTTTGAGCACGACATGCTGACAGGCCTGACCGGTGTTGCCGAGCGTATCCAAGAGCTCGATATGGTCTGCATCGTGCCCGCGGCGGTTTCGTTTGAGGGCCAGCCCCTGCTCGACTACATGATGCTTAAGGATGGTCGCGTGGTGCCTGCGCGCGCAAGTATTGCCCTGCAGCGTGGCGAGAGCAACGACGCGCGTTGGGCGCCTCCGGTGTTTGACGTGGACGGCGTGCGTATCGCCGTGGTGTTTGACCTGGACCGCGAGCTCGAGATGCTGCCGACCGGTGTCGACCTCATTACCTATTTCCAGTTTAACGCGTTTGACATGACCGATCGCGAGACCGCCGCCGTCGCCGCCGTGCGCAGCGGTGCCTACCGCAAGATCGCCTCCAAGCGCAGCGTGTGGTTTGCCTGCATGGCTCCGGTCGGCGCCTATGACGAGTCGGTGTATACCGGTGGGTCGTTTGTGCTCGACGATTGCGGTCGCGTGGTGGCCCAGGCGCCGTGCTTTGAGGAGAGCCTGCTGGTTCAGGAGATTCAGCGCGGCGTGATGCTCGATGCTCTGGAGGACCATGAGCTGCCCCAGTTTCGCTCCGAGGAGTGGCTGTGGCAGGCGCTGGTGCTTGCCGTGCGCGACAATGCCCGCGCCCGCGGTGCGTCGCGTGCCGTGGTGGCGCTCGAGGGCGATTTGCCGTCGTCCCTGTTGGCAGCGCTTGCCGTCGATGCCTTGGGTCCTCGTAACGTAATTGGCTTAGTGCTGGGGCGCAACCGCATCTTTACGCCGGCGCAGGAGGAGGCCGAGGCCGCCCGCTGTTCTGCTGTTCGCTCAATTGCTGAGTGTCTGCACATTCGCACCGTCGAGCGCGATGCGCCGGATGCGGAGCGCGTGCTCGACCGCGACGTGTCGGCGGGCGATGCCGAGCGCCTGCGTTCGCGCGCGCTGGGCCTGATGCTCGAGGATACGGCGCTCGAGCTGGGCGCCATGGCGTTGAGCCCGCTTTCCAAGACTGAGTATGCACTGGCGGCGCCCGCGCTGTCCGGCGGCTACCAGGGCGATTTTGCGCCCTTTGGCGACGTGTATCTGTCGACGCTCGAGTTTGTGGCACGCGTGCGCAACCGCACCTCGGCCGTGGTGCCCCAAGAGCTCGTGACGCTCAACGCGGTAGAGGATTGCATGGATCGCGTGCTGGCGCAGGCACTCTCGGCGCTCGCCGGCCCGGTTGATATGCTCGATCGCGCGGCGCAGCTGCTGGGCGGGCTTGAGCCGGGCGAGGTCGATGGTGCGCTCGAGTCGCACGTGGACCGCAACCGCCCCTTTGATGACATCCCGATGGCCGCCGCCAAGCCCGAGGCCTGCTCGCTGCTGCTGATGCTCGTGCGCCAAGGTGAGGCTGCTCGTCGCATGCTACCGACGGCGCCGATCGTTTCGGCCCGTTCGTTTGCCGAACGCGCCTGGCCGTACATGCTTGCGTGGTCCGATCTGGGGCTCAACGGTAAGGAGCGCATGGCGGTTGATTCGCTGGCGCGCGCCGAGGTGCGCCGTTTTGCCGACGACGATACGAGTGACCGTATGCGCGGCGAGATGATGGGCTTATTAGGCGAGCTGTTGGGTATTTCGCCCGAGCAGATGGAAGAGCTGCGCTCCGAGGACGGTCAGCGTCGTTTGCATGAGGGTATGAAGAAGTTTGAGGGCGAGGTCCAGGACGCCATCGATAAGATGATGGGCGGCCAGGGTGGACCGCAGGGAGGTCCGATGCCGCACCCGCCGGTTGATCCCCGACAGTTCCCATTCTTCTCGCAGAACTAAAAAGGTTACGCGGTTTTGCCAAACCGCGTAACGAGTCGACGCTGCGCGAGCCCCTGCCGGGCAATCTGCCGCTCAAACCGTCGCTTGCGTACAGAAGTACGCGGCACTCCTCTTTCGCGACACCTTGCCACGGCAGGGACTCGCTCGCTGGCGTATGTTCAACCTGCGATTCAACCTTGCTTGGCTTATGCTTCCCAGGTTGTGTTATTCTAGAACAGACGTTCGTGAATGGTGCGCGGGGCCTTGTCTTGTGCTGTACTTGTGACGAGGGGAGGTCGGCTTGGTTATCTTGGGTATCGACCCCGGTTTGGCCCATACGGGCTGGGGGATTATCGAGGAGCGGCGTGGCGAGGTTCGTTGCCGTGCCTACGGTTGTATCGAGACCAGCGCGGGCAGCCCGCTCGCGGTGCGCCTGTCGCATATCGCCCGCGACCTCAAGGGTGTCGTGGAGCGCTACCGCCCCGATACCGCCGCCATCGAGAGCATCTATTTTGGCGCCAACGTTCGCTCGGCCATTCCTACGGCGCATGCCCGCGGTGCTGCACTCGTGGCGCTTTCGGAATGCGCGCTCGAGATCGGCGAGTACACGCCTATGCAGATCAAGCAGGCTGTGGTGGGCACCGGTGCCGCAGATAAGCGGCAGGTCGCCTACATGGTGCGCACGCTCACGCAGCTCGATCACGACCCGCATCCCGACCATGCCGCCGATGCTCTGGCCTGCGCTATCTGCCACGTTAACCTCAGCCGCACCCGGGCGCTTACCGGCGGCGAGTTCTATCAACAGAGAGGAACCGGATACTGATGATTTCCCAGCTCCATGGAACGCTTGTCGAGGCCACGATGAGCTCGGCCGTCGTCGATGTATCGGGCGTGGGCTTTGAGCTTGGTATTTCGGGCAGCACTGCCGCCACGCTGCCTACGCCCGGCGGCGAGGTACGCCTTTATACCCGTATGCAGGTGCGCGAGGACGCCATGACGCTCTTTGGTTTTGCCTCCAAGGACGAGCGCACGATGTTTGATCGGCTCGTGTCCGTCTCGGGCGTCGGTCCGCGCCTGGCGCTCGCCGTGCTCTCCACCTATACCGTGGGGCAGCTGTATTCCCTGGTAATGGCCGAGGATGACAAGGGCATGGCCAAGGTGCCCGGTGTGGGCAAAAAGACAGCGCAGCGCCTCATCTTGGAACTCAAGAGCACCTTTGCCAAGGACAAGGGCTTTGTGCCGGTCGACGTGATTCCCGGCCAGATTGCGATGCCGGTTCCCGCCGCCACTCCTTCGGTGATCGATGACGCCCGTGCGGCGCTCCTTTCCATGGGCTTTAGCCCGCAGGAGACCGATGTTGCCCTGAGCGGGTATGATGGGCAGGATATGCGTGTCGAGGACCTCCTCGGCGCTGCGCTTAAGCGACTCGGAATGGATGCGTGATGTGGGAAGCCGATGACTCTCAGGACCTGTGGGCGACGCCCGGCAACTCGCCGGCGGCATCCATGGCACACGGTGAGCGCATGGTGGGCTCGGAGCTGACGCCCGAGGACCTCGATGTCGACCGCACCTTGCGCCCCCAGCGCCTGGACGACTACTGCGGTCAGGAGCACATCAAACAGAGTCTGCGCGTGCTCATCGAGGCGGCGCAGAGCCGCGGCGAGACGCTCGACCACGTGATCTTTTCGGGCCCTCCGGGTCTGGGCAAGACCACGCTGGCTACGGTTATCGCCAACGAGCTGGGCGCTCAGATTAAGACGACGAGCGGCCCGGCCATTGCGCGCACCGGCGACCTGGCGGCCATCCTGACTAACTTGCAGCCGGGTGATGTGCTGTTTATCGACGAGATTCACCGCCTCAACCGTTCGGTCGAGGAAGTTCTGTATCCCGCTATGGAGGACTTTGCGCTCGATATCGTGATCGGCAAGGGTCCGGCTGCGCGCTCGATTCGCCTGGATATCCCTAAGTTTACGCTGGTGGCGGCCACGACCCGTTCGGGCATGCTCACGGGCCCGCTGCGCGATCGCTTTGGCATCTCGTATCGCCTGGACTACTACACGGTCGAGGAGCTCGCCCAGATCGTGACGCGCTCGGCGACCATCTTGGGCGTGACGATAGACCATCCGAGCGCGCTCGAGATCGGCTCGCGCTCGCGCGGTACGCCGCGCCTCGCAAACCGTCTGCTCAAGCGTGTGCGCGACTATGCGCAGGTACGCGGTAACGGGCCTATTGAGCTTGATATTTGCCGTCAGGCGCTCGAGTTCTTCGAGATTGATGAGCTTGGTCTGGACTGGATGGACATTCGCATCTTAGAGACGCTTGCCAAGACGTTCTCCGGACGTGCCGTGGGCCTGACGACCCTTGCCAGCGCGGTGGGCGAGGACCCGGGTACGCTCGAGGATGTCTACGAACCCTATCTGCTGCAGTGCGGCTTGATGATTCGCACGCCTCAGGGCCGCCAGGCAACGCTTCGCACCTTTGAGCATTTGGGTATCGAGCCAGCCGTTTAGAGACGGGTTTGTTTTGGCTGGTCTGTAGGCTATCGCTGAGCATTGGATAAACATATCGCCATTCATCGGTTACGGGTGTTTTACTATTGCGTGCCCGTGCTATGCTGAATTGGTCTTTTTCTCATCCGGTAACGAAAGGACCGCCCATGCCTACTGACATCGAAATCGCACGTTCCGTCACGCCGCTGCCCATTACCGAGGTGGCTAAGAACGCCGGCGTCGACGTAAAGCACCTGATTCCGTACGGCTTCGACAAGGCTAAGGTCGACTATTCACTGCTCAACGAGCCGACCGATCACCAGGCCAAGCTCGTCCTCGTGACCGCCATCAACCCCACGCCCGCCGGCGAGGGCAAGACCACTACGACCATCGGTCTGGCCGATGGCCTGCGCCGTCGCGGCGTCAAGAGCGCTGTGGCCCTGCGCGAGCCTTCGCTCGGCCCCGTCTTTGGCGTCAAGGGCGGTGCCGCCGGCGGCGGCTGGGCGCAGGTCATCCCCATGGAGGACATCAACCTGCACTTTACCGGTGACTTCCATGCTATTGGTGCCGCCAACAACCTGCTGGCTGCCATGCTCGACAACCATATTCAGCAAGGCAACCAGCTCGGTATTGACGTCAAGCGCATCACCTGGAAGCGCGTCGTCGACATGAACGACCGCCAGCTGCGCCATGTTATCGACGGCATTGGCGGCAAGGCTCAGGGCGTGCCGCGCGAGGACGGCTTCGATATCACCGTTGCCTCCGAGGTCATGGCAATCCTGTGCCTGTCCACGAGCATCAACGACCTCAAGGAGCGCCTGGGCGAGATCGTCGTCGGCTACAGCTTTGCTGGCGAGCCCGTTCGCGCCCGCGACCTCAAGGCTCAGGGCGCCATGGCTGCGCTGCTTAAGGATGCGCTCAAGCCTAACCTGGTTCAGACGCTCGAGGGTACGCCCGCGTTTGTCCACGGCGGTCCCTTCGCCAACATCGCCCACGGCTGTAACTCCATCATGGCCACGCGTATGGCCATGCGCTTTGGCGATGTCGCCATTACCGAGGCAGGCTTTGGCGCCGACCTGGGTGCTGAGAAGTTCCTCGACATCAAGTGCCGCATGACGGGCGTTCGCCCCAGTGCTGTCGTGATCGTCGCCACCGCTCGTGCGCTTAAGTACAACGGCGGCGTTGCCAAAGCCGACCTCAACGACGAGAACCTCGAGGCCCTCAAGGCCGGCATGCCCAACCTGCTGCGCCACGTCGACAACATTCAGAATGTCTACGGTCTGCCCTGCGTGGTCGCCATCAACCGCTTCCCGACGGACACCGAGGCAGAGCTTGCGCTCATCGAGTCCGAGTGCCAGAAGCTCGGCGTTAACGTTAAGCTGTCCGAGGTTTGGGCTAAGGGTGGCGAGGGCGCGCTCGACCT
This sequence comes from Collinsella sp., assembly GCA_048485235.1. Taxonomy (GTDB): domain Bacteria; phylum Actinomycetota; class Coriobacteriia; order Coriobacteriales; family Coriobacteriaceae; genus Collinsella. The sequence goes on from DBFWCI010000048.1 coordinate 37,633, forward strand.
GGCCGATGAGGTTATGCGCCTGATCGAGCAGCCGAGCGAGCTCAAGTTTGCCTACGAGGACGGTGCCGATGTGGCCGACGCCCTGGAGGCTGTTGCCACCAAGGTCTATCGCGCCGACGGCGTCGACTTTACGCCGGCTGCCAAGCGCCAGCTCGCCGAGCTGCGTGAGAACGGCTTTGGCAACCTGCCGGTATGCGTGGCCAAGACCCAGTACAGCTTTAGCGACAACGCCAAGGCCCTCGGTGCTCCCGAGAACTTCCGCATCACGGTACGTGAGCTCAAGGTTTCTGCCGGCGCCCACTTTGTGGTCGCGCTGACCGGCAGCGTTCTGACCATGCCGGGCCTGCCCAAGGTCCCCGCTGCCGAGAACATCGACGTCGACAACGACGGCAACATCACCGGCCTGTTCTAAGCCTGCTACATATAGCCGCTTGCCCGCCCCGCCGCGCCCACCAAGGCCCGGCGGGGCTTTTTGATCCCTTGGGGACCGCGCATGTCTTGTAGATACCGACAGGCTTTGCCCATCATAGGCTTTTGCGCGGGTAGAATGCATGGATAACTTGATGCTTACGGGCGACGGAAAGGAATCGTTGCATGGATCAGGATAAGACGACCGTGATGGGTGGCTACGGCTCCGCGCCGACGGGTAATAGTGCCGATGCGACCCGCGTTGTGCCCGGCCCTGGCTATGCCGACCCTGCCGCGACGCAGCCTTCTGCCGAACCTACGCGGGTTATGGGTTATGGCGACGCGGCGCAGGACCCCTATGCCGCCTCTCCGCAAAGCCCCTATGGCAACGCGGCGCCGGACCCGTTTGATTACGCACCGCAGGAGCCTTATGCCAGTTCTGCGCCGGATCCTTACAACGATTTGTCGCAGAATCCCATTCCACAGCCTCAGCAGACGACGTATATGCCGCGCACGGCGCAGCCTCGCTATGAGTCGCGCGAGCCGTATCGTGAGTATCCCAAGTCGATTCCGCAGTATGGCGAGGACGAGGAAAAAAAGCCATCGCGTTCGTCGAGTGTGATCAAGAAGATCCTGATTGTGCTGGCGATCTTCTTTGCACTGTCGGTCGTGTTTGCCATCGTGTCGGGCATGCTCAACAAGCGGGGCGCCTCGACTGGCACACAGGCCGAGCAAACTGAGGCCGCTCAGTCCAGTGTCGTTGACCTGAGCGATATCCCGGGGCAGTACTGGTCCAACGCCAAGAAGCTCCTCAAGTCGCGCGGAGCCGACCTCTCGAATGCCGTGATCCTGACTGATGACGGCTCGACGCCCGTCGTCGATGCCAACTGGGTCGTGACGTCTGCCTACTATAACGACAACGGCAACCTGGAGGTTCAGCTTACGCGCAAGGACGGCTCGTCGGGTAACGCGTCCGGCGACCGGGGCACCACGGACAGCTCGAGCTCAAACACGCTGGAGGACCTGGGCAACAAGGCTCAGGAGCTGGGGGATAAGGCCCAGCAACTGGGCGATACGGCTCAGAATCTCGGCGACACCGCGCAGAACCTGGGCGACATGGCAACGAACGCTTGGGATGCCCTGCAAAACGGCATTTCGGGCGCGCAGGGGAACTAGCGGTCGAGCGGCTAGAGCCCTGGCAGAGCAAATAAAAACGGGACGCAGGATCGCGTGACCGGGCGCACATGCGCGTTGGTCGGCGGTCCTGCGTCCCGTTTTGCTGCCGATTACAGCCGCTCGGCCGGGCGGTCGGGCGAGCTAAAGCCCGAGTCAAACGTGACGACGCACGAGACATCGGGCCGGCGCTCGTGCACGATGCGCGTGACGAGTTCCAGCAGCTCCTCGTCGGATATGTCAAAACCGTCGGGGCGCACCAGGTCAAACGAGACGAAGCCGTCGTGCTCGTGCAGGTCGTGGATGGAAAGTGCGGGGTCGATCTGCATGATGCCGCGCTTGACCCAGCCGCGCAGATCGTCGCCGGTTGTCGCGATGGGGTCGCAATGCAGCGTAATGTCGATACCCATCTGATGCTTGATATCGTGCTCGATGGTGTCCAGAATCTCGTGGTGCTCAAACGCATCGCCCTCGCCGGGCATCTCCACGTGTGCGCTGGCAAACTGGCGACCGGGGCCGTAGTCGTGCACCATCAGATCGTGCGTGCCCAGAACCTGCGGATACGACATGATTTTGTCGCGAATCTCCTGGACGAGCTTGGGGTCGGGCGCTTGTCCCAGTAGCGGGCTGATGGCGTCGCGCACGAGGCCCATGCCGCTGATGCAGATGAAGATGCCCACGCCCAGGCCTGCCCAGCCGTCGAGGTCAACGCCGGTTGTCTGTGAGATAAGCGCTGCCACCAGGACCGATCCCGAGGTGATGACGTCGTTTTTGGAGTCCTGCGCTGTGGCGATGAGCGTCTCGGAGTCGATGCGGTTGCCCAGTGTGCGGTTGAACGCCGCCATCCAGAATTTGACGAGCATGGATGCGATGAGCGCGGCCATGGAGACTAGTGTGTAGGCGGTGGGTGAGGGCTTGATGATCTTGGTGATCGACTCCAGGATCAGGTTGATGCCGACGGCGCAAACGAGGACGGCGACAAATAGCCCTGCCAGGTACTCGTAGCGGCCGTGGCCGTAAGGGTGTCCCTCGTCGGCTGGGCGACTGGCAAGGCGGAATCCGAGCAGGCTCACGATGTTGCTCGAGGCATCGGAGAGGTTGTTGAAGGCGTCGGCGATAAGCGAGACAGAGCCCGCGAGCAGGCCGGCGATGCCCTTGGCCAGGCACAAGGTGATGTTGAGCCCAATGCATATGAGGCTTGCGGCAAACCCTGCGTTGGTGCGGCAGGAGGTATCGACCGGCTCGCTCTCGCTGCCGGGAACAAGCGTATGCACCAGCCGATTTACAAATAGCATAGCGGTCGTCCTCACAATCGTGTTTAAGGGGATAGTGTAGCTCGCACGGACGCGTCGCGGGCCGATGCTCAGAAAATGCAGCAATGGTCTGCCAGCGCTAACGGGCACGGGGCGGAGACGAGCGGCTGTCCGCGCGGCTTCGAGCCCGCTGCGCCTTCTCGTCCGTCCGGGTGTTCCATTTTGGGCCACATGGGTATGGGCACGCGCCGATTTGCTCGACATACTTAATGTCGATAGCCCCTGTGCAAAGGAGGACGTTTCCATGGACGAGATGTTTGCCATTAAATGCCAAAACTGCGGCGGCCCCATGTATTCGCACCAGGCAAAGCGCAGCTTTGAATGTGCCTATTGCGGAACGGTCGTCCCGTGGCAAGCGGACGCTGGGGAGCCTAAGAGCGCTTTGGGCATTCGCCATACACCGCTGACGGTGGTTGACGGGTTGCTCAAGCTCACGCATGTCTCGCAGCTCGAACGTCCGGAGGACCCGGACTGGTATTTCTTCAATTCGCACTGGCGCAATCAGTCGGTTCTGGAGCATCTGCTGTGGGAGGATCGCGGGACGGCGCAGGAATTCCAAGAGGCCACGCACGTGAGCATTCCCTGCCCCTTCTGCGGCGCGTCCTTTGAGGGCGAGTCGACCCAGCGCGTATTCGAGTGCCCATCGTGCGGCAATAAGATTGGTGTGGCCGACCTGCTCAAGCCGGGGACGTTTAGCAAGCGCCTGACCATGGGCGTGGGCGCCGAATACGTTCCCGAGCAGGGTATTCCATGTGAGATTTCCCCACAGCAGGCGCGTGCCAACGCGCTGCAACTGGTGCGTCAGTACCCGGATGCCTTTGCGGGACACGATGTGGAAGATGCGATCCAAAACGATATGATGCTCTTCTATTTCCCCATGGCGCTCGCGGACCTGCGCATGATGGCGTCCTTCCCGGGCAAGGGCCTGAGCAAGGAGACCCTGGTGTACTACGAGGTACTCGATTGGGCATATCCCAGGGCCAACTATTTGGACGTTCGCCTCATGGGCATTCTAGAGCCGTGGGACTTTGCCAAGGTGGGGCCGTTCGATCCCGCCATGCAGGAAGGCGACTTCCGCGTCGTCTCCGTCGATGCGTCCACCAAGGACCAGGTGGTCATTGACAAGCTGGCGCTCGACGTTGCGGGCAACGATGCCGAGGCGACCCTGGGGCTCAATAAAAAGAGCATCCGCACGTGGGCACGCAAGGCCCGCAAGCACAAAGACGGTCTGGTGATTGTGCCGGTCTACTTTGTCGATCGCCCAGCAACGGACAGTCGCGACGGCGAACAGGTGCGCATCGCCGTGAACGGCCAGACGGGTCGCGCGGCCGCGGTGGTGTTTAGCGACAAGCGCGAGACGCATATCGTGGCGCCGCTCAACCCGAGCCTGCATCTGTCGAACGAAAGCACCGTGCACGCCACGCCTATCGAGGTCAAATACGTTAAATCGCCGTTCCTATACCAGATCGTGCGCCGCGGGGGTGGCGAACAGCCGCGGCAGGTGGCAGCCGCGGCCGAGGGCTCCTACCGAGAGGAAAAGCCCAAACGCAAGGGCTTGTTAGCGGCGATTTTTGGGAAGTAGGGGAACGCGAGCTACTGTCCGGTCGTTTAACAGGAAGTAGATGTAAATAAACAGTGGAACGGCTGCAAAAGAGCCGTCTCGCTGGGTAAAATCAGGTTGTGCCGCGGAACCCGCTCCTCAGCTAGTCACACTTCGGAAGCGCGGGCAACGCAGGTGCTATCGTCTAAAGGGCCGGCTGCAACCGGCCCTTTTCTGTGGCAGCCAATGGGCCCACATCAGACGAAGGTCGCGTTTTTACCTGTCGGGTCACGCTTGCCAGCCACGGCAAGGATGTCATCGCCGGCGTCCATGACCGGTATTGTTTCGTAGCGTGCGTCACAACCGCGAGTATGCCTGCGACGGCTGCGGCGGTGTTGGTCGCACTGTGCTGTTACCCTTGCGCTTCGCCATTCGTTGCTTCGTTGATGGCGCGGTACTCGGCGCTCAGCTCGTGTGCCAGCTCCTCCTTGCTTGGAAGATACGGCAGATATTTGGCGGCAAACACTTGGTCGTTGTCTTTGGGCAGCGTGTATTCGACAATCGAATTGCTTTTGTCTGCGCAGAGAACAATGCCTATGGGCGGGTTGTCGCCTTCGTTCATGAGCTCGCGCGTGTAGTAGTTCACGTACATTTGCATCTGGCCAAGGTCCTGATGCGTAAGGTCATCGGTCTTAAGGTCGATGAGCACGAAGCAGCGCATCAGATAGTTGTAAAACACAAGGTCAATATAGAAATGGCGCCCATCAAAGGTGATGCGCTTTTGGCGCGCCTCGAAAGCGAAACCACGGCCAAGCTCCAGCAGGAACTTCTGAAGATGCGTGATGAGCGCCTGCTCTAGATCGCTCTCGCGAAACGCAGTATCGTCCGAGAAACCTAAAAACTCCAGTACATATGGGTCACGGATGATATCCTCGGGGCGACGAGCCGGGGCGCTCTTTTGGATTTCCTGGGTGACGGCCTCCTTGTCCTTGCTGGCAAGCAGGCGCTCGCGGAACATGGTGTTGATCTGGCGCTCGAGCTGACGCGTGCTCCAGCGAGAATCGGCGCATTCGTTCATGTACCAGGTGCGAGCTTCGGGGTCAGGAATGCGTATTAACCTGCGATAATGTGTCCAACTCAATTCGGGACGCAGTGAGTCCCGAATTGGAAATGCAAGATAGAACTGACGCATTTTACGCAGCTCTCTTGCTTCAAAACCTTTACCAAAATCCTTGGTAAGTCTGATTGCGAGGGCCTTGAGCAGCGCCTCTCCATACTTGGCGCGCTCCTCTCCGCCCTGCTCATCAACAATGCTCTTGCCGATCTCCCAATACGCCTCAACCATCGCAAAGTTAACGGCGGTATAGGCCTTGTCGCGAGCGGCGTTGAGAATCGAGGAAACCTGCTTGTAAAAAACTTCTGGCACGATTGCCGATTCTCCACGGTTTACCAGTTCGCCCATCACTGTCGCCCCACTTTCCTCTTGTGGAATGCATCTTTATTGCATTTAGTTTAAAGCCTCGCGCGGACTCGAATTTCAATGTCGCCTAGCGCCTTCGTGCAGGATTCCCGAAGTGACTAAAATGTGACCATAGAGGCAGTTTTAGCGAACCCCATGGGAGTGACACGCATGGACAACAACACTTTGCTGTTCCAGGACAAAGGTTCGGGCGGGTTTAAAGACGTCAAGATCTACCCTAACCGCATCGAGGTGCTCAAGAAGGGCACTTTCGGCGGCAAGCACACCGAGATTGTCTACCTTAAGGACATCACGGGGGTCAGCAGGATCAAGGGTCGCGACGTTTTTCTGCGCAACAGGCTGTTGACTGCCTGTGTCTTTAGCCTGAGCAGCCGCTCCCAGGCCCAGGAATTTGTGAACGCGCTGAACATGGTGATGTAGCCGACGTCGGCGTTCGGGCCGAGGTAAAAATCGGGGGCACAGAACGGTGTCCTGCGCCCCCGATTGAGTCGATGTGTCTAAAAGGCGGGCTTGCCTATTCGTTGTCGTCCCCAGCGTTTTCGCGGTCACTGGCAAGCATTGCTGCGCCGGCGACTGTCGTCGCCACGGCGGCAGCGGCGAGCCCGGCGGCGATGCCAGAGCCGTCGCCCGTGCCGGCGAGCTTCTCGCCCGAGCCCTTGCTCTTGTTGCCCTTGCCGTTCTTGTCGGCGCTGTCCGTGGCGGCATCGTTGCCGTTGCCGCCGCCGGTACCGTTGCCAGTGTCGCCCGCGTTGCCCGAAGTCGTCACAGTAAAGCTTGCGGCTCCGTCGCTGGCGAGCGTGTAGTTCTGCGCCGCGTTGCCCAAGAGACCGTTCACGCGCACCCAGTACGTTCCTGCGGCAAATGTTTCGCCCTCGGCCATTGCTGTGCCCGGAGCGCCGTTCGCGTCGTGCACAAACTCGAGCTGGGCCGTGCAGGCATCGGTTTCGAGCTTGCCCTCGAGTGATGCCGCAATCTTGGCGCGCACGTCTTCGCCGGCCTTAAGGCCTTCGAGTCCCTCAAAATGGGGCGTCAGCGCACGTGGATCGATATCGATGGGCACAGGGCCCTGCAGCCCCGTAACAGTCTCGTTGCCCAGGGCGTCGACATCCACATATTCGATGGCAAACGCATGTCCCGAGGCTGCTACGTTGAGTACGTTGCTGCTGTCGACAAGGCGGAAATGGCCCTCGCCAACGGTCTTGCCATCTTGGAGCGAGGCATCGCTCAGCGAGTCTCCATACGTCATGTGCATGCGGTCCGGGAGGCAGCATGAAACTGTTGGCTTGTGCTTCGCGTCGTAATTGCGTTGGTAGATGCTCCGGGCCAGTGCCGAATCGACAAAGTCGGACGCGATAATGCCAACGTGCTTGAGGCAATCTGACTTTGTTTTATCGCTGCCGCTGGGATTGATGTACTGGCTCTTGTACAGATGCTCGTTGACCACTCGCGCCGCGGTAAAAGGATTGCTTCCTTGTTTGTAATTCGTGCAACTGGTGTAGTTGATAGACCAGCAGCGTTCCAGGACTTGCACCTTGGCGCCATCATTGTCCTCGACGTCCACCTTGTTGCGCGTGAGATTGGTCGTCTCTCGCAGCGCCATATCGACCCAGCTAATCTTGTCGGTTCCGGTGCATTCAAAATGGTCCTGGGCGTATACCTTGGTGCAATAGGGCTCTTTGTCGCCCGCATTGCCCGTAGTCTCAAAGCCTCGCGCGTCTTGGACGAGGCACATCGACTGCCCGGAATGCGCCTTGATTTTGTCGTCCCATTGGGTGAGATCGAGGCCCCACGTGTGGCTGCTTACGCTGTTGCCGGCGAGTACAAATCGACGCAGCAGGACGATCTTTCCGCGCACCTCGTTCAGTGTGGGGATTCGGCTCGACGTGTAGAACAGATCGGGATTATCGTGCATAACCTTGGCGAAAGCCGTCGTAACGCTTTCGTCGGTAGCCTCGTCGTTGCCTCGTGACGCAAGCATGATGAGCGCTTCTGACGGGTTTTCGTTCAAAAATGTTTTGAAGTAACCGATGACATCGGAGAGATGCATAAAGCCCCCGTCTTTTTTGAGCAGGTAGCATCTTCCATGGTCGATACCGGGGTCGCCGTTCTCGTTGTTCTTTCCAAGTCGGATATCAAAATAGCGAATGCCTTCGAGCAACTGCGTCGGGATGTAATCCTGCTGGCACTTTGCTTGTGAGGATTGGGGCTCGGTGTCGTTGTCCACGCTGCAGGTGCCCGAATCATGCGTGCCCGGGATACTCAGCTCGTCGAGGTATTTGTTGTCGTCGACGTATTTCATCCAGCATGGTCCGTCGACGTAGCTGCTATACGTGGTCCAGTCGATACTTCTAACTGTGGTATTGATCTTGCCCATGTCGTAACCGACAAGTTCTAGCTCCCACGGAATGCTCTTACTCTTATGGCAGATCTTATTGTTGTCCTGGTCTTTGCCGTCCGATTCTATTGCCAGGTACTTAATGTCTTTTTTCTCGGTTTCTTTCTCGACCGTGCGGTCTCGAATGATATAGGTTCCGTTTGATTGACGTTCGAACGCAAAAGCGCGGCTGGGCTTGTTGTCATACTCGCCGCCCCATACGTGGATGACCTTTCCATCTTTGTCCGAGTCGTCGTCGACCGACCAAATGCTGTAGCCCGTCTTTTTATGCTCTTCGAAATTGAGCAAGGTGCGGATAGCATACCAGTTTGTATCGTCATTCTTGGTCGTTACGTTCTCAAGGATGAGCTTGCTGGACGTGCCGTCGTTAAACAGGTGGCAGACGTTGCCGCGAACGTTGCCGTCTTGGTTGACGCTCGCGGTGCGAAAATAGCCCGCGGGGCGAAGGCGAATGACGAAATTGTCGAGGCTGTCCGACGGTGCGGGTGTGTTGTCTGCAAATGCCGTTCGCAGGGGAATGCCCGGCGCTGCGGTTTCAGGCAGGCTTGCAAGTGGTGACAACGCCGCAAGCCCTAGGCCCAGCGTAAACGCTCGGCGGCTGATGGCATGGTGTTCGGTCATATCTCCTCCGTTCGCAGGGTGCGGTTATGCACTTGTTTTGGTCACTATACTGCCCAGATGTTTAAAGACGCCGGTTTAAATTGCCTGCGCGGCGCTATAAATCGGCGGGCGGACGTGTTGGGGCACTTGTCTATTTGTGCTGTTATCACGTCTGGGATGGTTTTGGAGCCCGGCATCCTGCGTTCGTCGGCTACCGGCATAAGAATGGGGAGGGTCGGCTTACCGGCCCTCCCTGGGTACGAAGCGCTGGGGTACCGTCGCTTGTTTGCACTGCGACCGTGTTTCCCGTTGCGCTCGCCAGTCGCTTAGCGCTTGATCTCGATATCGTCGAGCTTGACGTCCATGGCCTCGGTCTTGGCCTTGGCGATATCATCGGCAAACTCCAGAGACTTCATCATGGTCTCGACGGCGTCCTTGTGTTCCTCGACGTTGTCGATGCGCACGTACACGCTGCCGCCGTCAACGTCGGTGAAGTACTCGGTCGTCACGCCGCCCGAGTGCGTAAAGTAGGCGCTGCGCCAGGTCTTGCCGTTGTACTTAACGGGATCGCTCTCGGTCCATCCGGAGTTGGCCTTCCACTTTGCCTCGTAGTCGAACAGTTCATCGGCGTTCTTGTCAGGATCGAAGACGGGGATGAAGCGGTCGCTGGCATGCTCGCTCTCGGTGAACTTAAACTGGGCCCTGTCGGCAGTATCTCCCGCAACGTCGGTGATCTCGACGCCCTCGGGAACCTCGACCTTAAACCAAATGAAGTCGGTCCTCATATCCACGGCTGGTTTTTCTGCTCCGCCACCGCCACTTCCGGTAGCGCCGCCGCTGCCACCGCAGCCCACCAGGGCAACTGCGGCAAAGAGACTGATGCAGAGGGTGAGAATCGCAAAGGCCTTCTTTTTCATGGTCGTGTCCTCCTCGATCTGTAACCGCCCATGGATTACCTGCCTTTACTGTACGCGTGGACGGCTCGCTAGGGTGGGCCATGTGTCCCATTCTGAGGGCCGGATTTGCGCCGTTAAGTGGCAATATGTTCGGGCGCAAAAGAGGGGAGGGCCGATGCTGCCGGCTCTCCCCGGGGTTGGCTCTCGCGCTTTTAATTGAACGAGTGCGCGGACGCGCGCGGACCCTTGCTACTTGATCTCGATACTCGAAATCTCGACGCCGCGTGCCTCACTCACGGCCGCCTTCATGTCATCGGGGAACTCAATGGAGTTGAGGAGCGCCTCAGCTTCTTTCTCGTGAAGGTCGACGTTCCTTATCAAGATGTAGATGCTTCCCGTGTCGACGTCGGAAAAGAGGTAGGTATAAGTACCGCCATTGTCCTTGCACGTTCCGGTGAGCCATGTCCTGCCGTTGTATTCGACGGGATCGCCGTCTTCCCACTGGAACGTACCAGTATGCCTTTCGGCCTGCTCGGCAAAGGACTCTTCGGCCGTCATCTTCTCTTGCCAAACGGGGATGAAACGGTCGACCGTGGTGTTCTCGTTCTCGGGGAAGGTGAGCTGGACCCTGTCGGCGTTCTTGCCGGCGGAGTCGCTTACGCCAACGCCCTCGGGCATCTCGACCTTAAACCAGATAAAGTCGGTCTTCTCGACGACTGGGGCCTTTTCCCTGCCCTCGCTCTTGGATGCGCTGCTGCCTCCGCTCGAAGCGCTCCCGCCGCATCCCACGAGGGCAAACGCGGCAAAGAGGGCGATGCAAAGGGAAAGGATCGATAGGGTCTTTTTCTTCATGGTGGCGTCCTCCTTGTCTGTCGGTGACATCGCGGTACCGCATGCTGCTGGGGCCTTGTTTCCGTTTGCGGCGGATGTCTTTGTGCGTGGGTTGTATGGGCGCGTTGATACCTCCGTTCGTGGTTTGTGGTCGTTGCGCAGCCGTGCCCCAACGGGCTCCTTACTTATAGGTATGCCCCGGTTTGCGCTGCCAGAGAGTCTCGAAAGGTGGGCCATGTGTCCCATGCTTGCGTTGTCGCCGCCTATCGCGTGCCATAGAAATCCGCGATGGCCAGGTGCGCTGACGCTCGTGTGCTTATGGGCTAGACTTAGCACCATTACGTGATTGATGCGGTTGGTCGGCGGCTGCCACCCGACCGATGTATACGACTTGAAGGTGCATGCGTATGAGCCAAGAAATGATGGACAAGACCTGTCGCGATTTTGCCGAGGCGCTGGCCGCGCGCGAGCCCGTTCCCGGTGGCGGCAGCGCGAGCGCCTTTGTGGGCGCATTGGGCGCCTCGCTGTGCGGGATGGTCGCGCGTTACGGGGCAACCAATCCCGCGCTTGTCGATCGCGCGGACGATCTGACGCGCGCGTTTGCCCAGGCAGACGAGTTGGCCCAGGAGCTTGTCGACTTGGTTGCCGAGGATGTTCGAGCCTATGGGCAGGTGTCCGCTGCGTACGGTATTCCGCGTGAGGACCCGGCTCGACCTGCGGCGATTCAGGACGCGTTGCACGTGGCCGCCATCCCACCGTATCGGATCATGGACACCTGCGGGCGCGCGCTGGCGCTGCTTGAGGACATGGCCGATAAGGGCTCGCGCCAGCTGCTGTCCGACGTGGCGTGCGGTGCCGTGTTCTGCCGCGCCGCCATGCAGGGAGCGAGCTTGACGCTCTTTGCCAACACTACGTCTATGAAAGACCGGGCGCGCGCCGAGGAGCTTGAGGCGGCGTGCGATGAGCTGCTGGATACGTGGCTGCCGCGCGCCGATGCGCTGGCGCGCCGCGCCGCCGATGCAGCCAGGAAGAGGGGATAGCCATGGCCGAGCTGCTTAAGGGTGCTCCCGTTGCCCGTGCTTTGACCGAGGAGCTCGTTGCTCGCTGCGTTGCTTTGTGCGAACGCGGCGTTGTGTCGACGCTGGCCATTGTTCGTGTGGGCGAGCGCGAGGACGACCTGTCCTACGAGCGCGGTGCCCTCAAGCGCTGCGAGAAGGTTGGCATTGAGGCTCGCCGCGTTTTGCTTCCTGCCGATGTTTCGCAGGACGAGCTGTTGGCGGCCATCGAGGACATCAATACCGATTCGTCTGTTCATGGCTGCCTGATGTTCCGCCCGCTGCCCGCCGGCCTTGACGAGGACGCGGTTGCCGCGGCACTCGATCCTGCCAAGGACGTTGACTCCATGACGCCGGCTTCGCTGCTCACCACGCTTTCGGGGCGCGGCGAGGGTTTTGCCCCCTGCACAGCCGAAGCCGTGCTTGCTCTGCTGGATCATTACGGCGTTGAGCTGGATGGGGCCAAGGTCGCGGTTGTCGGTCGGTCGCTGGTTATCGGGCGTCCTGTTGCCGCCATGCTTACGGCTCGCAATGCCACGGTGACGACGTGCCATACGCATACGCGCGACTTGGCTGCCGAGTGTCGTGCGGCTGATATTGTGGTCGCAGCCGTTGGACGCGCGCGCACGATTGGCGCGGATGCGGTTCGCGAGGGCCAGACGATCATCGATGTGGGCATTAACTGGGACGAGACCGCTGGCAAGCTGGTCGGCGACGTCGATTTTGATGCTGCGGAGCCGGTCGTTAACGCCATCACGCCCGTGCCGGGCGGCGTGGGCGCTGTAACGACGGCGATTCTCGCCAAACACGTGATCGAGGCGGCGGAGCGTGCATCGAAATAGGCGTTTTGGGCTGTTTGAGGGGTTAGCCATATACCACGTGGTCAAAAAACGCCAAATATGAGTACTGTTGCCAAGATAGTCACATATGTTTTTTGTCCTTTGGGCTCCCTAACGATATTCATTCTCGTTGGGGAGCCCATTTTATTGAACCTATGGGGAATAACGTTGTCTTGCTTTTGGACAATTGGGGATTTCTGGCACTCATTACAAGGAAATTTGCTGCTACCAAATTGGTGACAGTACTCATATTTGGCATTTTTTGACCACAGGGGCTGCCGGGGCGGCGGTTTCGCCCTTTTTGCGTCGAAGCGATACACTGTTGCCGTTTGATTTCTTCGCTCAAGGAGGATGCGCATGCCGTGCACAACGATTTTGGTTGGTAAGAATGCGAGCTACGACGGGTCGACCCTGGTCGCGCGTAACGAGGACTCGTCCAACGGGGTGTTTGAGCCCAAGCGTATGCGCGTGGTGCATCCCGACGAGCAGCCGCGTGTCTACACGAGCGTCCTGAGCCACCTGACCGTTGAGTTGCCCGACAATCCCATGCGCTACACGAGCGTCCCCGACGTCGTTCCCGGTCACGGTATTTGGGCCGAGGCCGGTTTCAACGAGTTCAATGTGGGCATGTCCGCAACCGAGACGCTCACCACCAATGAGCGCGTTCGCGGCGCCGACCCGCTCGTGGACTACGTGCCCGCCAAGGGCAACGAGGGTGAGGACGGCTATGTGCCGGCGCAGCCTGGTGGCCTGGGCGAGGAGGACATGGTGACCCTGGTCCTGCCGTACGCTAAGTCCGCCCGCGACGGCGTTCGTATCCTGGGCGACCTGCTCGAGCGCTACGGCACCTACGAGAACAACGGCATCGCCTTTAGTGATGTGGACGAGATCTGGTGGCTCGAGACCATCGGTGGTCACCACTGGATTGCCAAGCGCGTGCCTGACGACGCCTATGTGACCATGCCCAACCAGCTGGGTATCGACAGCTTTGACCTGGATGACGCCGAGGGCGCCCAGGCCGACCACATGTGCTCCGCCGACTTGCGCGCCTGGATGGCCGAGTGGCATCTGGACCTGACGCTGGGCGTCGAGGGCGACGGCCCGGCTGCGGTCTTTAACCCGCGCGAGGCCTTTGGCTCGCACAGCGACAGCGACCACGTCTACAACACGCCGCGCGCGTGGTACATGCAGCGCTGTCTCAACCCCAGCGACGTGTGGGATGGCCCCGACGCCGACTACACGCCCGAGAGCGACGATATCCCCTGGAGCCGCGTGCCCGAGCGCAAGGTGACCATCGAGGACATCAAGTACGTACTCTCGAGCCACTACCAGGGCACGGAGTACGATTGCTACGGTAGCAAGGGCACGCCCGCTACGCGTGGCGCCTATCGCCCCATCGGCATCAACCGCAACAGCCAGCTCGCCGTGTTGCAGCTGCGTCCCTATGCGCAGCCGGCCTATCGCGCCGTGCAGTGGATGGCGTTTGGTTCCAACTCGTTTAACGCGCTGGTCCCGCTGTACGCCAACGTCGAGACCATGCCCGAGTACTATGCCGACACGCAGGCTCGCGTGACGTCCGAAAACTTCTACTGGGCCAACCGCCTGATCGGCGCGCTGGCTGACGTCCGCTTCCATGAGTGCGGTCGCGCGGTCGAGGATTATCAGGAGAAGGTCGGTGGCATGGGCCACAAGCAGATCCATGACATCGACGCTGCCGTAGCCGCTCTGCCCGAGGCCGAGGTGTCTGCCGAGCTTGTACGCGCCAACGAGGAGTTTGCCGAGCGTGTTCGCGTAGAGACCGATGCTCTACTGGGCAAGGTGCTCTACACCACGAGCTGCGCCATGAAGAACTCTTTTGCGATGAACGACAACGTGAGGTAAGGGTTTCCCGTCGATCGAATAGCGCTAAAACGCTTTGTCGCTTTCGCTCAATCTTGGGTACAAGAACGCCAATGCAGTTGTTTGTGATTGGAGACAACCATGGTTATGAAACTCGATCAGCTTGTTAACGGCGCCATTAACGTGGGCTTTGGCGCTGCCGCCGTTGCTGTCGAAGGCGGCAAGAAGGTCCTCGACGACCTTAACACCAAGGGCGAGCAGGTCCGCAAGGACACCGCCACCCCCGATATCGCCCGCAGCGTGTCCGACATGTTCGAGCAGGCCGGCGGTACCATCTCCGATCTGACCGAGCGCTTGGGCATGCAGGGCGAGACCGCGGCCCAGCGCGTGCTCGACGAGCTCATCCTTGCCCGCGTCCGCGTTATGACCGCCCCCGAGCGCACGGCCTTCCTGGCCCATGTGCGCGACATCGTCGATTCGGTCGAGGACAACGTGACCTCGGTGCCCGTCGAGTCCGTTGAGCCCGACGATGCGAAGGATACCGAAGAGGCCGAGTAGCAGCGCAGATGGCAGATTCCACCACCGATTACAACAATCTAGATCCCTTGGGTGACGAGGCGGCGGTTGTCGATGAGGTCGATGCCGTCGTCTCGGGCGCTCGCAAGAAGCCGCGCGCTGTCGATATGGTCCCCGAGGAGCCCGACGCGATGGCGCCGGACGAGGAATACCAGCTCACGCCGGCGGGTCGCCGCGAGCGCATCGGACAGATTGTTCGCCTGGTCAAAAAGTACCGCGTGTGGGATAACCTCACGCCGGTTCGCTTGCGCCGCCTGCTCGAGGAGCTCGGCCCCATGTTCGTCAAGATGGGGCAGATTCTGGCCAACCGGTCCGAGATTCTGCCGCAACGCTTTTGCGACGAGTTGCGTCGTCTGCGCTCCGACGTGGAGCCTGTACCGTACGAGGTCGTACTCAGTTGTCTGGAAGAAGAATACGGCCTGCGCCTGGGAGAGATGTTCGATGCGATCGACCCCAATCCGCTCGGTAGCGCTTCACTCGCGCAGGTGCACCGCGCTCGTCTGGTGACGGGCGAGGACGTGGCCGTCAAGGTGCAGCGCCCCGGTGCGCAGCAGGTTATGGCACAGGACATTGATATCATCCGCTCGGTGGTGCGTATCGTTTCCAAGTTCGTCAACACCGATCAATTCGTTGACCTGCACGGCGTAGTCGAGGAGCTGTGGACCTCGTTTCGCGAGGAGACCAACTTTTTGGCCGAGGCCAAAAACCTCAACGACTTCTACGAGTTCCATAAGAGCGTTCATGGCGTGACGTGTCCTAAATCCTATCTGGATCTGTGCACCGAGCACGTTGTGGTCATGGACTACATCGACGGCATTTCGATCGCCGATCCTGAGTGCTTGGTGGCCGAGGGCTATGACTTGGAAAAGATCGGTGCCGCAATCGTCGAGGATTACTCGACGCAGGTGCTCGATGACGGCTTTTTCCATGCCGACCCGCATGCGGGAAACATTATTCTCAAGGACGGCATCGTTTACTTTATCGACTTGGGCATGGTCGGACGCATGTCGAGCCACGATCGCGGTATCGTAAAGGACATGATTTTCGCCGTGGCCGAGGGCGACGTGCCAAAGCTCAAGGATTCGCTCATGCGCTTCGCCGTGACGCGTGGCGATTCGGCTGAGCTCGATCATTCGGCCTTTTTGTCCGATTTGGACTTTATCGTGGCTGACTTTGCGGGCCTTGACCTGAAGGATCTGGATATCGGCGAGTTTTTGACCTCGCTGTTAAACCTGGCGCGCAAAAACGACGTTGAGCTGCCGAGCGTGGTAACGATGTTCGCCCGCGGCATGGTGACGCTCGAGGGCCTGTTGACCGAGTACATGCCCAACGTCAACATGATCCAGATCATCCAGACGCACATCAAAAACGAAAAAAGCACCTATGCGCGTGTGCGCGATATGGGACGCGATCTTGCCGCGAGCAGCTATCGCGCGGCAAAAGGCTCGCTCGAGGCGGCCGAGTATCTGGGCTTGGCTTCGCGCATGCTTACGCGCGGCCAGCTTAAGGTGAACACGCAGATCATGAGCAGCGATAAGGCGCTGCGACAGCTGGGCGGAATTATCGACCGCATGTCGATGGCTATCGTTATCGCCGGCCTGTTTATCGGTTCGTCGGTGGTGTACTACGCACGCATCGAGCCGGTTGTATTTGGTATCCCAGTCATTGGCTTTATGGGCTACGTGAGCGCGCTGGTGCTGGCGCTTATGCTGGGCCGCAATATCTGGCTCAACAGCCACGGCGGCAAGCACTAGAGGCTGCGACCGTCACCGCATTTCCTATCGCAAACAATAGCTTTTACCTTGGGCTTCGCCTGCGTGCGAGGCCCTTTTGCGTGATACCATTTTGACGGTAATAGTCGATGGCCTAGATGGTGGTGCGGAGACGCACGAATGCGCGGTTTTCCTGCGCGTTTGGGAGAATCGGGGTGCAAGTCCCCGGCTGTACCAGTAACCGTAATTCCTCTTGGCTCGGGATGTTCGCGTCGCAGATCGGACGGCGCGCCTGAGCCGTTAAGGTTAAGTCGGATCGCCTCCCATCTTGCATGCGGCTGCAGCGTATGCCGGCGGTGTGCATAGGGCTCTGGAGGGAAGGAGGACCCCGATGGGGGAACTCGAGCGCAACATGCGCGATGACGTGGGGCAGCCTCAAGGCAACGCTCCAAGTACAGACAATGGGGGACAATTGGATATGTTCGAGGACGAGCGCGAGCGCGTCTCGCATCGCCGTGGCGCAATTGCGCGCGGCGTAGCCAAGCGCGGCCTGGTGGCATTCCTGGCCTTCGCGATGGCCTTTGGCACCACACCGGCTCAGCTGTGGGCCGAGGGCGCCGAGGGCATTGCCGAGGCTGTGGCTCAGGCTGCGACACCGGGCGAGGACGCAGCGCTTGCGGGCGGTACCGCTGAGCAGAGCGGCGCCGAGGTTTCGGATTCCGAGGGCGCGCCTGCAGCTAGTGCCGCCACAACAGGGGCGGCAGCTGGCGACGAAGGCTCGGCGACGGGGGAGAACCCTGCCGCGAGCGAGCAGTCTTCGACGGCATCCGCTGGCCAAGCAGGGTCTGCCGCCGTGGCTGCCGTCCAGGCAGAGAACCCGACGGAAACCGGCGATGTCGCCAAGAAGCAAGTCGAGGTCTCGTTCTCGATTATCGGCACCGATGCCGACGGCAAGGCTCAGACCTGGGTGGCACCTACGCAGCTCAAGCTCGACGAGGGCGCGACGGCTGCGGATGCCTTTATTAAGCTGCAGGAGAAGACGGGCTTCAAGGCGGACTACGATCCGAACACGGCATACGGGTTCTACCTCAAAAGCATCACATCCCCGAGCGATGGCCGCACGCTTGCCTACGATCCGACGACTTATGCCTTCTGGCAGCTGTTCGTCGACGGCGCGTCTTCCTCGGTTGGCGCGAGCAGCGTCAAGCTCACCCAGGGGCAGAAGATTGAGTTTGCCTATACGGCTGGTAGCTCGTCCCCTGTCGTTAAGGACCAACTTGCTGCGAATGTGACCGTCATTGGTCGCGATGCCCAGGGCAAGACTCAGACTTGGGTCGATAACGCGCAGTATGTGGTGACGTCCGGCTCGAGCGCACTTGACCTTACGAAGGTCGCGCTCGAGGCGAATGATATTGACGCCGTTGCTGCGGGCTCTTTCATTCTGAGCCTTAAGTACAACGGCGTTGAGCTGGGTACGCCGCTCGATTATTCAACCTATTGGCAGCTGTTCATCAACGGTAAGTCGAGCGACTACACGGCAGACAATGTCATCATTCATGCTGGCGATACCGTTACGTGGTTCTACGGTGGCTGGGGCGACCAGTTGCCGTCCGATTCCGTCCATGCTTCCGTTCAGGTCCTCGGTAAGGACAAGGACGGCAAGCAGCAGGTTTGGGCTTCGACGGGCCAGACGAGTCTCAAGGCGGGCTCTACTGCCAAGGATCTCCTTGAGCAGACCGGCCTTACTCTCGATGCTGGCGAATCGTCTTGGGGCTGGTTCCTCAACGGCATTACTTCGCCGTTCGATGGTAAATCCTATGGCTGGGACGCTGCGACCAATAGCTATTGGCGCTTCTACGTAAATGGCAAGTTCGCCGACGTTGGCGCCGGTGCCTACAAGCTCCGAGAGGGCGATGCCGTCACCTTTATGTATGGTGCTGACGCCGATGCCCTCCCCGGTCAGGTTCTTGGGTCCGTCGATGTTATCGGTCCCGATGTCAACGGCAACAATACTCGCTGGGGCTCGGCAAGCAATGTTTCTTTGCCCGAAGGCTCTACTGCCCAGAATCTTATTGAGACGGTCCTGAAGGCCAAGGGCGTTACGTACAACGGCTCCCAGAGTGGTGAGTACTGGTTCCTGAATTCCATTACTTCGCCGTTCGATCACAAGCCGTATGTCTGGGATGCTGCGACCAATAAATATTGGCACCTGTATATCAACGGAGAGCCCTCCTTACTCTGCGCCAATCAGATTACGCTCCAGAGCGGCGATAAGGTCACGCTTGCCTATACCACCGATAATTCGCCCATGCCCGATCCCGACAAGATTGTCGTGGATCCGAGCGCGACAACTCCTGATTGGGATGTCGAGTGGGCCGGCTACGGCAACAGTGGCAACGGTTCGACCGTAACGGATGCCAAGACGCCTGCGCAGGCCGCCGGTCTTAAGTGGGCCTTCGATTGGAAGGCCGAGTCTGGTCAGCAGTATGCCAACTGCAGCGAGCCTGTCATCGCTAACGGCTTTGTGTACATTGCGACCGAGAACGAGCTCATTAAGATCGATTCGTCCACGGGCAAAAAGGTTGCCTCTGCGCCGCTTGCCTCCAAGGTAAGCTATACCTCTCGTCCGATCTATACCAATGGCCTTATCATCGTTCCGCTCAACGGCGGTGCGGTCCAGGCGATTACTGCAGACAAGCTGATCTGCAAGTGGCTGACGCCTGGTTTGACGGACTTGACGCAGAGCTCCTGCACCGTCGTTTCGGACGGCGAGTACGTCTATGTAGGCTCGGTCGATATTTCGTATGATGAGAATTACAACGCGACCTACGGCAACGGCTCCCTTAAGCGTATCAAGATTGCCACGGGCGAAGTCTCTTGGCAGAACATCGACCCTGCCGAGGGCTATTACTGGACTGGTGCGGCTTTGACGGATAAGTATGCCATCGTTCCTACGAGCGCGGGCACGCTTAAGTGCATTGATAAGACGACGGGCGATGTCGTTTCGACCATGAAGCTCGGCGCTCTCGCGAACGCCGACTGTGTCGCCGATTCGTCCAATGGTTCGACCTTCTATCAGATGACGCACGATGGAAAGCTCCATGTGATTTCGCTTTCGGCGAAGGGCGTGCTGAGTGCACAGAAGACGGTTGATCTGGGCCTTACGAATAATCTGAGCGCCCCTGCGGTGTTTGGTGACAATCTGATTGTCGGCGGACAGACGGCTACGGGCTCTGCTCTGGTTCTCTATAACCTGAAGACGGGTAAGACCACGATGGTCGCTGCTGCCGACGGCAAGGCGCTGCCGGCTGGCCTCAACGGTATTGCTGCTACTCCGCTGGTGAGTGTTCAGGGCGGCAAGACCTATGTGTACTTCACCGTTAACAGCGCGGATAGCAAGGATTACGTCAACTACTCTGCTGGTGGTGGCGTGTACCGCTACACGCTTGGTGACGCGGAAGCAACGCAGATTTATGATGCGGCTGGCCATTACCAGTACTGTGACTCTCCGGTCATTGCCGATGCATCTGGCAATCTCTACTACATCAATGACTCGGGCACGCTGTTCAAGCTTGGGGCCGTTGAGTCTTGGACGGTTGCTTTTAATTCCAACGGCGGGTCTGCTTGCGACACTAAGTTTGTTGCTACGGCCGACGGCAAGCTGGTCAAGCCGGCCGATCCGACGCGCGATGGCTACGCTTTCGGCGGTTGGTTCACCGATGAGGCTTGCACGCAGGCGTATGACTTCAGTACGCCGGTGACGGCCGATCTGACGCTGTATGCCAAGTGGACCAAGAATGCTGTTAACCCTGGCGGCAATGGCGGTTCTGGCACTAATGGTGGCAACGGTGGCGCTGGCAACGGTTCCGGTGCTGGCACTGGCGCGGGTTCTGGCTCCGGCTCTAAGGGCCAGCAGGCCGGCGGCGCTATCGCCCCGGGTCAGAAGCCGGTGACCAAGACGACGGTGTCGACCAAGACCGAGACCAAAGACAACAAGTCCGACAAGAAGGACACCGATAAGTCCGATAAGAAGGACGAGAAGAAGTCTGACAAGAAGTCTGACAAGAAGGACAACAAGTCCGACAAGAAGTCCGATTCCAAGTCCGATACGGGTACTGCTTCCACGACCACTGCTAAGAAGTCCTCTAGTGCTTCCGAGCAGGAGACGGGCACCAACCCGCTCGCCATTGTTGGCGTTGCCGCCGGCGTCATCGGTCTCGCCATCGTCGGCGTGTTCGTGTTCACCAAACGTCGGTAGGTGAGGGCTGTGTCCAATAAATCCAAGGACGCTGACCCCAAGCAACCAGATTCCTCGTTCATTCAGCTCGATGATTCAAAGCAAAAGGGCGCCGCTTCGGCGGCGTCCACCTCTCGTCGCAAGGCGCTCCTCGGCGTTCTGACTGCTGCATGCACCATTCTGATCGTCGTCTCGCTGGGTTTCGTCCATCCTTCCACAAGCGGTGCCTGGTCCATCGACTGGATCATTCAGACCGTGACGGGGGAGAGCGTCGTCACCAAGGACACCAAGGCGTCTGGCTCGACTACGACTTCGGGCGAGGCCAGTTCCAAGGATTCCAAGTCATCGAATGACGCAAAAGATGAGTCCAAGGGTTCGAACGACGACAAGGACGATTCCGAGTCTTCAAACAAGGAATCGGACAAAAACTCGGATAGCAAGAAGTCCGAGGACCGGGGCGGCAAGAAGTCTGGCGATAAATCCGCTGCCCAAAATACGGGAGCCAGTGATACTTCCAATGCGTCTGGCGGTGCTTCTTCGGGCGGTGGCCAGTCGTCTGATGGAGCCTCATCCTCTAATGGTGGAAACGCCTCCTCGGGCGGCCAGAGCGGCTCACAGGAGTCCAACTACGTTACGGTGACGGTTTCGGTCACATCGAGCGCTGTGGACAATCCTGTGTCCTCTGGTGGCACCTTTACCTTTAACGAAGGTGCTACCGTCTACGATGCCCTGTGCGCGCTGGGCCTCTCTGTCAACGCACACGGCTCATCGTACGGCACGTATGTTTCTGCGATTGGTGGTTTGGCCGAGAAACAGTACGGCGGCACGAGCGGCTGGATGTATTCCGTCAACGGCACAACGCCCATGACGGCCTGTAGTAACTACGTTCTCTCAAACGGCGACAACGTAGTCTGGTATTACGTTACAGACTAGAGGCCTCGACATAGCGCGCCAGACGGGCGGTTCGGACCAACATCCGAGCCGCCCGTTTTTCATGCGAATGGGACTGGATCGCCGGGTCTCTCGGCAAACAAAAAACCGGTTGGAACGGGAATTCCAACCGGTTATACATTCAAGCAAATGGTGATCGACTACGACCGTGCGCCCTCGAGGAAGAAGCGGCGGCTGAAGTAGTTGTACCAGGTGACCAAGAACGTGGCGATGGCCTTCATGGCTTGGTAGCCGATGCTCAAAAACGTGACGCCCACAAACATGTACAGGTCGTTGAGGCCCAGACCGATCACCGACAGGATGGTGAAGATCGTGAACTCGCGCTTGCGGCTCATGCCCTCGCGATGGTCGAACACGTACTTCATGCTGAGCCAGTAGTTGACCACGACGGACGTGATAAACGAAACCGTGGTGCTCATCAAAAAGTCGAGGTGGAACAGCTCGACGAGCGCAATGAGCATGCCCCAGTCGATGCCAAAGGAGATAAGACCCACGACAGCAAACTTGAGGAACTGCTTGGTATGAGGTTGTGCCAGCGCCTTGCGCACGTAATCACATCCAATGCGTTGATGAATCGAGCAGAGGATACTTTAGAGCTTTTACAAGGGAAACGTAAGGTCTTTGCCAAGAACTATATGAACTCGCCAAATTTTCAAGAGCTAATCCGCAAACGTTGAAAATTTGCCCGTAAACGAGCGACACCCACGGACGATACTGCGCTGAGTGCGCGTCGTCCGTGGGCGCCGTAATGCTGCAGGGGTTTCGAGCTATTTTGTCTCGTCGCCCTCCAGGAAGATTTTTCGGGTCACAAAGTTGTAGACCATGACAAGCGCGGTGGCGCAGATCTTGGCGATATTGGCCTCGAGTCCCAGGCCGGCGTTGAGCGCCAGCACGATGCCGTCGTTGAGCACCAAACCGATCACGGACAGCACGACAAAGATGATGAACTCGCGGCGGCGGCTCATGCCTTCCTTGTGCGCAAACACGTACTTCATGCTTGCGAGGTAGTTAAAGATGAGTGAGATGATAAAGCCGCTGGTGTTGGCGATTAGGATGTTGAGGCCCAGACCGTAGTGGAGCAGATTCATAATGCCAAAGTCGATAACCGTGGCAATGACACCGACGACGCCAAATTTCATGATCTGCGCAAGGAGCTTTTGCATGGTACCTGCCTTAGGGTGGCGCGGGGACGCCGTGGGGATGACAAACTCAGCAAGTTTAGCCAATCCCCGCGGGTGGGGCTAGACGCGCTCTTCGATAGCACCGTTTCTATATGCATCGAGCAGCTGGCGCAGATCCTGGATCTGGCTGCGAATCTTGGCGCCAGTATCGGTGTCGCTCACCATGCGGCGACGGTCTGCTTGGTCAAAACGGTTGGTCTCGCTTTCGATGTCCACGTTGCGCGTGAGTGCCTCGGCAACCGTCGTAAAGGCCCGGTGCGACTTGAGGCGGCAGCCGCGCGAGCTCGAGATGAGCGTATAGCCGGCGATGCCCGTCTTGGGATGGTAAGCGCGGCAGAAGCCGCCATCGATGACCAGCAGCTTGCCCTCGGCGCGGATGGGCTGCTCGCCCTTGGTGGTTTTAACGGGCGTGTGGCCGTTGATGATGTGGCCGGTCGGCGAGCATGCCATGGGCGCGACGCCAAACTCGCGCATGATATCATCGCAGACCGAGGGCGACTTGGTAAGCGTAAAGTACGGGTCCATCGGCTCGACCCAGGTGCTCTTATCGGCGATATAGGCGCGCTCAAAGGTACGCACCAGGCGTCCGCTGGCGGGTGAATTGAAGCCAATCCACAGGTACCACATCCAGTCGAGGGCATCGCGGTCGCCCACGCGCCACGCGCGGCGGGCGATGTGGTCGCAAAAATCGAGATAATCGCGGCCAGCGTGCCGGGTGCCCAGGCAGTTCATGCTGCTAAAGGTGCCGTCTTCGTTGAGCGGAACGCAGCCGTGGAAGAGCAGGTTGCCGTTGGCGACCTTGTACATCGAGCCGTGGGTGTAGAGGAAATCGATATGGCGATGCAGGTGATCGGCGGTTACAAACTCGGACACGAGCTTGTCGATGATGTGCTGCTCCTGAGACGTGAGCGTGTAGGGGTCCGCCGGGTCGACGGTGGGGAAGTCGTTGGTCGTGAGCGGCCACACGCTGCCGTCGGCGAGCGTGACCGTGCCGGTGTCGTGGTCGATCTTGTCGAGTAACAGGCGGTCGGTCATATCGAACTCGGGGTGGCGCTGGATAATCTGGCCCTCGAGCTTAAAGAGCAGCACGTTGATGGCCTTGATCAGCGGGGTGATGGACTCACCGGCGGTGTAGGTGGCATCGGCAAAGGCGACAAGCTCACGCAGCGAGATGCCGTAGTCGTTCTCCAGGATCTCGTAGTTGTCGTAGCGTAGGTTGTTGCGCAACACCGTGGCGATGCAGGCGGGCTCACCGGCCGCAGCGCCCATCCACAGCAGGTCGTGGTTGCCCCACTGGATGTCGAGTGAATGGTAGGTGAGCAGACGGTCCATAATTTTGGCCGCGCCGCCGCCGCGGTCGAAGATGTCGCCCACCAGGTGCAAGTGGTCGACGGCCAGGCGCTTGATGAGCGAGGCGAGCGACTCGATAAAGTCGTCGGCGCTGGCGGTCTCTAGGATGGACTCCACGATGCGCTCGTGATAGCGCACGCGATAGTTGTTCTCGTCCGGGTGCGTGTGCAACAACTCGTCGATGATGTAGGCGTAGTCGCGCGGGATGGCCTTACGCACCTTGGAGCGCGTGTAGCGGCTTGAAAGTGAGCGAGCGACCATGATGAGCTGGTCAAGCATCGTCTTGTACCAGGTTGGCGAGTCCTCGCGCCGGCTGCGGACCAGGTCGATCTTCTCGCGCGGGTAGTAGATGAGCGTACACAGCTCGCCCTTTTCGTCAAAGGAGAGCGTGTCGCCAAAGATCTCGTCGACATGTTCGCGCACGACGCCCGAGCAGTTGTTGAGGATGTGCATAAAGGCTTCGTACTCACCATGCACGTCGCTCATAAAATGCTCGGTGCCCTTGGGTAGGTTGAGGATGGCCGAGAGGTTGATAATTTCGGTAAATGCGGATTGTTCGGTGGGGAACTGTCTCGACAGCAGGCGCAGATACTTGAAGTCTTGCGGGTTGCGATCGAATGCGACCATGAAACACCTTCCGATGGGGCTGGTAAAACTGATAAACAGCGTCAAACGTTTACCAGTATGCGCCGCTTTTGTTTCGATTTTGCGCCAGCGGCTGAATTGTCGGCTGAACGGTTTGGTAAATCGATTTAGTGAAGGTAGATGTGTTGGTCGGGTGGAGACGACAGAGGGTGTTTTCTCAGATATTTATGCGTCGGGTCGGGTGGAGACGATGGTGGTAAAGATGTTCACTATTTTTGGTTCGATTTGGTAAATAGTGGACATATGTACCGCATGTAGGCTCACTGTGCGATAATTTGCGCAGCAATGAGTAAGGAGCCTCATATGAGTGATTTTGTCCTGACCTGTGAATCCGCCGCCGATCGAACCCGTGAGTTCTTTGCGTCGCGCAATATCCCTGTCGTGTGTTTTCATTACGAGATCGACGATGTTGTCTATACGGACGATCTGTATCAGTCGATTACGCCGGACGAGTTTTTTGCCCAGATTGCCGCGGGCGCCATGCCCAAGACGTCTCAGGTGAGCGTGGGTGAGTACGAGGAGTTTTGGGAGCCGTTTGTTGCCGAGGGTAAAGACGTGCTGCACCTGACGTTGTCGTCGGGTATTTCGGGCACGTATGGATCGGCCTGCGTCGCGGCGCAGATGCTTGCGGATCGCTATCCCGAGGGCGGCAAGGTGCGCGTCATCGATTCGCTGGCGGCGTCTTCGGGCTTTGGCCTGTTGTTGGAATATGCCGCCGATGTGCGCGATAGTGGGGCTTCACTCGACGAGACGGCTGCCTGGATCGAGGAGCACAAGCTTAACCTGCACCACTGGTTCTTCTCGACCGATCTGTCGAGCTACCTGCGCGGCGGTCGCATTTCGGCCGCGAGCGCGATCATCGGCACGGCGCTTAAGATTTGCCCGCTTATGACGGTCGATTGCGAAGGTAAGCTGTCGCCACGTGAGAAGATTCGCACTAAGAAGCGCGCGATTTCCGAGATGGCTAAGACCATGATGGCACACGTACAGGACGGTGCAGATTATTCGGGTAAGTGCATCATGTCGCAGTCGGCGTGCCGCGAGGATGCCGAGGCGGTCGCGGCGCTGATTGAGGAACAGGTTCCGCAGCTTAAAGGCAAGATTGAGATCAATGACATCGGTACTCTGATTGGCTCGCATACCGGACCTGGTACGGTGGCGCTCTTCTTTATGGGCGACAAGCGCGTGGATTAATTTGCCCCATCACGTCGCTGCATGATTGCTCAAACGAAAACGGCCCGCCTCACGTTTGTGGGGCGGGCCAAGATGTTTTGCTAGCGTTTCTTTCCGCGGAAGAAAAAGCCGTGCAGTGACGGCTTGAGGCCGCGGTTGGCGCGATGCTCCTCGACGCGCTCGTGGATCGAAGCGACGCGCTCGATGACTTCGTCGGGAATCGGCACATCGGGATTCATGTTCTCGACTTGGCTGACCTCGGCGGCGGCGACCTGGTCGATAATGGGCACGTCGTCGCGCGAGATGACAGGTGTGGCGTCTTCCTTCATCTTGCGATAACGCTGCATCATGTCGGTCTGTAGCTGCTGGGCCGAAGGCGGTGTCCAGATGATGGCGTTGGCGCCGGCGGCGATGGTCTCGCGAATGCTCTCGGGCGTCTTGCCGCCCGGCGCGATAAGCGGCAGGTTGGGATAGTGCTCGCGCAGCTCGCGTAGGACCTGGGGCGTGTTCTTGCCGGCGGCGATGTTGAGAATCTTGGCTCCAGCGCGCACCTTGGCGTGGGCATCGTCGTCGCAGCGAACGACCGTGGCGATGACGGGGATGTCGGCGATGTTGGTGATGTGCTCGACCATCTCGGCAGTAGCGGGGGAGTTGACCACGCAGCCCGCCGCGCCCTGCATCTCGGAGACGGCTGCCATCTGCACGGAGCGCTTACCGGTCGTAGTTCCGCCACCCACGCCTACAAAGACCGGGCACTCGGCGACGGTCAGCAGCGCTTGCGTAATGGCGGGCTGCGGCGTGAAAGGGTAGACCGCAAAGACGGCGTCGGCGTTGGAGTTGCGGATAACCGCGACATCGGTGGTGTAAATGAGCGACTTGATGCGTCGGCCAAAGAGCGTGAAGCCGCTGGCCTCCTCGATCTCGTCGGGCATGCGAAGGGCAGCCTTGCGTAGGCGTCCGTCGATGGGCAGGGGCTCCATAGGGAGCAGGCCGTTGGGCGTGACGGCTATTTGGGGCTCGGTGAACTCGTCTGCAAGCTCGACCTCGGAAAAATCGACCGAGGCGACGATGTCCTCGTGCACCTCGGCGGGCACATCGATGGGAGCTTGGTCGTTTGCCGCCGCAGGCGTGTCGAAGGAGCTGGTGCCGACGAAGGCGTCGACGCGCTCATTTAGATCGTTGAGGGTATCCATGGAGGCTCGATTCTATGTGATGATGGCCGGCGCGATGCAGCCGGAATTGCGAATGCTAAATCGTTTGATGAGTTGATTTTTCCCCGCCGCGCCATCCGTTAGACCGAAGGGCCGGCGAACGTGAAGGAGCTGTGGTGGCGGGTATCGAGGTGCTATCTTGAAAGCCCCGTTTAAAAGAGAGGTGACGCGGTATGGAATTGACAGCAATGTTTGGCTCGATCGGCCTGTGTGTGGCCGCAATCGTTGCCGCCGCGGTCATCTACTTTGTGGTCACGGCCATTAAGGGCAAAAGGGCCGAACGCAAGGAGCGCGCGATGCTTAAACAGCATCGCGACCAGCAGGGCAAACGCGCACAGAGATAGCTTGTTGAGTTTTGGATCCGTGCGCTAGCTGCGTTTTCGGATCAGGGCAATGTAGAAGCCCTCAAAGTCGCGGCTAGGCGGAATGGTGAGCGTGCCGGGCAGGCCGTTGACGATGGCCGATACCTGACCCGCGGCAATGGCTTCGGTCAGAGCGTTGGACTCGATGCGCGGCTCCTCACCAGCTTCCTGGGTGCGTCGTGCTTCACTTTCGCTTGGCGTGCCGTCGAGGGGGATGAGCTCGCAGTCCATATGCTTGTCGAGGGCCTCTTGCAGGGCGTCCTCGTTTTCCTGCGGCAAGATCGAACAAGTCGAATAGACGAGCGTGCCGCCCGGTTTGAGGGCCCCCATGGCGCGGTCCAGAAGTGCTCGCTGCGAGCGGGCGCACTTGCTCAGCAACTGCTCGGTGAGGCCGCGCAGGCTTTTCTCGTTGCCACTGATGACGGTGCCCGTGCCGGTGCAGGGAGCGTCGAGCAGGATGCGGTCAAAGCGGAAGAACTCGTCGAGCTCGCGTGCGTCGATGCGCATGACGGGCACGTTTTTGGCACCCTGGCGATGGAGGTTCGACTCGAGCTTTTCGGCGCGGGGAATGCTCATCTCACAGGCGGTGAGGTGCGCCTGTCCCTGGGTGAGGGCGGCGATCTGCGTCGTCTTGCCGCCAGGGGCTGCGCACATGTCCAGGATGTCCTCGCCTGCCTGGGCGCCCAGGACCAACGGCGGCATCATGGATGACAGGCTCTGCAGGTAGATTTTGCCGTCGCGGTAGATGTCGAGATCCCACAGATCTGAAACCTGGGCCTCGGGCAGGATAAAGGCGTCCGGATACCAGGTAACGGTTTGGTGGGCGATGCAGGCGGCATCGAGCGCCGCAGCGATGTCCTCGGCGGTCGCCTTGAGCGTGTTGGCGCGCAGCGTGACCGGGCGTGTGGCCGCGGCGCCGAAGCCCTCGATCATGAGCTTGGCATCGGCGGGCGCATAGGCGCCGGCGACCGTGTCGACCATAAAGCGCGGTAGGTCGGCGGCGGAGTGTTGGGCGGCAAGCTGGTCGGAAAGCTCGGTAGCAGCAAACTGCCTGAGCTTGAGCTCGGCCTTGACCTGCTTTTTCTGCTTACGACGACGCGGCTTGGACATCCGTCTTTCCTTCCCGTCCCAAATTGACTACTTTCCGGGCACGCCGCTGCTGGCGTGCTTTAGTACTGGCTCTCGTGCTTGCTAAAGAAGTCGAAGCGCGGGGGCAGCGGCTTCACGCGGTGCTCGCCGGGCTTCTCGCCCAGGCTCTCCACAAACTCATCCGTGGAGGCAAAGATGTTATCCCAGCTAAAGAAGGCGACCGGGTCAACGTCGAAGTACTCGCAGATGAGCTCGCAGCCGGCCGGCACGATGCCGTGCATGAGCACGGTCGCTACGCGCAGCTCGGTAAAGGCGTCGACGAGGGCCTGCGTCATGGCGGCGTTGGCCGGCTCGCCCTCGAGCTTGTTGGCGGCCTTGGAGGCATCGCTCCAGCGCTTGTTGGCGGCGCGCAGGTAGTCGTCGCACACAGCGAGCGCTCGGTGCGTCTCGAACTTGTACATGGCCTGCTCAAAGGCGAGGGCTGCCTGCTGGGCGGCTTCGACCACGGTGTCAGAAGCGGCACCGGCGGGGATGCAACCGTTGCGATAGGGACTCTCGTCGCCCTCCTTGACGGCGACGCCGTAGAAGCAGCTGCGGGCCAGGCGGTTGAACACGCCGGTCAGCAGCGCGCTCTCCTTAAGGGCGGGGTCGATAACGCGCTTGTCGTCGCAGGCGCGCACCTCGTTGCCGTCCTTGTCCTTGCCGGTCACGCGCGTGTCGTATGCCTTGGGGCTAAAGCTCACCGGCTTCTCGGACAGGCCGAGCGACAGCCAATGCGCGCGCATCTGCTCGCAGGTGTAGTGGTTGAGCAGGTCGTCTGCCGGCGGGGGAGGAGTCTGCGAGGACGAGCTTGCCTTTTTGCCCATGTAGAGCAGGTGGTAGCAGGCGCTGACGGTGCTCTGCGTGAGGTTCCAACCCAGGGCCTCCCACATGGCGGTCTGCGCGATGCAATAGAAGTAGATGTTGTCCTGGCCAATGAACTGGTAGATCTGTGCGTCATCCGAGCACCACCAGTCGCGCCAGTCGAGCGAGCTGTGCTGGTAGGTGGGCGCGGGGACCTGCGTGGAATCGGCGGCGGGCTCGCCCATGAGGGCGGCATCCTGGGCGGCGACGCCCTCGGTCACGCCGGCGGCCTTGGCATCGCGTGCGAGCACGGTGCGCGTATAGCTGATGGGAGCCCACAGGCTCTCGGGCCAGCACCAGCAGGTGACGTCGGAGACGCCATCGACCTCGGGCACCGGAACGCCCCAGTCGATGTTGCCGGTGATGCGGAAGGGTACGAGCGCCTTGCCGCTGCGGAAGCGCACGCCGCCGTTGGCGAGCACCGCGTGGGCATCGTCGCGCTCCTTCCAGCTGGGGAAGGTGACGGTAAAGCTGCTCTTGTTGCCCTCGGGCTCCAGCACGGTGTGCTCGGGAAGCTGATCCTCGACGGCATCGAAGGCCTCGCGGAACTTGTTCTGGATGTAGAGCTGGGCCGGCAGCAGCCACTCTTCCATGGTCTTGGAGACCACGGAGCGAACCTGCGGGTTCTGGGCGAGCTTGGCGGTATAGGTTTTCATAAAGTCGAGGTAGGCCGGCAGGTCGAAGTAGAGGTTGTCGACCGGGCGCAGCTCGGGCACCTCGCCGGTGAGCTGGCTTTTGGGCGCGATGAGCTCCTCGGGCTCAAACTGGTGACCCAGGTCGCACTCGTCGGCATAAGCCTTCTCGGACTTGCAGCCCTGGATGGGGCAGCGGCCGATCACCTGGCGGCCGTTGAGGAACGTGCCGGCCTTGGCGTCGTAGAACTGCAGCGTGGAGCGCTTGGAGATGGTGCCCTGTTCGTGCAGACGCTCGATAATCTCGGCGGTCACCTCGTTGTGAATCTGCGCAGCCGGCTCAAGGCCCGAGCCGCCGTAGATATCGCAGCTGATGTTGTAGTTGTTGAGGGTCGCGGCCTGGCGGGAGTGATTGGACTCGACATACTCGGCGATGGACTTGTCGTAGCCCTCGTTCTCCTTGAGCTTGCGGTAGCTCTCCATGATGGGCGAGCCATAGCAGTCGGTGCCCGAGGTGAAGATGACGTTCTCGCGGCCCAGACGGTCGCGCAGGAAGCGGGCGAAGAAGTCGGCCGGGACAAAGACGCCACCGACGTGGCCAAAGTGAAGGCCCTTGTTGCCGTAGGGCTCGCCGGCGGTAACGATGGCGCGGCGAGGCCAGCTGGGACGGTCGTTCATGGAGTATTTGGATGCCATGGGACTCCTTCGCATATGGTGAGAGCGCGGCCGGGCGCAAGGCCTGGCGACGCGGTGGTCAATTCGTGCATATCGTTCGACATTATCGCACATGCGGACGGGTACGTGGCAGGGGCGCTATCCTAAGATGCTATGAATGAGATTTCCAACATACATGCGTTTGAAGACGAGGAATTTCTGCACGCTTGCTTCGTGTGGGGGATGGTCGTAGTCGGCGTGTTTGCCGTGTGCCTGGTGCCGGTGTTTATGCTGCTGGGCGGGCCTGCAGACTTGGATGCGGCTGACGCGGGCGGCTGGATGGCTGTCGTGGGCTGGATAGTCGGCTTGGCTGCGGTTTCTGCGGCGTCATTTGCCGTGCACGAGCTGGTGCACGGTGTGTTTTTTAAGCTGCTGGCGCCTGCGGGCGCGCAGGTGACCTTTGGGGCGAATCGCGAGACGGCGATGATCTATGCCTGCGCCGAGGGCGTTGTGTATTCGCGCCGGCGGTACATGGCGGTTTGCCTGGCACCGACGGCTGTTGTGACGACAACGCTTGCCCTGGGGTTTGCGTTTTCGGGCTATCCGCTGCTGTGCTATCTGGCGGCCGGCTTGCATTTGTCAGGCTGTGTGGGCGACTGGTATTACGTGCGGACCATTTTGCGCGACCGCCGCATTGTCGCCTGCGAGGACACGTCCTTCGGCGTGCGCTTTTTCGGGTGAGGAGATGTCGATGAAGCCGTTGTTGTTGCACGCCTGCTGTGCGCCGTGCTCTCTTGAGCCGGTCCGCCTGCTGCGCGAGGAAGGGTTTGAGCCCACAATCTGCTGGACCAACCCCAATATTCAGCCGCACGATGAATGGCAGCGGCGTTTGGACGAGCTGCGCCGGTGGTGTGCCGATGGCGACATCGAGCTTATCGAGGCGGGGGAGGACCGTGAGCGCTGGGAGGCCGGCGTGGCACCGCTGGGTGCCGATCGGCCCCGTCGCTGTCGTGCGTGCTATGCCCTGCGCTTGGCCGAGGCGTGCCGCGTGGCCCAGGAGCGTGGGTTTGAGTTTGTGGGTACGACGCTCGCCGTCTCGCCGTATCAGTTGTTCGAAACCTGCAATGATGTGTTGGAGCGTCTGGCTGCCGCCCGCGGTCTCACTCCGGTGATTCGCGATTTTCGTCCGTATTACCCCGAGGCGACACGCCGTTCGCGCGAGCTGGGCATGTATCGGCAGAACTACTGTGGTTGCCGCTTCTCGGCTGTCGAGGCGGCCATGGACCGCGCCCGCATCC
The DNA here is from genome assembly GCA_048485235.1 of Collinsella sp. Taxonomy (GTDB): domain Bacteria; phylum Actinomycetota; class Coriobacteriia; order Coriobacteriales; family Coriobacteriaceae; genus Collinsella. The sequence continues at coordinate 69,976 of DBFWCI010000048.1, forward strand.
GCGACGAGCGCAAAGCGTCCAAAAAGTAGTTCATTTGGGACGTCAGCCTGCTAGGATGTAGAGCGGACTTTAGCTATATAAGGAGTATCCGACGTGTCTATGCGTACCGATGATTTTGACTACAACCTTCCTGAGGAACTGATCGCCCAGGCTCCAGCCGAGCCGCGCGACTCCTGCCGCCTGCTGGTGGTGGATCGCAAGGGCTCCCAGGCGGGAACGCCGCTGGAGCACGGCGGTACCGTTGAGCACCGCATCTTCCGCGACATCATCGACTATATCGAGCCGGGCGACGTGCTCGTCATCAATCAGACGCGCGTGATGCCGGCCCGTCTGATCGGTCGTAAAACGGGATCGGGCGGCGTGGTCGAGACCCTGCTGCTCAAGCGCCGCGAGGACGTGGATCCGCTGGGCCATGTTTGGGAGTGCTTGGTCAAGCCGGGCAAGCGCCTGAAGCCCGGTGCTCATATTGAGTATCGCGCCGGTGGCGCCCATGCGCCCGAGGGGGCTCCCGTGGTGCTGACGGCCGAGGTTGTCGACTTTGTCACCGATAGCCGCGGCGGCCGCCTGGTACGCTTTGAGCCGGCCGGTTGCAATGCCGCCGGCGAGCCGCGCACGCTCGACGAGGCCATCCATGCTGCCGGCCACGTGCCGCTGCCGCCCTACATTACCGATTACGAGGGCGATCCCGAGAAGTACCAGACCGTCTACGCCATGAAGGAGGAGCACTCGGCCGCTGCTCCCACGGCGGGTCTGCATTTTACTCCCGAGCTCATGGCTGCCATCGAGGCCAAGGGTGCCAAGTTTGCCGCCGTCGAGCTCGAGGTGGGTATCGATACCTTCCGTCTGGTGGAGGAGGACGACCCCGCGCAGCACGTGATGCACACCGAGCGCTACCACGTGTCGCAGGAGGTTGTCGACGCCGTGCATAAGGCGAAGGCCGAGGGCCATCGTGTGATCGCCGTCGGCACTACCGCAGTGCGCTCGCTCGAGAGCGCGTTTGACGCGGACGCGCCGGTGTCCGATCCGGCTGTGACGGCGCGCTATTTTGAGGGCCGCGAGGACGGGGCCGACACGCTCGGCCGCGGCGACATCGTGGTGCGCGAGAACGCGACAACGCAGCTCTACCTTATGCCCGGCTCGACCTATCACGTGGTCGACGCGCTGATCACGAACTTCCACGTGCCGCGCTCCACGCTCATGATGCTCGTAAGCGCACTTGCCACCCGCGACCAGATCATGGATGCCTACGCCGCTGCTATCGAAGAACGCTACCGCTTCTTCAGCTTTGGTGACGCCATGCTCATCTTGTAGGTTACGGCGTTTTACAAACGCCGTAACCGGTCGACGCTGCGCGGGCCGCATTTGGACAATCTGACGTTCAACTTCAAGGGCGCGACCAGAAGGTCAGCGCCCTTTCGTTTCACGTCACCTTGCCTCAAATGCGACCCGCTCGCTGTCGTTGCCAAAACACCGGCATTTCTTTGGTTGTCAACAAAACATCGGTGTAGTCATTGGGGACGTTCTTAAACGACTACCTTGCATCAATCTAAATAAGTTGCGGTGAGATAGTTCTTGAATTGGCCTTTTTGGGCTAAACAGGAACTATCTCACCGCAACTGCGTTGAGCGTTTTTTTGGCGGCTGGTTTACTTGCTCGCGAACAGCCAGACTAGGATGATCACCAGGATTGCGGCGACGATGCAGACGATGGCGCCGGTGAATTTGATGCGTGAGTCGCGGGTGCGCTCGCGCACCGCGTCCTCGGTGGCCTCGAGCTGGGCGACTTCTCGCTCGGTCTCGGCGTGTTCGGCTTTGTCTCGGGCCAAGGATCCTGCAAGCGACTCAGTGATCTCTGGATGGTCATGTACCTCGGTCGCCTGCTCGATGATCGACTGTGCATGTGCGGCATCTGCTTGGGCGTTGGCGATGCTTTGCTCTTGGTCGCGGCGTGCCTTGTCCTCGGCGGCGATCTTCTCGCGCAGTTCGCGCTGGCGCGTCGTGGCGGCAGTTTTCGCCGTCTGCAGCTCGTCGCGCGCGGCATCAGCCTCAGTCGTCACGGCTTGGTGCGCGCGTTTGGCTTCGGCAATGGGGGCTTGAGCCTGCTCGACGGCCTGCTCGGCTGCGGCAAGCGAGTGCTCAAGGTCGGCGGTGATGCGCGGGACATCTTCTTCGGCTTTACGCAGGGCATCTGCCGTGTCGGAGATCTGCATCGAGAGCTCGCTGGTGCGCACCGTATAGTTGGCGGGATTTGCCGAGGGATTGCGTTGCAGCTCGGCATACTCATGACGCAGCGTCTCGAGCTGGGCGCGCGTGGCGTCGACGGTTTGTTGTGCGGCGGCAATGCCGGCGTCTCGCTCGGCCTGCACCTTGTCGCGGATGCGCTTGGAATCCTCAAGACGTCGAACGAGGCGGTTGCCGGTCTCGCGCGAGCTTGCCTCGCGGGCCTCCACGGCGTCGAGCGCGGCCTTCAGGCGGAGCTCAGTCGCGTCATCCTCTGTCTTCATTTGTTCGAGCTGACTCTTGAGCTCTGTCGCTTTGGCGGCGTGGGCATCACGGTCAATCTCGGCTGCCGCAGCGGTCTTTTGCGCTGTGGCGATCGCCTGACGCTGGTCGGCGACGATTTGGTCGTAGCGGCCTGCGATATCCTGGCGCGTCTCGAGCTCCTCGGCCTGATCGACAATGCGCTGCTCAAGTTCGGCCAGGTGGGCGCGGGCATCGGCAAGTGCCTTTTTCGCGGCGTTCATCTCGCGCATGGCCGAGGCGCCCTGGGCAATAAAGGTGCCCACGGCGTTCGCGGTGTTCGAGACAGCGGTCCCCAGATCGCGGTTCGCGTCGGGGGAGTGCGGGGCGATCGGGCGAGCGGTGTCGACAGCGTCCGCATCGGCAGCCTGCGGCACGGCGATATTGCCGGTACCGCCCTCGATCACAGAAAAGCCTGCTGCGTGCGGATCGACCGCATCGGCGCCAATCGTGGGATGTTCGAGTTGCAGAAACGAGGGCATGGTACTGCCTTGGTCGGCAACCGGAGTCTCGCCGGGCACAAAGGTCGAGGCCGCCTCGGCGGCCTCCTCTTCTTCGGCATCAATATCGGCATCGGCCACGGCGTCTTTCATCGCTTTGACAGCATCCATCATGGAGTCCATGACGGCATCGAGCTCTTCTTCCGAAGAGACCTCGATGGGGCCCGCTGCTTGCGGGACGTCGTCCTGTACAGGGGCGTCGTCCTGAGCGGGCGCATCGTCGTTTTGCTCATCGGCGTTTTCTGCGGCAGGGGTTTCCGCCGTAGTGCTTTCGTCCAAGATGGGGTCGTCGATGTCGATACCATCGCAGGTTACAACGTCAGTATCTGCGATGACGTCTGCGGAATCATCAATATGCTGTTGAGTCTGGGGGTCCAGCTCGTCTGTCATAGGCATGTGCTCCTCATCGTTGTTTGTCACCCTATGATAAAGTTTCGCGCCGACATCCCACGTGCCGCAGCAAAGTTTCAAAACGTGTTCGATGGCTCGATTTGATAACAATAACTCGGCCGTTTTATCCAGTTTGTACTTGACAATCCCTTCGCCGAACGACGTGGTGCCGTTCGCCTACTGCGGTCTTTTATTTTCGCTTGAACACGCTAAAGTTGCATCTCAGCTTTTGGCGCGTGAAGTTGGATACGCGCAGTCGGCGGGCGTGCCCGTCGCGATTTGAAAGGACTTTGTATGGGACTTTTCACTGGTAAGACCGTGATCGTCACCGGCGGCGGCAAGGCCACGCTTAAGGACGGCTCCGCTGGTTCCATCGGCTACGGCATCGATATCGCATTTGCCAAGGAGGGCGCGAACCTCGTCATCACCGGCCGCAACGTCGCCAAGCTCGAGGCTGCCAAGGAATCCCTCGAGGCCGAGTACGGCGTCAAGGTTCTGCCTGTTCAGGCCGATGTCTCGGCTGGCCAGGACAACGAGGCCGTCGTCCAGAACGTCATCGACAAGGCCATTGAGGAGTTCGGCCGCATCGACGCCGTCGTCAACAATGCTCAGGCCAGCGCCTCGGGCGTGACCATCGCCGATCACACCATGGACCAGTTTAACCTGGCCATTTACTCCGGTCTGTATGCTACCTATCTGTACATGCAGAAGGCCTATCCGCACCTGAAGGAGACCAAGGGCTCCGTGGTCAACTTTGCCTCGGGCGCCGGCCTGTTTGGCAACTATGGCCAGTGCAGCTATGCTGCCGCCAAGGAGGGCATCCGCGGCCTGACCCGCGTTGCCGCCAACGAGTGGGGCAAGGACGGCATCAACGTCAATATCGTTTGCCCGCTTGCTTGGACCGCTGCGCTCGAGAACTTCCAAGATGCCTATCCCGAGGCGTTCAAGGCCAACGTCCACATGCCGCCGGCAGGCCACTACGGCGACGTCGAGAAGGAAATCGGCCGCGTTGTCGTTCAGCTCTGCGGTCCCGACTTTAAGTACATGAACGGTGAGACCGTCACCCTCGAGGGTGGCATGGGCCAGCGTCCTTAGGGGTTACGCGGTTTTTCCAAACCGCGTAACGGCTCGACGCTGCGCGGTCACCAGGGCGACCGCTCGCTGACGTCGCCAGAGCATCGGCGTTGCCTTGGCTGTTGGAGATGATCTCGTAGTCGTTGGGGACGTTCTTAAATGACTAGTCATAAGGGACACTCTTGCCGGCACTTGGGGACAGTCCCTAAGTGCCGGCAGATTGGGACACTCCTTTGCAAGATGGCGCTGAAGAGTGTCCCCAACAACTAGTCGTTTAATGCATCAGTTTCTGTCGAGTCGGTGCTCTTTGAGGGTTGCCCGTATAATGGTTTGCGTATGAACCGCAACCAAGGAGTTCCAGTTTATGGACCAGAGCCTTTTTAAATTCGACCTGATCGCAGAGGACCCGACGACGCATGCGCGTGCCGGCGTGCTGCACACCCCGCACGGCGACATCGAGACGCCAATCTTCATGCCCGTGGGCACCAAGGCAAGCGTCAAGGGCATTCCTACCGAGACCGTCAAACAGCTCGGCGCCCAGATCGTGCTTGCCAATACCTATCATCTGTCCATGCGTCCCGGCGAGGACACTATCGCCGAGCTGGGCGGCCTGCACAAGTTTATGAACTGGCACGGTCCTATCCTCACCGACTCGGGCGGTTTCCAGGTGTTCAGCCACAACGACGCCGTCAAGCTCACCGACGAGGGCGTGCGCTTTATCGTCAACGATTACGACGGTCGCCACGTGTTCTGGACGCCCGAGGACAACATGGAAATCGCCATGAAGCTCGGCTCCGACATCTGCATGCAGCTCGATCAGTGCCCGGGCTATCCCGCCACGCGCGCCTACGTTGAGCGCGCCGTTGAGCTGTCGAGTATGTGGGCCGAGCGCTGCTATAAGGCGCATAACCGCGACGACCAGGCGCTCTTTGGCATTGTTCAGGGCGGCATGCACCTAGATCTGCGCCTGCGCTCGCTGCGCCATCTGGAGGAGTGCGGCGACTTCCCCGGTTACGGCATTGGCGGCTACTCGGTGGGCGAGGACCACGAGACCATGTTCGAGACCCTGGCACCGCTCGTAAGCGAGTACATGCCCAAGCACAAGCCGCGCTACCTGATGGGCGTCGGCAACCCCACCACCCTCGTGCGCGGTGTGGGCGTGGGTATCGACATGTTCGACTGCGTGCTGCCGACGCGTACGGGCCGCATGGGTACGGCGTTCTCCAGCGAGGGTCGCCTTAACTTCCGCAACGCGCGCTTTGCGCACGACGACGGCCCCATCGACCCCACCTGCACCTGCCCGGTGTGCACGGGCGGCTACAGCCGCGCGCTCATCCGTCACATGGTCACGCAGAAGGAGATGCTCGGCGGCATTCTGCTTTCGATGCACAACATCTACTACCTGCTCAACCTTATGCAGCGTGCCCGCCAGGCCATTATCGAGGGCCGCTACGGCGCGTTTGTGAGCGACTGGATGAACAGCCCTGCGGCGGTGGATTACTAAGGGCGACAGACACGCTTGCAGAGCGTGGGCAATGGCAAAGGCTGAGCGGCAACCGCTCGTCACATTTGCTGACACCGGCTGCGCGACCGCTGACCGATAGCTTGCAAGCACTTGATGCATCGTGGGTACCATACCGAATAGTTGATGTTCGGGCGGGTGTTTGGCGCATGGCGTCGACCCCGCCCGCTTTTCTTTTTCTCGATAGGAGTACCCATGATTAAGAATGAGAACGTCGAGGGCGAGCCTGCCTACGACGAGACGTACCGCCGCGGCCCCGTGGTCATGCGCGGCCCCATGATTCCTAAGGACAACACCTACGCCAACCTGCTGGCGCCCGAGGAGTCGACCGACTGGCTGCATGCCGATCCGTGGCGCGTACTGCGCATCCAGGCCGAGTTTGTCGATGGCTTTGGCGCACTTGCCGAGTTAGGGCCTGCGGTGACCATCTTCGGTAGTGCCCGCACGCCCAAGACGGACCCGGCCTACAAGGCGGCGCGCACGGTCGGCCGTAAGATTGCCCAGCGCGGCGTGGCGGTTATCACCGGTGGCGGCCCCGGCATCATGGAAGCGGCCAACAGGGGAGCGGCGAGTGTCAACGGCAAGTCAGTTGGCCTGGGCATTGAATTGCCGCACGAGCATGGGCTCAATAAATACGTGAACCTCGGCATGGACTTCCGTTACTTCTTTGTGCGCAAGACCATGTTCGTCAAATACAGCTCGGGCGCCATCGTGTTTCCCGGCGGCTTTGGCACGCTCGACGAGATGTTCGAGGTGCTCACGCTGGTGCAAACGCACAAGGTCAAGCGCATGCCCCTCGTGCTGGTGGGCACAGAGTACTGGCAGGGCCTGTTCGACTGGCTCAACGGCCCGGTGATGGACGCCGGTATGATCAGCCCGCTCGATCCCGAGCTCGTGCACATCACCGACGACCTCAACGAAGCCGTCGACATCGCCCTGAGCGGGCTGATGTAGATCAATCGTGCCCACGCGACATGAATACGCATGGCAATCTGATGTTATTTAACATCAGATTGCCATTTATATTGGGTATACTGGTGTAAAAGACGAGGGCGAGGAGGTCGCAAATGTCTACAGCAACAGTTAAGCCTACGACGGTTCGAATCGAAGAGGGGCTCAAGGAGCAGGCGACTGAGTTCTTGGATACGGTTGGTCTGAGCCTCAATTCCTATCTCAATCTTGCCGTTCGGCAGCTGGTAAATCAGCGAAAGATTCCTTTTGAGATTGTAGGAAGGGCGGAGGTGCCCAACGAGGCGACGAGGCGTGCCATGGTGATCGCCGAGGCTCATGAGTTGGGGATTTTGCCGGACGATAGCCCGTCATTCAATAACGCTGATGAGCTTATGTCATTCCTCGATGAGGAATAGCGATGTTCGAGATTAAAGTCGAGGCTCAATTTAAGGTGGACTACAAACGAACGATGCGCATGCATCCGCAGCTAAAAAGTGAGTTTAAAGCGGCGGTTGCAGAGCTTGTGGCTCATGGGTCACTTCCGGCGGAGTATGGCGCCCACGAGCTCTCAAACCCGGGCGGAAACTACAACGGCCACATCGATTTCCACCTATCCGATGGCTTGGTCGATGTGGTCGTTCTTTATCTTCCCCATAAGACTAACCCAATGATTAGGCTGGTGAGAATGGGCACTCATCAGGAGCTGTTTCAGGGTCCGCTGGGCTGATCGCCGATTTCCAAGTTGTGGTGGAATAGGGATTGATTGGCGGCTAATAAGCCAAAAACAGTCCCTATTCCACCGCAACTGATGTGGGCGTCCCTAGTGAGTTGGCTGGTAGCGGGGGCAGTAGCTGATGGCGATGGCGTCGATGCCTACATGGGTGGCGATGGTGCAGCCGATGGGGCCGGTGCCGGCGTCTACATAGTCTTGGCCTGCGAGCGCTTGGCTGACGAGCTCTTGCTCCTCGGCGGCGCCGGTCGTGAGCACGCGCACGCTTGAACCCGGATGCTCAGCCAAAAACGCGAGGCAGTCGGCCATGGTGTTGACGACGATGCGCTTGGCGCCGCGGCCCTTCTTGATGGCCTTGATCTCGCCCGATTTCCACTCCGGCGAAACGGCCAGGCGAATGTTGAGCATCTGCGTGAGTTGGCCGGCGAGCTTGGGCGCGCGGCCGTTCTTAACGAGGTTCTCGAGCGTGCGGGGAATCAGCAGCAGGTGGGCGTCGGGCAGCGTCGCGCGGATCTGCGCCTCGGTCTCGTCCAGGCTGCGGCCGTCCTCGCGCATGGCCAGCGCGTACTCCACCAGCAGGCCCTCGGCACCCGAGCCGGTGCGCGAGTCGATGCAGCGCACGTCGAGTTCGTGCGTTTCGGCCGTCAGGCTGGCGTTGGCATAGCAGGCGGACCACTCGCTGCACAGCGAGATAAAGATGGCGCTATCATGGCCGTCGGCGAGCACGCGGTCAAAGAGTGCCTTGAACTCGCCGGCGCTCGGCTGCGAGGTGTGCGGCAGTTGCTCGGAGCCGGCCATGCGCGCGACGTATTCCTCGGCGGTAATCTGCACCTGGTCGAGCAGGTCCTCGCCCTCGATAATCACATGCAGCGGAATCACGTAAATGCCGAGCTCTTGAGCGTGGGCGGGGGAGATGTCCGACGTGGAGTCGGTTATGATGGCAAAAGACATAATTGCACCTTTCGTTGGGGCGCTTGCGCGCCGCCTTCTGAGAGCAAAGTGCGACAAGTATAGTAGAGTCGTTCCACATTACTAGGTTCAATTGTTGAATAGTCAACAGTTTGAAGTGTCGGTGTGGAAATCGTCAACTGGGGAAGAGGAATGCCGATGGAGGCGTTGGAGATAGGCAAACGGCCGGTCGTGTTGTTCGATTTTGACGGCACGGTGGCAGATACGGGCCGGGCAGTGATGACCTCGACGCGCAAGACGCTGGCTGCGCGCGGGTTTTCGGAGGCGCAGATGGGTGATCTGCGCCGTATGATCGGGCCGCCCCTGTGGAAGAGCTTTCACGACTTTTACGGCTTTTCCCGCGAGGAGTCGCTTGTGGTGGCCGACGAGTACCGCGCCTTTTTTGATGAGCTGGGGCCGGAGGAGTACCCCGTGTTCGATGGGGTCCCCGAGCTGCTGGATGGGTTGGCCGCCCAGGGCAAGCGTATGGCCGTGGCGACGTCTCGCATGGAGGCGAAGTGCATCGATATGGTTCATGAGCTGGGGCTTTGCCAGTTCGAAGCTGTGGTTGGCATGAATCCGCCGCAGGGACGCGAGACCAAGGCCGATTCGGTTCGCGATGCCCTGGCGGCGCTCGGCGCGACGGCCGACGATGCCGTGATGATCGGCGATCGCTTTAACGATGTGGAGGGCGCGCACGCGATGGGCGTGCCGTGCATCGGCATCTATTCGGGCGCGGCAGCGCCGGGGGAGCACGAGGCCGCGGGCGCCGATGCGGTGGTGCACTCGGTGGCCGAGCTTGCTAAACTTTTCGCTATCTAATAGACATAATGTGAGGGGCGGGCGTACCCGTCGCTCATTGGTAAGGAGGTCGTTCATGAATCAGGTGGAGCAGAGCGTTGCCGAGTATGTCGACGAGGTCTGGGAGGATGTCGTTGCCGATATCGAACAACTGGTGAGCTATCCGTCCGTGGCCGTTGCTGCCGATGCGGAGCCCGGTGCGCCGTTTGGCCGCCCGGTCCGTGACGCGCTCGATTGCGCGCTCGGCATTGCGCAAAAGCTCGGCTATCAGACGAGCGACGACGGGGGCTATGTGGGAATCGCCGATATCCCGGGTCGCGGCGACAAGCAGCTCGCGACTATCTGCCACGTGGACGTGGTTCCCGCTGGCCCCGGTTGGAACACCGACCCGTTTGCGATGGAGCGCCGCGAGGGCTGGCTGCTCGGTCGCGGCGTGATTGACGACAAGGGTCCGGCGGTGCTGTCGCTCTACGCCGGCGCTTATCTGCTCAAGCACGGCATTACCCCGCGCTATGCTTTCCGCGCGCTGCTGGGCTGCGATGAGGAAGTGGGCATGTCCGACGTTCACCATTATCTGGAGAACCACGCAGACCCCGACTTTTTGTTTACGCCCGATGCCGAGTTCCCGGTCTGCAATGCCGAGAAGGGCCAGTTTGGGGCGACGTTCGTGAGCTCCAAGATCGACGGCGGGCGCATCGTGTCGTGGAGCGGCGCCGAGGCGAGCAATGCCATTCCGTCGCAGTCCATCTGCGAGCTCGCGATTGCCGCCGATGAGCTGCCGGCGCCGGTCGAGAACGCCGATCGCCTTGAGATCACGACACTCGATAACGGGCATGCGCAGATTTTTGCCCACGGCATTGGCGGTCATGCCTCGATGCCTGAGGGCACTATCAACGCTGTCGGCCTGATCGTGGCGTATCTGCGCGAGGCCGAGGACGCGTTTGGCGCCCGTGACAAGCGCCTGTTGACGCCCGCCGAGCACGAGTTTGTCAAGTTTTTGGCCTTTGTGCATGCGGACGCCTATGGCCGCGGCCTGGGTATCGATGCGACGAGTCCGGCGTTTGGCCCGCTTACCTGCAACGCTGGCGTCATCCGCGTGGCGGATGGCCATATCGAGCAGGTCATCGACGTGCGCTTCCCCGACAGCACGAGTGCCGATACCATCCGCGAGCAGCTCGATCCGCTCGTGGGCCGTTTCGGCGTGACGTGCCAGCTGGGTCGCGCGAAGGTGCCGTTCTCGGTCTCTGCCGATGATCCGGCCGTGAAGGCGCTTATCGATACCTATAACGAGTTCACCGGCAAGCATGCTGAACCCTTTGCCATGGGCGGCGGCACGTACGCGCGCAACTTTGCCCGCGCCGTCTCGTTTGGCCCCGAGGAGACCGGCCTGGAGCTGCCCTCGTGGGGCGGCCAGATGCACGGCCCCAACGAGTGCGCCAACGAGGAACAGCTCAAGCAGGCGCTCAAGATCTATATTGTTGCGATCCTCCGTTTGAATGAATTAGAGCTTTAAGGTCTCGCGGTTTCCCAATCTAAGTTGCGGTGGAATAGTTCCTAGAATGGGCCATTTGATGGCCAAGCAGGAACTATTTCACCGCAACGGGGGTGCGGACGATTTCTTGGACCGCGCCTAGGCGTATCCAAGCTTCCTGCGGTACTCCATCGGGCTCAGCCACCCGAGGGACTTCTTGATCCGCTCCTCGCGATAGTACACGAGGTAGGCCTCGAGCCTTCCCATGAACTCCTCGGCCGTCACGCCCTCCCAGTCCCTGTAGTGGAAGAACTCGTTCTTGAGGCGCCCGAAGAAGCCCTCGCAGGCCGAGTTGTCCGGGCTGCAGCCCTTCGCGGACATGCTCCTGATCAGGCCGTTCTCCTCGCAGATCCCGATCCACTCCGGCCAGCGGTAGTGGCCGCCCCGGTCCGAGTGGATCGTCGTGCGCGCGCCCGCCGGCCTCGCCGCGCAGGCCTTGAGCAGGCTCGAGTTCGCGAGGCGCTTGTCGGGGTGCAGCCCGATCGACCAGGCGACGGGCATCCCGTCGAAGCAGTCGACGATCGGGCTCAGGTAGACCTTCTCGCCGCCCGGGAGCCTGAACTCGGTGATGTCGGTGAGCCACAGCCGGTTGGGCTCGTCGGCGTGGAAATTCCTGCTCACGAGGTTCTCCGGCGCCTTGGAGACCTCGCCGGCGTAGGAGCTGTAGCCCCGGGCGCGCCTCTTGTTGTAGGCGACCTCGAGGCCCTCCTCGCGCATCACGCGGGCCACGCGCTTCTCGCTGGCGCGGACCCCCTCGCGGCGCAGGCGCGCCCAGACGGTGCGGTACCCCCAGCACCCCGAGCCCTCGCGGAAGATGCGCACCACGCGGTCGCGTATGTCGGCGTCGCGGTCGCGCGGCGCGGCGACGCGGGGCCTCCAGTACTCATAGGAGCTCTTCGATATCCTCAAGAAACCTGTGATCGAGCGGAGGGGCAGGGCGGTCGCCCGCCTCAATCTCTCGCCGAGCTCGCACTTGCTCCTGTTCGAGATCGAAGCCGGGTCCCACCCTTCCGCTTTTAGGTCGGCCAACACCGCCCTGAGCAGCAGGTTCTCTATCTGGTCCTCGTTGAGCCCGGCGAGCGGGCCGGTCGCCGGCGGGGCGTAGGTCGACTTGTCGGGGCCCAAGCTGGCCTCCTTCCGTGGCGGTTTCCTCGCCCCGATTCTACAGCGCGCCCCGGTGTAGCTGTGCGGGAGGTGCCCCGTCGCCCACTTCTTGGCCGCGCCCACCGAGACCCCCGCGAACTTCGCGGCGGCGGTCGGCCCCATGCCGTCCTCCGTCGCCAGGAGGAAGAGCTCGACCTTCTCCCTGCTGTACATGCGAACCTCCAGTCCGGACCGCTTCACGGTCCAACTTTCTGTCCGCACCCCC
>DBFWCI010000049.1:0-20880 GCA_048485235.1 Collinsella sp.
GAGACCCCCGCGAACTTCGCGGCGGCGGTCGGCCCCATGCCGTCCTCCGTCGCCAGGAGGAAGAGCTCGACCTTCTCCCTGCTGTACATGCGAACCTCCAGTCCGGACCGCTTCACGGTCCAACTTTCTGTCCGCACCCCCTTTTAGGGACTATTTCACCGCAACTGAGGTGTGGATGTGGGGTTAGCGCTCGTAAATCAAGTTACCTGCCAGGTAGGTGGCCTGAACCTTGGTGGCTTGCAGTTCTTGGGGGTCAACGGTGAGCGGGTTTTGGTCCAGGACTACCAGGTCGGCATACTTGCCGGGCTCCAAGCTGCCGAGGTTTTGCTCGTCGCCCGCTGCGTACGCGCTGCCCAGGGTGTAGTTGCGCAGGGCTGTTGCTGCATCGATGCGCTCGCTCGGCAACCAGCCGCCCTCGGGCCAGTGGCTTTTGGGGTCCTGGCGCGTGATAGCCGTGTAGAGCACGTTCATGCTGGTAACAGCTGTGATAGGGCTGTCGGTACCGAAGGCTTGGCGAATGCCGCGCTGCTTATAGGTCGCAAACGGCCACATGATGCGGCTGCGCTCCAGGCCCAGATCGCGCTCGGGGCCACCCGGGTCGAGTGTAATGTGACAGGGCTGGCTCGAGGCAACGACGTTAAGCTTGCGTAGACGATCGATGTCCTCGGGCAAGAGGTTCTCCAGATGCTCGAGCGTGTTATGACTGTGCTGGGGCAGGCCGTACAGTTCGGCGGCCTCCTCAAAGATATCGAGCGCGGCATGGATGGCACCGTCGCCGATGACGTGGATGCGCACGGTGTGGCCGCGCTCCGCGGCCGCCAGAACCAGCTTACGCATGCGCTCGGCAGGAACTGTCAGACGGCCTCGGTCGCCCGGGAAACGCGGGTTGGTATAGGGCTCGGTGAGATAGGCCGTGTGTTCGCTCGACACACCGTCGAAGAACTGCTTAAAGCCTGGCGCCGAGAGCAGCGCGTTGTTCGCGTAACGTGCCTGCAGCTCTTCCAGGCGCGACTGGTCATCCAGCAGCGTGGGGAACAGATGGGCTCGGATGCCCAACTTGCCGGCTGCCTGCAGCTTGTCATAGACGTCGTCGCGGATAAAATCGCAGCCCGGCATGGGCATGAGCGACATATCGCATATCGAGGTGATGCCCTGCTCGGCCATACGCCTCATTTGATCGGCATAAGCACTTGCGATGCGATCCTCCCCCAGCCACTCAAGGCAGCGCGGTAGCAGCTGCATGGCAGCCGCCTCGTGAGCAATGCCCGTGAGCTCGCCGTTTGCGTCCTTGTCGTAGCTGCCGCCTGCTGGTGGCTCGCTGTCGCGCGTGACGCCGAGTGCCTCGAGTGCGCGGCTGTTGAGCCAAAGCGTGTGTCCGTCGCCCGAATACATAACGCAGGGACGATCGGGGAATGCCGCATCGAGCGACGCCTTGGTAGGATGCTCGGGCGGGTCCCAACGGTAGTCGCGCCAGCCCTGCGTCACAACCCAAGCGTCGTCGGGCAGGTCCCGGGAAAACTCGAGCGCATGTTGCACCAGCGCCGCCTCGGACGTGCCCATATCCATGAGCATGTACGGCGAGGAGCCGACCGAGGTATGGAAGAAGTGCAGATGAGCGTCATGGAAACCGGGGCAGACAAACTGTTCGCCGTAGTCGATAACCGACGTGGCGGCAGGCGCGGCGGCAATCACGTCATCGGGCGCACCGACTGCGACGATACGGTCGCCTGCGATGGCAATCGCCAGCTCGCGGGCGGTATCGATGCCGTCTTGCGCGGTAAAGACGTTCTTGGAACGGATAATCCGATCGATATGTTGCATGGGCATCCCCATCTCTGGCAGGAAATTCAACACCCCCGAGTGTACTCCCCCGCCCTTGCAACAAAACCCCAAGCGGCAAACGGCAACTTTACCAGCCCTAGCGGCAGGTGGCATACTGGAGAGAGCCTGTACGATTTTGCGATCAACCCAGCAAGGAGCAAATCGACCATGACGAAGACCAAGGCACAGCAGATTATGGCGGCGACCGAGGCTCGCGCGGCTGACGACGTCACCGCAGCCATCAAAGATATCGCTACCGAGTTTGAACCCTATATCATCAAGCAGCGCCGGCACTTCCATAAGCACCCGGAGCTGAGCCTTGCCGAGGAGCGCACGACCTCCGACATCGCCAACCAGCTCGACGCCATGAATATCCCCTACGAGCGTCCGCTCAAGACGGGCCTTGTGGCGACCCTTCGCGGCACCGCGCCCGACGCCTATCGCGAGGACGGCACGCCACGCCGCCGCATCCTGCTGCGCGCCGACATCGACGCCCTGCCCGTCACCGAACAGACCGGCGAGGAGTTCGCCAGCGTCAACGAGGGTTGCATGCACGCCTGCGGTCACGACTGCCATATCGCCATGATGCTCGGAACGCTGCAAATCCTGCGCCATATGACCGACGACATCCACGGCGAAGTCCGCATCGTATTCCAGCCCAGCGAGGAAAACGGCCAGGGCGCTAAGCTCATGATCGGCACGGGTGTGCTCGACGGCGTCGATGGCGCCTACGCCGCGCACATCTGGAGTGAGGTCGACGCCGGCACCGTGAGCTGCGAGCCCGGACCGCGCATGGCCAATACCGACTGGTTCCGTATCGATGTACGCGGCACCTCGTGCCACGGCGCCATGCCCCAGCGCGGTCACGACGCCGTCATGGTGGCCGCCGAGATCGTCAATGCTCTGCAGACCATCGTCTCGCGCGAAATCAGCCCCTACGAGCCGGCCGTCATCACCGTCGGCGAGCTGCACGGCGGCACCGCGCGCAACGTTATCGCCGGCACGGCCTACCTCGCCGGCACGGTGCGCACCTACGGCGATTCGACCCATGAGGAAATGCCGGAGCTTATGCGCCGCATCGTGGAGCATACCGCGGCCGCCCTGGGCGCCGAGGCAGAGCTCACCGATTACACCATCGCCAACTACAAGGTCGAAAACGAGGTCGCCTCGAGCGAGCGCTGCCGTCAGGCTGTAATCAAATGCCTGGGTCCCACCGGTCAAGGCCATTACCGCGGCACGCTTTCGGGCGAGGATTTTTCGGAGTACCTGCGCCGCGTACCGGGCGTGCTCGCCTTTGTAGGTACGCGCAACCCCAAGATCGGCGCCACGTACGCCCAGCATTCCTGCTTCTACAAGATTGATGAGAGCGTGTTGGCAAAGGGCTCCATGGTGGCCGCCCAGTATGCCATCGACTTTTTGGCCGAGCCCACGCAAGAAGAGCTCGACGGCCCCGCGATTACCGCAGTCGCCGAAACCAATCCCGACTTGGCCGCCAAGCTACGCTCTGCCAAGGCGACGACCGCCGAGGCTCGCGACGCCATCCATGATGCCCGAACGGCTCGCCATGCCGCGATCAAGGGCATCCACGACGCACGCGCTGCTGCACGCCGCGAGGAGAAGCACGACGAGTAATCGATTCGCTGGCATCTCGCAGTCATAGCCACATCGCGATGTCAAAGCGGGGGCGGACGTTTCGACACGTCCGCCCCCGCTCATTTGTCATGCGCTATTTTTAGCCCGTCCCCAAATAGCAGGCGGCGTGGCTACTCGTCCTGAGGCTCCTCGTCGGAGCTTGGCTCGGACGCCGGCTCAGGTGCAGGTGCCGGCTCAGGCGCAGGCTCGGGCTCAGATGCCGTCTCAGGCTCGGGCGCCGGCTCAGGCTCGGTCGCGGGAGCGGGTGCAGGTGCCGGCGAAGCATCCGGAGCGCTGTAACCCGAAGCAGCGGACTTCTTCTCGAAGGGCAATGCAAAAGTCAGGACGTCGTCCTTATCCTCATCGGCCCATTCGCTTGCATAGCGTGCGACCCAATAGCCAACGGCACGGTGCTTGAGCATCTTGCCAAAGACCGTAAGAAATACGGTGACGAAAGCAACCAGCACCAGGAACAGCACGAGCGTGACGCCACCGCCGGTAACAATTGCCTCAATACCCGTAGGAC
Source organism: Collinsella sp. (assembly GCA_048485235.1). Lineage (GTDB taxonomy): Bacteria > Actinomycetota > Coriobacteriia > Coriobacteriales > Coriobacteriaceae > Collinsella. The sequence goes on from DBFWCI010000049.1 coordinate 3,980, forward strand.
GATAGTAGTAGCTATACATACCGACAGAGGCAATGGCGCCAAAGACGACCGTCAAGATCCATGTGACAACATTGGCGACCAGGCCCGTCAAAAACTCGGGAAGGAACGAAGCGCAGAACAGCTTGGTCTTGTTGTGCTTAAAGGCCGCCCAGACCTTATCGAGCGAAAACGCGCTCTCGACGCGACCGGTCACCGCAAAGTGCATCACGGCGATGTCGGCGAACATCTTAAAGAAGACACCCAGAATCGCCGAGGCAATTAGCGCCAGGACAAGCAGGCCGAGCGAACCGAACAGCGCAGCCTCGAGCGCATAAGAGCCGTAATAAGAATACGAGCTCGCGGCGCCAATTACCACGCCCTCCACCAGCGAAAGCACTACACCGATAACGGGAATGGCAGCGATAACCTCGAGCACGACCGAAATAACGCTCGAAAAGACTCCGAGACCAAACGACGTGGAACGCATGAGTGGACGGTCCATGCCGTCATCGACCTTGAGCGACAGATCACGGCCCCACTCGATACCGAAGCCGGAACCGCACACACTCGCAATGCAAGCTGCCAAAAAGCCGATGGCAGCCGCAATGCCGCCAATAACGGGAATAAACAACACGAGCACCGACACAACGCAAATCAGCGCCGGCAAAAACGCGATTTGGCATACACGCTGAAGTACGCCCGGAGTCTTAGTCATATCTTGGAACGCCTGAGCCACACAGCCCTTTGGCGCATTCGCCACGGGCGGTTGCGGAACAAACTGCTGGGGCTGAGGCTGTCCCTGGGGAGTGGGGCCAGCGGCACCGGCATTAGGAGCACCACACACGCCGCAGAACTTGTCGTTATCGCCCATGGGGGCGCCACACTGCGAGCAGAACATCGAAATCATCCCTTCGTATCTTGAGCGAATCACCTGGATCGCAAACGATGTCTTTGGCATCATTATCACCCAATGTGGGGACGAATACTCCTAGATGACGTATTTGCAACGTACAGGGCGTTATTCGATTGTTTGATGAGTGCGTCCGCGTTAGTTCGTACCGCGAAAACCCTTGCCGACGATCTCGGAACTGTCGACGATCGTGATAAAGGCACCCGGATCGACCTCGCGCGCATAGCGGCGCAGTTGCACGGCCTCGCGACGGCTCAGCACGCTCATGATCACCGTCACGCACTTGCCCGAGAAGGCACCGTAGCCGCGGCTGATGGTCGCCGTGCGGTTGAGATGCTTGACGATAAACTCCTCGACCTTAAGGGGCTCGGAACAAATGACCGTGCAGACCTTACGAAGATGGATGCTCTCGATGGCCTTGTCGACCACAAGCGTCTTGGCAAACAGGCCGAGCACGCAATACAGACCGACACGCGGGCCATACAAAAAGGCCGCGATGGTCACGATGCCGATATCGACCAACAGCAGGGCGCGACCAATCTCGAGCGTGGTGCGGCGTTTGAGGATCATAGCGAGAATGTCCGTGCCGCCCGTCGAGGCGCCAATATCAAAGACAATAGCGCTGCCGAGCGCCGGCAAGATGACGGCAAAGCACAGGTCGAGCCACATATCGCCCGTCATCGAGACATCGGTCGGAATAAAGAGCTCAAACAGCGAAACATAGGCGGACAGCGCAAACGAGGCGAAGACACTCCACAGGATTGCCTTGCGCTCCAAAAAGATAAAGCCCAAAACGACGAGAACCGCGTTGATAATCCACATAAAGACGCCGACGGGCAGGGTCGGGAACAGCGTGGACAGAATGACCGACACGCCCGAGGTGCCGCCAAAAGCAAAGTGATTAGGGGTTTTAAACGCAACGATGGCAAAGGCCGTAAGAATCAGGCCCAGATTGAGCTCGGCAAAAAAGCGCGGGAAGCCCGGCTCCTGGCTGCGCTTTTGACCGGCACGCTCGCCGCGCTCGATATCGGTGCGATCGACCACGCGCTCCATCGGCACCACGGGAGGACGATGCATCTCCTCGGCAGCACGTGATGCCGCCTCTGCCGCGGCGGCCTCAATCGCCCATGCCTTGCTTTCTGTTTCGTGCTCGTCGGCCATTACGGCAACCCCTCGTTAACAATTTGGAAACAATGCGCCCATTAGGGTAACGCGGAACGCGACGATTGCAACCCCTAGTTAGACGAGCGGTATGCCTACATCGGGGGGCATACAAATAACGGCCGGCCACGCTTTTGCTTGCGCGGTCGGCCGTTTAACGTTTTCGCAGATAAAATCTGCCAAAACAAACCTGTCCCTTTTTGGAAGGTTATTCGTGCTGGCTGGTGCGGTGCTCGTACTCCTCGGGGGTGATGACGTCCTCGATACGCAGGTTGACACCCGCCACCTCAAGGCCGGTCATCGCGGCAAGGCGCTCGGTGACACGTGCCTTGACATCGTCGAAGATCGCGGGCGCATAGGCGCCGTACTCGATGATGACGGAGATGTTGACGACCACGCGATTGTCATCGGTGACCTCGACCGTCACGCCCTTGGTCAGATTCTCGGCACCAAACTGCTCCTGCACAAAATGCATGAGGTTACCCTTCATGCCCAGAACGTGCGGAACCTCGCGGGTGGCCATGGCAACGATCTTCTCGATCACGCCGTTGGAATAGGTCAGCGAGTCCTCGGACTCGTCCGTTTCCTCATCATCCTCGTCCGCATCATCGGCGGGCTCGGCCTCGACGAGCGCCTCGTCCTCGAGCGTTACGTCCTCGGCCTCGGCGGTGACGGTCTCGTCTGCCTCGAGCTCGGTATCGGCCACATCGACCTTCGTATTAAAAGCCATGGTTCCTCCTTATGCCTGCCGCAGATGCGACAGTCGAATACATATTAGCGGCCGCTAAACAGACGGCCGAAGAAGTTGACGATCCCGTTTTCGCCGTCGCGAATTTGGCCGATCACAGCGCCGATCAGCACGAAGAATGCGATGACGAGCGTGTCCCACAGGCCGAGTGTGAGCACCAACACGGCGAGGATAAAGCCAGCGACGGCACCGAGCGTGGTGTTGGGATGACGCACAGCATAGCTCCAGATGGCAGCGCCCGTACCCTTGATGAGACCCATAGCCTCGTCAAAATCCACGGCTGCCGCGTCTTGTAACTCGGTTGCCTCTGCTTTGGAATCAAAAGGTTCGCTCGCCGGTGTGGCGCTCTGGTCAATCGTCAGGCGCGGCGTACGAGCGGTCTTATCTTGATTGGTATCACTCACCGGAAACCTCCACGGTCTGGACGGTAGTCTTGGACGGCAAAAAACGGACGCGCGTGGTCGTACCCGGCGTGCCGAGCATGGTGTCGCAAGCTTCCTCGATGCGCTGCTGCATCGCGGTAGCCAGAGATGCCACGTCCTTATCGTCAAGCGCGATAGCCTCGACCTTAAAACGGACGTGCGAATCGTCGGAACCTTGGACGCGGGCCTCGACATGCTCGATCATCACGCGATCGTCGCGCTCGGCAGCAGCCCTGGCGCACGAAGAAAGCGCCGCGAGCGTAACCTCGATATTGCGCTCCCCCGCCGGATGCACGCAGGACGGCTCGCGACGAGCAAACATCAGGCGGAAGAAGCTTACCAGCACGCCAATCGCCACAACTCCGCCGCATGCCGTCACGACAATGCGCGGCATGGGGTCGCGCATCAGCAGCATAAAGCGATACGTATACGGCCCCCAAAACTGGCAGACAAGCGTACCCAGCGCCACGATGGCGGCGGCAAGATACACGATCGCTAGGGCTCGTTTGAGTACGCGCACGTGGCGCTCCCTTCAAATCTCGGCTCTCGAAATGCAAAACGGTTCGCATCATTATAAAAGAGCCGGGTCCGGTGCTCTACGCACGCGGATCCGGCTCATCTATTCCACGAGGCTTGCATGCTCGCTTCATTATGCCCAGATATGCACGGCTTAACCCGTGCGGGCGCTACTCCTCCTCGAGGGCAGCGATGACCTCGTCGGTCATGTCCATGGTGCTGTAGACATCCTGGACGTCGTCGAGCTCCTCAAGACGGTCGATGAGGCGCTGAACCTTCTTGGCGTCGGCGCCGGAGACCTCGGTCGGGGTGGTCGGGACCATGGTGGTCTCGGAGCCCTTGACCTGGACGCCCTGCTCCTCGAGCGCCTTGGAGACAGCCATGACCTCGTTGGCAGTAGTCCAGACGATCCACTCCTCGCCGGCGTCCTCGTAGTCCTCGCCGCCGGCCTCGGCGATGGCCATCATGAACTCATCCTCGTCACCGGCAGCACCGTTGGCGATCATGGTCTCCTTCTTGGCGTTCTCGTCCAGGATCTCCTTGGCGACGACGATCTGGCCCTTGCGCTCAAACTGGAAGGCGACGGAGCCGGAGGTGCCCAGGTTGCCACCAGCGTGGGAGAAGGCGGAACGGACATCAGCAGCGGTACGGTTGCGGTTGTCGGTCAGGCAGTCGACGTAGACGGCGACACCGGCGGGACCGTAGCCCTCGTACACGATGTTCTCGTAGACGGCGGCGTCAGCACCCGAACCAAAAGCCTTGTCGATAGCGGACTTGATCTTGTCCTTAGGCATGGACTGAGCCTTGGCCTTGGCAACGGCAGCGGCGAGGCTGGCGTTGTTCTCGGGCAGCGGGTCGCCGCCGAGACGGGCAGCAACGGTAATGTTGCGGCTGAGCTTGGAGAAGAGGGCGGAACGCTTGGCGTCCTGCGCGCCCTTACGATGCTTGGTTGTGGCCCACTTAGAGTGTCCGGACATACGTGTCTCCTATCGGTTTCGACCTAAAGCCCAGCGCAGATGCTCGGGCAATATAAACAAACGTCGTTATGATATACCTACTGGCCTGCGAGATAAACCCCAAAATGAAGGCGTCGTGATGATGCCCCCCTTTGGTGCAAAGAAACCTGACCCCAATGCACCAAGTTAGGACCAGAGGAGATCGCTGCGGGTGATGGTGGCGCCGATGGCAAAGGGCATGCAGGCGATGACCGGATACAGATAGCGCATGTAGGTCGAGCCGTTGCAGGGACCGATCAGGCACACGGCGAGCACGCCCAGCAGCGGCACCCAGATCGCCAGCGCACGCCACGAATGACGACGTAGCAGATAGACCACCACGGCGATCATGATCCACACATAGGTGGCCGAGCTCATGGTGAGCGAAATAAACGGGATGCGCTGCACCGCCACACGGTACAGATTGATCAGGTGGTCGCACCAGCGCACTACGTTGCTATCGACCGGATGGAAGTCGAAGTACTTGAGGTTGTCGGGACGCGCCATGATCTCGGCACTACGCGCCGTGCTGTAGACCCAGGCATCGCGCGCGCTCGGATAAAAATAACCATAGTAGTTATTGATAAGCGCCGAAATATAGCACTCGGGATCCTTCTTAAACATCTGAGCCCATACCTCAAAATAGGCATCGATGTCCTCCTGCGAGGCGTACTCGTTAAAGCAGTTCTTGACGGCATCGGACTTGTCGGGGTTGTAGCGGCGGCCCAGGTTCTCGTACTTGAGTACACGATCGATCACGGCACGCTCTTCGTCGGTCACCGAACCGTCGCAAGGAGCTTCCACGATGGTGCCGTCCTCCTTAACCGTAGGGTTGACGCCCGAGTTAAGGCCGTCGTGCTTTTGGACGAAACGAGCCGTCTGTTGGAACGGAATCGAAAGGATTTCGCGCTTGGAACCAGGCGTGATGTCGTGCGCTGGCATAAAGACCTTGGTGAAGTACATATTAGAGGCAAGGCAGAGTGCAAGCACCGCAAGAACTCCCACCCAGCGGAAACGCGGGATGCCGCCCGAAGGCGCAGCACCAGCCTGCTTGGCTGCACGATGAGCCACATGCGCGTCCCATGCGCAAAACGCCGCCGCGATTACGCATGCCGCCAGGGGAAACACCAGGCCGCCGTTGCGCAGAAACGTGGAACCCATGGCGCCCAGAGTGAGCAGCAGCCAGTCATGTCGCGCAAAGAGCACGGGCCTCTGTTCGCCCGCACGCTCGGCATTGGCATCACGACGGGGCAAGCCACATGCCACGAGCTTGACGGTCTGTACCAGCAGCACCAAGAACGCGTCGGCAAAGAGCACGTCTTTGGTGAGCAACGCCGCGTAGTTAGAGAACATCGGCATAAACGCAAAGAACAGCAGGATCGCACCGCGAACCGGCAGGCTCACGCCCAATTTGCGCAGCGACGAAATGGAATAGGCCATGCAGGCAGCCGTGATGACAAATTGAGCGCAGGTGTAGATGGCAAGACCTGCGTTGGCGCTGTTGAACAGTGAAAGCCCCAGCTGGACGCACGAACCGATGATAGCCGTGTGCACCACGGGATGATGTCCGTTGAGCAACACATTGGGATTGAGCAGACGCAGGTAGTCACTCGTGCCGTTGGGGTAGTTGAACCACTGGCGAATCTGCGCACCCGTATCTCCCATAAAAAGGCCGGGCAGCGAAGCGATGAGCGTGGGCGCCCAGGCGACCATAAGCACCAGGAAGGGCCCGGCAAAGGGATGGACCGAGAGCACGGCGTGAGTCACACGCCATACGCGGCCAAAGTGCGCCTCGGAAAACGGAATGCGCCGAGAGCTCAGCCAATCTAGACACTCAAAGGCAAGGTAGAAGGCAACGACCGCCAAGAGCATCCAGCCCGCGCCGCCAATCCAGGCGCAGATGATGCGGGCTTTGTCGCCAAGGACAATCTCGGCCGAGTCGGTGAGATCGTAGCTGCGGCCGAACACCATGCAGATGGCGAAGAACAGCGACGGCAGAATGATCGATGGACGCCAGGTGTCGCCACGGCCAAAGAACACGTAGCGAAACGGCAAGGTGAGCAGGCAGGCAAGCGCAAGCAGCATGACCGCGTCGGTATGGCCGGCAAACGAGAGGAGCACCTCGTAGCACACGTACAGCATGCCCGAGGCTTTGGGGTCAATCGCCAAGACTGCGTTGCTCGACACCGGGGCAGGATCGATGGAAAACGCCGTGGTCGCCAACAGCGCGAGCAAAAATGCGATGAGCGTCTGCTTGGCGGGGTAGCGCTTAAACCAGACGATGCGGGCAGCGTCGCGCGCAGCCGTTGTGGAGAGGTCGGAATCCTTCACAGTCCGAAAGCCTTTCTAGAAACCTATCAAACTCGGCAAGACCACCACAAAGGTGCCTGTCCCCTTTGTGGTGGTCTTGGTTAGGCGTCGAGGTAGATGCGCTGGGGACGATTGCGGTGTCGGGCGAAGATGATGAGCGCCAGACCGGCAATCACGAGTGGCAGGCTCAGCAGCTGGCCCATGGTGATGACGCCCCCCAGCAGATAACCCAGCTGGGCATCGGGCACGCGCACGAACTCAACGAGAAAGCGGACGATGCCGTACCCCATCACGAACACGCCCATAAACGTACCCTGGGGCAGCAGCGGCTTTTTGCGGCTGAGCACCTGCAAAATACAGAAGAGCACGACGCCCTCTAGGAATGCCTCATAGAGCTGGGAAGGATGACGCGGCATATCGCCCGCGGTGCCGCCAAAGATCACGCCCCAGGGCAGATCGGTCGGCTTGCCCCACAGCTCGCCGTTGACAAAGTTGGCGCAGCGTCCCAGACATAAGGCCAGCGGAGCACCGATAACGGCAAGGTCGGCGATGGTCCAGGCGTCGAGCTTGTACATGCGGCACACGAGCACGCCGCCGATGATGCCGCCCACCAGGCCGCCATGGAAGCTCATGCCGCCTTCATTGGTAGCAAAGATCTCGAGCGGATGCGCCCAGTAGTAGCCGTCGCCGTAAAAGATGACGTAGAACAGGCGCGCGCCGATTATAAGGCCAAAGACCGCGCCGACCACGACGCTCGTCAGGTCATCGATCGTGATGTTGAAGCCCCAACGGCGCTGCGTGCGGTACATGACGACCGCCGTGAGCAGAGCTCCGACCACATAGGCCAAGCCGTACCAGTAGATGGTGATGGGCCCCGCCGAGATGGCGACGGGATCAAGCATATGGTAGAGGTCGTTGAGCATATCGGTCCCCCTGCTCCCTACATACAAATGCGGCCGCGGGCCTTGCGCTCGCAGCCGCATATTCGGGCGTGACGTCTATGCGGAGCATATCGCCCGCAGCTTTCACTTCTTAGAACGGCGCATACTCGTCGTACAGGTCATCGGTCTCGCCGGAGGCATTGACCTGCTCGACACGCGTAACGCCGGGCACGTGCTCCTTGAGGATACGCTCGATGCCCATGGAAAGCGTCAGGGCGCTCATGGGACAACCGGCACAGGCGCCCTGAAGCTCCAGCTTGACGACGCCCTCGTCATCAACGCCTATATACTCCATGTCGCCGCCGTCGGCCTGCAGGTTGGGGCGAATCTCTTCAAGAACCTTCTTAAGCAGCTCTTCGTTAACAGCCACAGGGGCTCCTTTCTCACAATAACGCGGGCGCGCCCGCGGACAGAAGCTATGTTACTACAGCCATGTACCCGCTCACGAGCCGTCCATGCGCGCAGACGCGACTTTCACGAGTAGTCAATTTGGGACGGGGCTCTTTTGGCTGTTTTGCCGCCAGCTGGCGTTGGCACGCACTACTGCTGAGCTTGTCCCCCGGTACCAATCTGAACATCGACGATGACCTGGCGGTAGCTGATGCCGCAGGAGTCGAGAATGCGGCGGCTGATACGGCCGTCATCGGTGTCGGCATACTTATTGTCCAGGTAGACGACCTCGCCCACGCCCACCTGCGCCAGGATCTTGGCGCAGTCGTGGCACGGGAACAGCGTGACGTAGACCGTGGAACCCTCGAGGTCTTTGAGCGAGCCGCGGTAGTTGAGCACGGCGTTTGCCTCGGCATGCACCACGTAGTTGTGCTTGTCCTGCAGCGGGTCGTCGCTCGTTCCCCACGGGAAAAAGTCATCGTTGAGTGCCGAGGGTGTGCCGTTGTAACCCACCGAAAGGATGCGGTGGTTGGTGTTGGCGATGCACGCACCCACCTGCGTGTTGGGGTCCTTGCTGCGGCGCTGCGCGGCGATGGCCACGCTCATAAAGAACTCGTCCCAGCTAATGACGTCCAGGCGCTTGCCTGACGAAGTTTGATGAAGATCGTCCGACATGGCAGACACCTCCGTAATCGCAATAGTTTGACCCATTGTAGCAGGTGAAAGGTGGAGGCGTTTGTCCCACCGGCGCCCTCACCTTTACACGCGGCGGGGCTTTTGGTTGATGCGGTAGAGCTCGGCGAGACCCCGCAACGTCAGCGCGTCGTCAACCGTCAGGCTATGGCCGACCAGCAACGCGAGCGCCTCGGCGTCGTCGCCGGTAATGACGATGGGCACGTCGCCCTCCCCCGCGGCCTTGGTCGCGCGCATCTCGGCGAGCACCATGTCGAGCATGCCGTCGATGCGGGCCACCTCGCCCAAGACCACGCCCGAGCGCATGGCCTCGCGCGTGTTGCGGCCGATTACATGCGTGGGTGCCGAGGGCTCGACCTGCGGCAGACGCGCTGCTGCCGCCGAAAGCGAGCGGGCGCCGAGCGCCAGCCCCGGCGCGATGACGCCACCCACAAAGGTGCCGTGCGCGTCGATGACCTCGATATTGGTCGTCGTGCCCAGGTCGATCACAATGCACGGCGAGCCGTAGACGGCACGAGCCGCCACGGCATCGGCGATGCGGTCGGGGCCGATCTCGGCCGGGTCGTCGTAGTGCACGGGCATGCCGGTCTTGAGGCCCGGCCCCACGGTGAGCACGCGCCCCGTGCAGATACGGGAAAGAGCCGCCTTCCACGGGCGCTCGAGCGCCGGCACCACGCAGCTCAGCACGGCCGCCGTGGGTACGAGCGCGCCGGGCATGCCCGCATCGGCCGCCAGCGCGGCCATGACTTGAGCGAGACGCATACGCGCTTCGTCGGCCGTAATGCTCGATGGCGTCGTGATCTCGCACGTCGCAAGCGGGCATTCCTGCGCCGCGGCCGAATCCTCTGCAAACAGACCAAAGCGAATGAACGTGTTACCCACGTCGACCGTCAATATATATGCGCACCCATTAAGCATCGTCGGCGCTCCTTTCGTCTGCCCAGCAGTATATCGCCTACCTAAACCAGTCATCCCAAAATGACTAGCTTACGGCTATACTGGTGCGCGGTCGCGCGCGAGCTCACGCGGCGGCCCTTGGTAACCCGACTTCCCGCGCCGTATCCGTAGCGGCGCTCCCGGGGGAAGCGGATATACGCAAAGGAGTTCAATATGAGCAATCCCTCGAACCGCGCTTCGATGCGCGGGCAACTCACGCTGCGCGGCGTCGTCATCGGCGTCCTTGGCTGCGTGATCATCACGGCAAGCTCGGCCTACACCGCCCTCAAGATGGGCGCTCTCCCCTGGCCGATCGTCTTCGCTGCCGTCATCTCGCTGTTCTTCCTTAAGCTCATGGGCAATGCCAGCCTCAACGAGGCCAACGTCACCCACACCATCATGTCCGCGGGCGCCATGGTCGCCGGCGGCCTAGCGTTTACCATCCCGGGTGCCTGGATGCTGGGCTATGCCGACCAGATCAGCTGGCTCGACATGTTTATCGTGGCACTCGCCGGCACCATCCTGGGCCTGCTGGCCACCGCGCTCATCCACCGTCACTTTATCGTGGACGCCGCGCTTGAGTTCCCCACCGGCAACGCCGCAGCTCAGACCCTGCGCGCCACCGAGGCCGGCGGCAAAACCGGCAAGCAGCTCTTTGGCTCCATGGCCATCGCCGGCATCTATAGCGTGCTGCGCGACGCCCTGGGCGTGGTGCCCAGCATGCTATGCACGCTCAACATCCCCGGCGTGACCTTTGGTATCTACAACTCGCCCATGCTGCTCTCCGTCGGCTTCCTCGTGGGCTTCGCCCCGGTCGCCTTCTGGTTTGCCGGCGCCCTGCTGGGCAACTTTGGCATCATCGTGGGCGGCACCGCTGCCGGTCTGTTCGACGTTATGACTGCGCAAGGCATCGTCAAGTCCCTGGGCATGGGCCTCATGATGGGCTTTGGCGTCGCCGTCGTCCTCAAGGACATCCTGCCGCAGGTCGCCGGTATCGTCCGCGGTCTTGCCGCCGACAGCTCCACCGACACCGACGAGCAGTCGCTCATCTCGGGATCGCTTAAGCTCGACGCCGGCATCATCGGCCTGGGCGCTGCCGCCATCGCCGTGATCATCGCCATCGTGCTTAACCTTGGCCCCGTTCCGGCCGTCATCGTGACGCTATTCACCTTTGTCACCACCATCATGAGCGCACAGAGCTGCGGCCAGACGGGCATCGACCCCATGGAGATCTTTGGCCTCATCGTTATGCTCATCGTGGCCGCCTTCGCGCAGATCGCTCAGGTCAAGCTGTTCTTTATCGCCGGCATCGTAGCCGTGGCGTGCGGCCTTGCGGGCGACGTCATGAACGACTTTAAGGCCGGCGCCGTGCTGGGCACCAACCCGCGTGCGCAGTGGATCGGCCAAGCCATTGGCGGCATCGTGGGTGCCCTGGTCGCTGCCGCTGTCATGGTCGCGCTCGTCACCGCCTATGGTCCGGACGCCTTCGGCCCCGACAAGAGCTTTGTGGCCGCGCAGGCAAGCGTGGTCGCCACCATGGTCTCGAGCATCCCGAGCGTGCCGTGGTTCGCAGGTGGCTTTATCGCCGGCATCGTCATGTACTGGCTTGGCATTCCGGCCATGATGATCGGCCTGGGCGTGTACCTGCCGTTCTACATGTCACTCACGGCATTCCTGGGCTCCTGCGTCAAGCTCGCCTACGACAAGTGGTCCGCCCACCGCGACGCCACCGCTGGTCTTTCTGACGAGGAGAGGGCTGCCAAGGACGCCGCCTTCCAAGAGCAGGGCCTGGTTGTCGCCAGCGGCCTGCTCGGCGGCGAGTCCATCGTCGGCGTTATCCTGGCGTTTGTCTCCGTGGGCTTGAGCCTGCTGGGCTAAGTCGAGCAGCTGCTCGACAGCAACCATATTGCCTACGGCTTGCCCGGTCGGTAGCTTTCGCGGCTGCCGACCGGGCTTTTTGATACCGAAACAAAGAAAGGCCGGCGCGCTGCGTATGACAGCGCGCCGGCCTTATCGTTTGGCTAACGAGACGGTCCCGCTATGAATTGAAGTTCGTTGCAGAATCTACGCTCGAAACGCTACATCTGCTTGCGACGACGATCGCTCAGCGTCACACCAGCGGCCACGAGGGTGATACCGCCGATGACGAACACCTCGCCCGCAAGAGCGGAATTGTCGCCAGTCTGGGCGAGCGCAGCGTTCGCAGCCTTCTTCTTGGCGACAGGAGCCTTTGCAGCAGCCTGCGCAACCTGAGGCTTGGCCTGCGGCTCGGCCTTGGGATGATACTTGTCGTACTCGGCCTGCGCGGCAGCCAGGGCATCCTTGGCATCTCCGAGCTCGGCAAGCGCGGCGGCATAGGCGTCGTTGGCGTCGGACAGCTTGGCATCGGCATCGCTCAGGGCAGCCTTGAGACCAGCGGCGGCATCGACGGCAGCCTTATAGCGAGCGTAGGCAGCGTTCAGCTTGACCAGCTTCTCGTTGCCCGTCGTGCCCGCGGCAAGGGATGCCTTGTGATCGACAGCCTCAAGATCGGCCTTGAGTGCCTCGTCGTTGGCAAGCTCTGCCTTGGCCTTGAAGATATCGAGGTTCGCATCGACGACGGCTTCGTTGGCGGCCTCGAGCTGCTTCTGGGCATCGGCGACACTGGCCACGGCAGCGTCATAGGCGGCCTTGGCGTCGTCGACCGCCTTCTGGGCGCCGGCAAAGCGCTCGAAGGCCTTGTTCGCGGTAGCCAGCTCACCCTCAGCAGCCTTGGCCTTGGCCTGCGCATCGGACACAGCCTGCGCCTTGGCGGCAACCGCCTGCTTGGCGTCCAAAAGAGCAGTCGCGGCCTGGACATCTGCGGCCTGGGCCTTGTCTACACCAGCCTGGGCGGCATCGTCGGCCTTCTTTGCCTCGTCAAGCGAGCCCTGCTTATTCGCAAGGTCCGCCTGGGCGGCATCGCGCTTGGCAGCAAGGTCCTTGACCGAAGCCGTGGCGTTGTCATACGCCTCATTGGCCTGTTCGGACTTTGCCTTGGCGGCATCGTGGGCGCTGCGAGCCTTCGCCTTGTGAGCAGCGGCCTCGGCTGCCTTCGTCTTGCTGTCAGCAAGCGTGGCGTTTGCCTTATCGAGAGCCGCCTGGGCAGTAGCGGCCTCGGCCTTGGCGGCATCGAGGTTCTGCTTGAGGGACTCGATGTCGATTCCGCCGAGCGCATCCTTCGCTGCGTCGTATGCCGTCTTAGCGGCGGCGGTGCCGGACTTGGCCTTCTCGTACTCACCCTTGGCGGTGTTCACGTTCGTGTCGGCCGCGGTATAGGCGTCGCGCGCGCTTTCTTGCTTATCCAATGCGTTAGAATAAGCCGTTCCAGCAGTCCCGAAGTTCTTCTGCGCATCTGCCAGCTTGCTCTGAAGCTGCTTCAGCTGCTCCTTCTGCTCCTGCGTGCCGCCTGCATTGTAGGCGGAATCGATGTAGTCGTTGAGGAGCTTCTTGAACTCGGGGACAGTGAAATCAGCCTGAGTGCTATCAGCGCTGTAATCGAAGATGGTTACCTCGGAATCGGTGTTCTTACCGCTACCGGTCGCGATACCGATGGCTTCCGTGGCTGAATCGATGATGTTGAGATAGTGCCCGCACTCGTGATAGATGCTGTTGTAGTTCTGGTAGATGTAATAGGAATCATATCGGTGGCTGCCGAGTTCGTCGCCATACTGCGCGACGTACTTATCGAATGCCTCCTTCTCCTGTGTGTAGAGGCCGGTGTAGGGCCAACCGAGTGTATCCTCGGTCTCGCCGCCGGTATATGCGCCGCCTCCGCCGGCAAGATTCTCCCCGTTGTCGAAATAGCAGTTCGAGTGTCCCCAGATGTTCGATGAATATGATGTATTAAGGGCTGCCGCCACAGTCATGCGGAGGCTGACGCTGAGCGCCGACTGGCCGTTCGCCTTGCGGAGGTTGTTCTGGGTGTCGAGATATGTCAGGGCGTTGCGCATCTGCTCCAAGGAGAGCGGGTTGGTGTCGCGGGACATGTCCTGATCGACGTACTTGTCATACCATTCGGCCTTGTCAGCGGCGCCGGTCAGCATCGATACGGCGTCCTGGGCGTTCTTTTTCTGCGTGGCTGTGAACTGGCTGCCGCCGATGATGTAGTTCATGAAGCCGAACATACCCTGACTGATGACTTCCTGGTCAACGGTCATGTTGGACTTTAGGTCTGCAATCTGCTGGTTAAGCTTCTCGACCTCGGCGTTTGCGGCGTCGTATGCATTGTGCGCGTCGGTTACTTCAGCACGAGCCTGATCGAACTCGTTGCTCTTCTGCTGACGAATCTCGACGAGTCGGTCGTACTCAGCCTTCTTGTCGGCCTCGGTCTGCTGGGCCTGCTCGTATGCCGTCTTCGCGGCGTCACGCTTACTGGCCGCGTCCTTGTACTCCTTGTTTGCCGCATCGTATGCAGACTGGGCAGATGCCACGGCAGCGTTGGCGGCGTTGGCCTTCTCCTGCGCGGCAGCGACGGCAGCCTGGGCGGCCTGCAGATTTGTCTGTGCGGTGGCGTCGGCATCCGTCGCGGCATTGAGCTCCGCCTGCGCGGTCTTGAGCTCACCAGCAGCAGCTTTCTTGGCGGCCTCAAGCGCACTCAGGTCAACACCCGTACCCGAGACGGCAGCATCGAGCGCGGCCTGCGCCTGGTTGAACTTCTGCTGGGCGTTATCGCGCGCGGTGGTTGCGGCTGCGAGCGCAGCGGCAGTCTCCTGCTTCTTGGCCTGGGCAGTCGTCAGAGCGACCTCAGTGTCCTTCTTTTCCTGCTGGGCGCTAGCCTCGGCAGCCTTGGCCTGGTCCAGATTGGCCTGTGCAGTAGCAACGGCCTTATTGGCGTCATCGAGCTTTGTCTGCGCGTCCTCGACGGCCTTCTTGGCGGCCTCGTACTCGTCCATATCCATGGCCTCGAGCTTGGCCTGGGCATCGTCGAGGGCCTTCTTGGCCTCATCCTGCTTTGCCTTGGCGTCCTTGAGCGCCTGGGTCTTATCCTCGACACTCTTGTTGGCTTGATCGAGCTGATCGTTCAGGTCGCCCAGCTTCTTCTGCTGCTGCTCGGTCTTTTCGACGGCGGCTTTGAGCTCGTCAATCTTCTCCTGGAGCGCGGCGACTTCTGCTGCGTTCTGCTCGATTTCGTTGTCGCTCACAGCCTGCGAGGCCTGATTCTTTTGCTGCTGCGCCTGCTTTTGAGACTGGCCCGCCGCATCGGCGTTCTTCTGGGCGGCATCGTAGGCGGCCTGAGCGTCCTTGAGCTGCTTTGCCGACTCCTCGGCCAGCTGGGCAGCCGTCTTTACGACCACTTGGTTACCGGCGGCAACGGTGTTCTCTACAGAACTACCCCATTACAGTCTGAAGTGGGCCACCGATAAATTTCGATGGCGAGCATTCGGCGCATTGCCTACGATACGGGCAAGCCCCGAGGGGCCGCCGATCGGGCGCCTCCGGATGGCCGTCTGCCCCTGCCCCGTAGAGGGCCCGGGGGGTGTTGCCACCGGGGGCGCTCGCCGCTCCGGACGACTGATAGGAAACTGCCGGGCGCAAGCGCCACGGCCAGGTAATGTGGGTGTCGCAGGGAGGGGTTCCGATCGGCCTACCGATTGGAGGATACCACCGTGGCACCACCTAGAATGCCGGAAGCCGTCATCGGGCTCGATGTCGGGAAATCGTCCCATTGGGCATGCGTCGCGACCCGGGACGGCGAGATACTGCTGAGCGCCCCCGTCGCGAACAGGGAGGGCGATCTGGACTCGCTGTTCGGCCGCTTCCCCGACGCGCTCGTGGTCGTCGACCAGTCGCGCAACATAGGCGCCCTCGCGCTCGCCCGCGCCAAGGCGGCCGGGATGTCGGCGGCGTACCTGCCGGGACTCGCGGCACACGGGGCCGCCAGGCTCTTCGCCGGCGACGCCAAGACCGACGAGCGGGACGCAATGGTCATCGCGAAGACGGCGCTGGGCATCCCCGACGCACTCCTGCCGGTCGGGGACCCGGGCCCGACGGTCGCGGCGGCGAGGGCGCTGGCCGCCCAGAGAAACTTCCTGACCTGCGAAAACACTAGGAGCAAGAACCGGCTGCGCAGCATCCTGCTGGAATCGTGCCCCGCCTTCGAGGCGCTGGTCGACCTGTCCGACGGTCCCCAGCTGAGGCTCATGGCATCCCTCGGCGGGGCCTGGTCGGTGGCCGACGCCGGGCCCCGCAGGGCGGCGGCGCTCACGCGCGGGGCGGCGCGCGGCAAGATCGAGGCCCTCGTCCGCTCGACGGCCTCCTCGACAAGGCCGGACGCGGCAGCCATCGCCGCCGAGGACCGGGCGGTGAGGCTGCTCGCGCGCAGGATCTCCGAGAACTCGGCGGAGATCGATGTGATCACGGCGGAGATATCCGCCCTCCTCGAGGGCGACGATACCTACCGATGCCTCCTGACGGTGCCGGGGATCGGCCCCAAAACCGCTTCCGAGCTCGCGATCTCCATAGATATCGAAGACTTCCCAAGCCACGACAGGCTCGCGTCGTACTGCGGCCTGGCGCCGCGCAACCGCCAGTCGGGGACCTCGATCTCCTCGGTGACGGCATCGCGCCAAGGCAACAAGAGGCTGAAGAACCTGCTCATATTCTCGTGCAACTGCCTTACCCGGACAGAGGGAAGATGGGGCGACTACTACGCTAGGTGCCGAGAGCGGGGCATGCCGCACGGCAAGGCGCTCAAGGCGCTGGCACGAAAGAGGCTGAAGGTCATCTACGCGATCATGCGGGACAGGGTGCCCTACGCCGCCTAGTAAAAGCGCTCCGAACAGATTGGAGCCCATCGGCCGAAAGGCCTGGCGTTAGCATGTCGCGATTCAATCTCGAAAACGGCATTGCCCAGTTGACAAAACTATAGGAACACCCCCC
>DBFWCI010000050.1:0-48771 GCA_048485235.1 Collinsella sp.
ACGGCCGAAGAGGCGTCAGCAGGTCAGTGGGTCATCGTCCCGGCGTTCAGCATCAGGGTAGCGCTGCGACGCGGAAATCGCGCGCTGTTGACGCGCCCCCGCAGTGCCCGCTTCCCCCAAGGACAATTATCAGTGCAGGTAAACGACTTGTCCTATTTCGAAAAAAGCCGGTATGGTTTGCCTGTGCCAATCTAGCCCCGTAAACCGGCATAGTTTTAAAATGGCACTTCGGCAGTATTGATTCCCGCCTCGGCGCAACTAGCCCTACAGTCCGTATTTCACGACGACACGGTTAATGCGACGGCACCAAGGCTTGTACAAGGCAGCCAAGAACACGCAGGTCGCGAGGCCGTGTGTGATATCGAACGGCACTGCCGTGGCAAGACGTGCCATGGCACCCGCCCACGTGAGCGGTTGAACAAAACCGATAATGTCGTAGGCGTTGATCACAACGCCGTACAGCAAACCCGAAGCAAAGCCGTAGGTCAGCAGCGCCGGCATACGCACGGTGCCATCGGCGCGATCAAAAGCGCCGGCATGCGCCAGCGCACCGCCAACGTATCCCACGAGCCCCCAGGCATACATCTGCCACGGCGTCCACATGCCCTGCCCAAAAAAGAAATTGCTGGTCAGCGCCGCCAACGCACCGACCATAAAACCATTGCGGCGACCAAGCGTCGCCCCCGCGATAATGGCGATGGCACTCACGGGTTTAAAGTCGGGAATGGGGCCAAACAAGATGCGCCCCGCCGCGGCCAATGCTGCCAGAACCAGCGTGGGCATAATCTGGCGCAAACCCGGACGAGATGCCTCGTAACCCGCAAAGAACAGCGCGAGCACCAGCGCCACCACAACCAGCATGGCCAATGCTGCCTGCTCAACACCCGACAGCAACGCGGCAGCCATCACCGCCGGCACCGCCAACAACAGCGGGACCTCCAGTTTTGCAAGCAAGCGCGCGACGCGATAATCCGTCATCCCATCACGCCCTATAAAACACGTTATCGGCAAAGAAGTCGGCCGGCGGCTCCATGCAGGCAATCTCGCCGTCAAACATCATGACGACGTCGTCGGCTACCTGCTCGGCAAAGTCCAAATCGTGCGTAGCCATGATGACGGTGCCGCCAGCCTTCGCATGGTCACGCAGGGCGCGGGCGATGATGCGGCGGCTGAACAGGTCTAGACCCTTGGTGGGCTCATCGAGCAATAGCAGTTCGGGGCCGATTAGCAGCAGTTTTGCCAATGCAAGCAGTTGACGCTGCCCGCCCGAAAGATCGTACGGATGGCGTCCATCCAGACCCGACAACCCCAAGCTCGCCGCACGCTCCCGCGCCAAGTTCTCGTCATATCCGCAGGTCGAGGCCCATTCCATCAGCTCATCGCGAACCGTCTCGGCAACCAGCAATGCTTTGGGATTCTGAGGCAGCAGCGCCGCCGAGGCCGCTCCGCGCACCATGCGGCCGCGCTGCAGCTTGGCGGTCTTCGCCAGCACCGAGAGCATCGTCGACTTGCCGCAGCCGTTACCGCCAACAACCGCATGCACCGCACCGGCCGAAAACGACGCATCGAGCCCACGCAACACCCAGCCGGACGCTCGATCGTAGCGAAACCAGCCTTCCGACAGGGTGGTAGCCGACCCGCCGTGCATTTTTTGGAGTATTCTGCTTCCATCCGTGCGCGAGAAGGCTTCCGAGCCGTTCTCGAGCGACGTTTGCGCCACAAATTCGGACGATTTGTCCAATTCCGAACTTTTTTTCGCGCTCGATACGTCCCCGGGCGGCTCCAGAGAACCCAAATTGTCCTCACGCCTGCTGAATACTCCGTTTTTTGCACATCGGATGGCACCCCACCCCAACATGTCATCGGAAAACAGCGATTCTCGGCGTCCCAAAGAAGACATATCCGCCACCTCGCGCACGCGACCGCCCTCAATCCGGTACGTACACGTCGCATACTCGAGCATCGGCCGCGGCTGATGCGTCGCCACAACAACCGTGCAGCCCAGCTCGCGATTCACACGAAACAGCGCGTGCAGGAAATTCTTCTCCGCAACCGGATCAAGCTGAGACGTGGGCTCGTCGAGCAGCAGCACGCGCGGGCGCAACGCCAGAACGGCCGCCAACGACAGCAACTGTTTGCGACCACCCGAAAGCGTGTCAGTATCGCGGTGAAGCCAATCTTCCAGCCCAAAGAAATAGCTGGTCTCAGCTACGCGACGGCGCATCTCATCACGTGCTAGCCCCAAGTTTTCCAGGCCAAACGCCATCTCGTGCCACACGGTTTCGCACACGATCTGGTTCTCGGGATCCTGGAACACATAGCCCACGCGCTCCGCCGATGCCCGCACATCCATGTCGGCGACGGGCTCGCCCAGCACGCGCAGCTCGCCGGAGCGCGTACCCGCCGGCGCGATCTCGGGCTTGAGCAGCGACAGCAGCGTCGACTTGCCCGAACCGGTACCGCCAACAAGCAGTGCAAACGCACCTTGGGAAACACGCCAATCAAGCCCCTCGAGCACCGGTGCCTCGGCCCCGGGATAGGCAAAACTAAGGCCTCGCACCTCAATCGCCGGCGCGGCCGAGCCATATGCCACACCCGCCGCCGAGCTCCTATCCAACCGAGCCATCAGCCAAACCTCTTCTCATCAATCGCGTGCGACGCGCAAGGCAGCATCATCCAGGCAGCGTACACGACATAGCCCAGCCACGGCGCCGGCACCGATAGTTGCGGGTAAAACGAATACTGCATCGTCGCAGTCCACGCCACTGCCGTCGTGGCCATGCCAAACAGCGCAAGTCCAACCAGCGCGGCAACATCGCCGCGCCCCAGCCGATACCGCGCATACGTCGTTCGACGCGTCGCGGCGCCCCACCCACGGGAGCGCATGGCGTCCGCGCGCTCCAGCGAATCTTCCATGCCCCAGCCCATCAACACGCTCGACGCCCGCAGGCGCGATCGCACGGGATCGGTGGGCGCGCGGCCCGGCACATCAATCGCATCCTGCACCGCCAGCACCGTACGACCGCGGCGTAAAAACTGCGGGATAAGCCTCATGCACATCGAGATCATGAGCGCAATCACCGGTGCGGCATTGCCCAGCAGCGCGAGCACCTTGTCGTATTCGAGCATCGACGCCGCGGCCTCAAACCACAGCACGCTCGCCACAAACAGCCCGCCCATGCACAGGCCGTATACCATGCTTTCCAGATACACCGCGCGCATGCCAATACGGAACAGCTCCGTCGAGCCCGAGGCGCTAAACAGCGGATTGACCAGCGCGATAATCAAAATCACCGGCAGCTGCCAGCGGAGTGCGCCCAGCGTGCGGGCAGCCCCGCGCGTCGCAAATCCATACGCCAGCCCGCCCGCAAGTGACAGCGCAATCAGCACCGGCTGCATCGAGAACATGGTGAGCCCCAGCGTCAGCACCATGTAGAGGGCCGGCACAGCCGGATGCGACATCGAGAATGCCGCGACGGGCTCGCCGCCAAACTCCTCTTGTATGTTGTCCACGGGCACCCCCGTCCCCTCGCTCAAACGACAGCTCCGCAGCACCGCCAATGCCGCACGCAAGCAGTGCAAACGCCACGCCGGCGGCGCAAGCCTCAACCGCCGCAAGCCAATCGTTACGCGCTCATCATATGCCTGCGGTATCATATTGCGCCGTGTATCGTTTCCAAGCACACGTCTCTATAACGTAACAGGAGATCACATGGACGCAACCGCAATTATCCTCGCTGCCGGCGAGGGCACCCGCATGAAGTCGAACCACTGCAAGGTTTCGCACAAGATCCTGGGCAAGCCCATGGTTCAGTGGATCGTCGACGCCACCATCAAGGCCGGCTGCAGCCGCGTCGTGGTCGTCATCGGCAGCCACGCCGACGAGATGCGCGCCCTTATCGACGGCACCTACGCCAACAGCGCCACCAAGGTCGAGTGCGTCGAGCAGACCGAGCGCCTGGGCACCGGCCACGCCGTGAAGGTCGCGCTCGAGGCCTGCGGCATCACGCAAGGCCCCGTCGTCGTGCTCAACGGCGACTTGCCGCTCATCACCGCCGACACCGTCGCCAAGTTCGCGCAGACCGTCGCCACCGGCGAACTCGCCTGCACCGTCATGACCATGACCCCGCCTGATCCCTTCGGCTACGGCCGCATCAAGCTGGGCGCCGATGGTCAGATCGAGCGTATCATCGAGCAGAAGGACTGCACGCCCGAGCAGGCCGCCACGCTGCTGGAGTGCAACGCCGGCTGCTACGCCTTTGACGGCGCGCAGCTCGCCGCCCACATCAACGAGATCGGCAACGACAACGCGCAATCCGAGTACTATCTGCCCGACATGCTCGAAATCCTCAAGGGTCACGGCCAGGTGGTCTCCATCTTCCACTGCGACGACTACCGCGACGGCCTGGGCGTCAACAGCCGCATTCAGCTCGCGCAGCTCACCGCCATCGCGCGCGACCGCATCAACGAGCACTGGATGGCCGAGGGCGTCACGTTCATCGATCCCACGCAGGCCTGGATCGGTCCCGATGCCGTCATCGGCCGCGACACCGTCGTGTGGCCGCAAACGCACCTGATCGGCCACGTCACCGTGGGCGAGGAGTGCCAGCTCGGCCCCAACAGCCGCCTCACCGACACCACCGTCGGCAGCGGCTGCACCATCGATGAAACCATCGCCGTCGAGGCCGTCATCGAGAACGGCGTCGACTGCGGCCCGCGCGCCTACCTGCGCCCGGGCACCCATATGCTCGATGGCTCCAAGGCCGGCACGCACGTGGAGATCAAGAAGTCCACGATCGGCGAGGGCTCCAAGGTGCCGCACCTGTCCTACATCGGCGATACCACCATGGGCTCCGGCGTCAACGTGGGCGCAGGCTCCATCACCTGCAACTACGACGGCGTGCACAAGCACAAGACCGTCATCGGCAACGATGCCTTCATCGGCTCCGACACCATGATGGTCGCGCCCGCCCAGATCGGCGACGGCGCGCTCGTGGCCGCCGGCTCCGTCATCACCGAGCCAGTCCCGGCCGACGCACTTGGCCTGGGTCGTGCCCGTCAGGTAAACATTGAGGGCTGGGCCGCCGATTATCGCCGCCGTCTGCACGAGGACGACGAGGTATAACGTTTTACCAAGCATCTAAGGAGCTGTTCCCATGGGGGCGGCTCCTTTTTTCTATCGTGACCTGCGCGACAGGATGAGTGGTCGGTTCGTGTCCGTTGACGGTAAAGACGTTATCAAGACCCGATTAACCCCGTCGCGCGGTTACAATGCAACAAGGCATCTATATGGCATTCGATATAAAGGAGAAGGGTAATGCCGATTAATGATCCCGAGAAGTCGGAGAATATGCGCAAGTCCATCCGCGTGTATTCCGGTTCCTCCAACCGTCCCCTCGCTCAGAAGATCGCTGAGTACCTTGGGGTCGAGCTTTCGGGCCTTACGCTAAAGCAGTTCGCCAACGGTGAGATTTACGCCCGCTACGACGAGACCGTCCGCGGCGCCGACGTCTTCCTGATTCAGTCCGTGGCCGGCGGCAACGTCAATGACATGCTCATGGAGCTGCTCATCGCCACCGACGCTGCCAAGCGCGCATCCGCCCGCTCCATCACCGCCGTTATCACCCACTACGGCTATGCCCGCCAGGACCGCAAGGCCGGCCCGCGCGAGCCCATCACCGCCCGCCTCGTCGCCAACCTGCTCGAGCGCGCCGGCGTCAACCGCATCATCACCCTCGACCTGCACCAGGGCCAGATTCAGGGCTTCTTCGATATCCCGGTTAACCACCTGTCCGCGCTGCCGCTGTTTGGCCAGTACTACAACGACATGCACTTCGACACCGACAACCTGGTTGTCGTCTCCCCCGATGTGGGCCGCGCCAAGGCCGCCAAGAAGCTGTCCGACATGCTCGGCTGCGACCTGGCCATCGCCCACAAGGGCCGTCCGCGCCACAACGCCGCCGAGGTCATGGGCATCATCGGTGACATCAAGGGCAAGACCTGCATCATCAACGACGACATGATCGACACCGCAGGCACCCTGTGCGCCAACGTCAAGGAGCTCAAGGCTATGGGCGCCGGCGACATCTACGTATGCGCCACCCACGGCATCTTCTCCGGTCCGGCCATCGAGCGTCTGAACGACGCCCCGATCGTCGAGTGCCTCGTCACCGACGCCATTCCCGTCGAGGTTGGCGGCAAGATCAAGACCATCTCGGTCGCCGAGGAGTTCGCTCAGGCCATCTCCGCCGTTTACCACGAGGAGCCCGTCTCCACGCTCGTCGGCGGCGACTTCGCGCTGTAATCCAGCGTGCATCTCATCATCTTTGGTGTTTTTAAAGGGTCGGAAGCTCGCTTCCGACCCTTTTTCTACCCCTCGACAACCTTCCCTGGACAATTAGTTCAGATACGTATTTTTTTAAAGCTCCAAAGGCCGTTCTGAGCCTTCTGAGCTCCCCGGCGAACGCCATACTGCCCAAAGCTCATCGCTTTCGAGTACGACCGCCGCATATTTACCCTCAAATCGCCCTCGAAAGCCCTTAGAAACGCCTCGAACGCCCGCCGTCTTATACGTATCTGAACTAACTGTCCAGTAGCTATCGTCAACCTTCGCGGCAGAGCTCAATTTCCTGCAATCCCCTCAACCGATTCCACCGATTTCATAACACCCAGCCGTTCATGGCGCGCAGCGCCCCGCTGAGCGAAAAGAACGGTATGGCGGTCGCATTCTGCCGCCAACTTAGTACGTTATAGCTATGATGACCGTGATTTCACATTTCTCCGCCCTCCGCGTAATTCGTCGCGCACGACGGGCGTACTCTGCCCTACCCTGGGACTCCGTTGATAGCGAACAGCAAGCACAGGCCTTGGCTGGCTGCATTCCCAACAATGACGCGATAGACTTTGGCGCACTTTCGATACTCGACGCCTGGAATGAAGATGATTCCGAACTGCTCGATCTTCTCGTTTCAAACGAAGACAACAGGCGCCCCGACAAGCGACTTCTTCAGCATATTCTCTCCACTCCTCTTCCTGAAGGTGCAATTATGCACGTCGAGGCCGACATCTACGCAACGTCTCCTGCCATGACAGCCATGCTTTGTTCCAAAAATGAATCAGTCGCCAAAACCTTGATGCTCCTTATGGAGCTGCTCGGAACCTACTCCCTTCCTCCCGGGGCAACATACCCCATTGCCTATGACGGCATCTGGCCCAAGGGCGATGACTACGAAGCGATGGACGACCTCGATTGCCGGGGCGACCAGTCGGCGACCGAACAGCAGAACGAAACCCGCTACGAACAGGCACACTACAAATGCGAGCCCGCCACGACCATCGAAGATCTCGAGACTGTTGCACAGCTTGCCAAAAGCAGCTCATACACCTCGTTTCGCACGGCAGTCAATCTCGCCCAACCCGGATCTGCATCCCCAGCCGAATCCCTAATGTTTGCCGTTCTCGGAGCGCCCATGCGCTTTGGCGGATTCGGATGTTGCAGCCTGCCCATGGGAGGCCTGCTACTCAACTATCGAATCGACTTCGACACTCTTGCGGTCAACATGTCCTCCGGCATCCCTTACGCCATCTGCGACCTATATTGCCCGGCCGCCGGAGTCGACAACGAATACAACGGAATTGGGCATGAGCTTCAAAACGCTCGCATCCACGATGGCAATCGAAATAATGGCCTCAAGGCAATGGGCATCCACGTCCTGGTTATCAATCGCGACCAAATGAAAGACCTTGTTGCACTCGAAGCCTTCGCCCAAACGATGCATCGACTCGCGGGAGTCCGATTCCGATACCGTATCAAGGGCTATCGCAAGCGTCAGGCCGCTTGGCTCAACGCCCTGCGGGCCGGAATCGGCCTTGCGCCGGTCTAAACGGCGAATCACCCGCGCGCCGTCGAACAGGGCTGGACGGTTAGTTCAAATACGTATAAATGGACACATTGAATTAGGCTGTTTTGCAGTTATCTCTATACCATTCACCCTATTTGAAGGCAGGATAGACTTCAAAACAGCGCCATATGGACTAACTAAAGCTCCAAAACAACGTATCAGCATTGAATTGAGCACTTCGAGTCCTCGGAACTTATACGTATCTGAACTAACTGTCCACCTTGGATTTCGACGGCTGTCCAAACACCCCCAAACAACCTCAATTGCCCTCCATTTGACAGCGGCAACAGGGTCGCTCACCATAGCAGACGACAAATCAACGAAAGGATGAACATGGCAGCTGCACAGCCGCTTAAGATTCGCATGGTTGCCGGGCTTGGCAACCCGGGCGAGGAATATGCCGAGACCCGCCACAACGCCGGCTTTAAGGCGATCGACGAGCTGGCCCGTCAGGCCGGCGTCACGTACTGGAAAAACCAGGCCGGCGCCGAGGTCGCGCTCATCAACATCAACGATGCCGAGGAAGAGGGCGGCAAGCGCCAGATCGTGCTGGTCAAGCCGCAGTCGTATATGAATACCTCGGGTGGCCCCATCTCCAAGCTCTGCCGCGAGTACAAGATCAAGGCCGAGGAGCTGCTCGTGATCCACGACGAGCTCGACATTCCCGCCGGCGACGTACGTGTTAAGGTGGGCGGTGGCCACGCCGGTCATAACGGCCTGCGCTCCATCATCGACAAGATGGGCAGCCGCGACTTCAGCCGCATCCGCACCGGCATCGGCAACCCTCCCGGCAAGATGCCCGTCGCTGACTACGTGCTTAAGCAGCCGCGCGCCCGCGAGGCCGAGGATTTCCAGGACACCTGCGCCCGCGCCGCAGACGCCGCCGGCCTGGCAATCGTGCACGGCGTGATCTATGCCCGCGACCATGTCAACGGCGCCGCCTCCGCCAACGGCAAGCACTAAAACCTACCATTTAGGGACAGGTTTAGTTTGGCAGGTTTTACCTGCGGAAACGCCCTAGTTGCGGCATCGCAATAAACCCTGCGCCGCCATATACACATAGCACCCCAAAGGGGGCCGGCCTCATCACAACCCGAGGCCGGCCCCCTTTGCCGTTTTACCCGATAAAACTGACCAAAATAAACCTGCCCCTATTTGGTAGGCCAAAGTGGATAGACCCTGCTCCCAACCGCCGAAGATACACGTAAGCGACATGTCCATGAGGGTATAATTTGCACCGTATGTCTGCACAACGCCTGTGCGCGTACGGTTTTATTCGGGCTACCGTCCATTTCCGTGGAGGCACGGTTCGGTCGCCCTAACAAGAGAGGGGTTCTATGTATAAGATCCTGGAGAAGACGCAGTTCTCGGAGAAGGTGTTCAAGTTCCGCATCGAGGCGCCCGCAATCGCCAAGCATGCGCACGCTGGACAGTTCCTCATGGTTCGCGCCAATGAGACGGGCGAGCGTGTCCCGTTTACCCTGGCCGGCTGGAATGGTGACGAGGGCTGGGTCGAGTTCATCTTCATGGTGATTGGCAAGACCACCGAGATGCTTTCCACTTTCGAGGCCGGCGAGTCGCTGCGCGACGTCGTGGGCCCGCTGGGCGTTCCCACCGAGATGGCCGAGGGCCCCTGCGCCGTCATTGGCGGCGGCGTCGGCCTGGCAATTGCCTTCCCGGTCGCTAAGCACCTGGTCGAGACCGGTCACGAGGTGCACGCCATCATGGGCGCCCGCACCAAGGACCTCCTGCTCATGGAGGACCAGTTCCGCGAACTCCTCGACGAGGACCACATCCACATCACTACCGATGACGGTTCCTACGGCGAGCAGGGCGTTGTCACCGCTCCGCTGGAGCGTCTGCTGCAGGACAAGGCCGTGAGCCAGGTCTTCTGCGTCGGCCCCGTTCCGATGATGAAGTTCTCGACCCTCACCGCCCAGAAGTACGACACCCCCATCACCGCGTCGCTCAACCCCATCATGGTTGACGGCACCGGCATGTGCGGTTGCTGCCGTGTCGAGGTGGGCGGCGTGACCAAGTTCGCTTGCGTCGACGGCCCCGACTTCGATGCCACCCTGGTCGACTGGGATGACCTTCGTGCCCGCCAGGCCGCTTACCGTTCCGAAGAGGGCGAGTCCCTCAAGGCCTATGAGGAAAAGAGCTGCGCATGCCACTAGTTAACGGTCGTTTCGTTGCCGATATGAAGTCGCCCCGCACCCCCGATAACGAGGAGCCGGCTGCCGAGCGCGCCTGCGACTTCCGCCCCGTCGACAAGGGCTTCACCGAGGAGATGGCGCTGGCCGAGGCCGAGCGCTGCCTCAACTGCAAGAAGCCGTTCTGTGTTGAGGGCTGCCCCGTCAACATCAACATTCCCCGCTTTATCGAGCAGATCCGCGAGAAGGACTTCGGCGGCGCCCTCGATACCATCCGCGAGGACTCCATGCTTCCCGCCATCTGCGGCCGCGTCTGCCCGCAGGAGAACCAGTGCGAGGGCAAGTGCATCCGTGGTAAGAAGTCCGAGCCCGTGGCCATCGGCCAGCTCGAGCGCTTCCTGGGTGACCGCCCCGAGCTCGCCTCCACGCCCAAGATGGCTCCCAAGAACGGCAAGAAGGTCGCCGTCGTGGGCTCTGGCCCGTCCGGCATCACCTGCGCCGGCGAGCTCGCCCGCAACGGCTTTGACGTCACCGTCTTTGAGGCCTTCTTTACCGGCGGCGGCGTGCTGGTCTACGGCATCCCCGAGTTCCGTCTGCCCAAGGCGGTCGTCAAGCGCGAGATTGACGGCCTGGAGGACATGGGCGTCAAGTTTGAGTACAACTCCGTCGTGGGCAACATGGCCACGGCCGAGGAGCTGTTCGAGCAGGGCTTCGACGCCATCTACGTGGCGACCGGCGCAGGCCTGCCCAAGTTCCTCAATGTCCCCGGCGAGAACCTGCCCAACGTCTTCTTCGCTAACGAGTACCTCACCCGCGTGAACCTGATGAAGGCCAACAAGTTCCCCGAGTACGACACCCCCACCAAGCACGGCAAGAACGTCGTCGTCTTTGGTGGCGGCAACGTGGCTATGGACGCCGTCCGTACCGCCAAGCGTCTGGGCGCCGAGCACGCTATCATCGCCTACCGTCGTACCGAGGACGAGATGCCCTGCCGTCGCGCCGAGCTGCACCATGCTAAGGCCGAGGGCGTCGAGGTTCTGCCGCTCGTCTCCCCGCTCGAGTTTGTCGCTGGCGAGGACGGCTCCGTGTGCGCCGTCAAGGTCCAGAAGATGGAGCTCGGCGAGCCCGACGAGTCCGGCCGTCGTCGCCCGGTGCCCATCGAGGGCGCCATCGAGGAGATCCCCTGCGACGTCGCGATCTCGGCTATCGGCACCAACGCCAACCCCTTCGCAAAGAAGATCGGCGGCAAGATGGAGCTCAACAAGTGGGGCTACATCGTTGCCGACGAGGAGACCGGCCAGACCACCGATCCCCGCATCTGGGCCGGCGGCGACATCGTCACCGGTGCCGCTACGGTCATTCTGGCGATGGGCGCCGGCAAGAAGGCCGCTGCCTCCATCACCAAGAGCCTGCTGGGCGAGTAATCACCTGCAGCGCTAGCCACCAAACGGCAAAGTCCCCGTCGAGCACACGCCCGGCGGGGACTTTTTCTATGCCAGTCGACCGACCACCGCAAAGGGGACAGGCACCTTTGTGGCGATTTTGGTCGGTTAGACTTCGAGCTGCGCTACTTTGTAGCGGTAGGCCGCGGCGATGACGTCCTTGCAGCCTTCGCGGCCCAGCTTGGCGCGGTTGACGACGATGTCTTTACCGCTCGTCATCTTCCATTTGCCGGCGCTGTAGCGCTTGTAGAATGCCTCACGCGCCTTCTGCTGCTGCTTGACCAGCTTGGCGCCCTTCTTTTTGTTAAGGCCGCGCTTCTTGCGCACGATCTCGACGCGGTCCTCAAAGGGTGCGGTCACCAACACGGCAATGTGGTTGGGGTTGTTGCGCAGCAGGTAATCGGACAGACGGCCTTCGATAATGCAGCTCTCGGTCTCGCCCAGATCCAAAATCACCTGGCTCATCTTTTGGAACAACTTATCCGAGTACGAACGCGCATCGTAGCGGTCGGGCAGAAACGCCATGTTCTCCACGGCCAGGCGCTCGTCGTAGGCGGCCATCTTGTCGAGCGACTCGCCCGCGCGCAGCGAAGCACGCACCAGCAGCTCGTTATCGTACAGCGGAATCCCCAACTCGTCGGCAAGCATGCGACCAATCTCGTGGCCCTCGGCGCCAAAGTCGCGCGCGATGGTAATGACCACAGGATTCTTCTTGTTCTCCAGATCGCTCATCGCGATTCCTTTCTAACAAATGAGAAATAGGCGATTCCTGATTCTCATTTTGTCACTTACGACCGTCCTGGTTTCCCAAGTGCGGCAGATTGCCCCGAAAGAGGAGCGCCGCGTACTAAATGTACGCAAGCGACGATTGAGGGGCAAGATGCCGTGCTTGGGGAAGCAGGACTACGCTGCCACAATACGGCGTTGATATGCGCGAACCAGCAGCGAGATACCAAAGTTGAGCACAAAGTACATCGCGAAAACCAGGCCGTAGAGCATAAGCACCTGCGACAGATCGATCGCGTGGGCCATCACGACGTTGGCCGTGTACATGAGCTCGGCCACGTTAATGCCCGAAAGATACGAGCTGTCCTTGATGACGGTCGTGCACTGGCTAAACAGCGCCGGAATGATCGTCTTAAACGTCTGCGGCAGAATGATGTAGCGCATGGTGGCAAAGAAGCCAAAGCCCTGGCTCTGCGCCGCCTCAAACTGGCCACGCGGAATTGAGTTGAGACCGCCGCGCACAATCTCGGCCATAACAGCGCTGGTAAACAGCGTAAAGGCGATGGTCGAAATCACAATGTCCAATCCCTGCACCGTAAAGTAGATAAACAGGATCCACAGCAGGTTTGGCGTGCAACGGAACAGCTCGATATAGGCGCTCACCAAAATACGGAACGGGCGGGGCGCATAGCTTTTAACGAGCGCCAGCACCGTGCCAAAGATGAGCGAGAAAAAGATCGACAGCGCCGAGATCTCGATCGTCTTAACAAAGCCGCCCCAAATGTAGAGCAGGTTGGTCGCGTTGAAGATTTCCATGCGCTAGGCCTCCTCTACGTTGTCGAGCCCCAGCTCGGCCAAGCTCACGCCGCGCGGACGCTCCTTGGAGCGACGCTCGAGCCACTGCACCAGCATGGCAAGCGGAAAGCAGATAATGAAGTACATAAGGCAGCAGACGATGTATCCCTGCAGGTAACCGTACAGACTCACAAAGTTGTCGGAACGGTACATAAGGTCGCCGCCGGCCACAAGCGCCAGCACCGACGTGTTCTTGACCAGGTTGAGCGCCTGGTTACACAGCGGCGGCAGAATGATCTTGAATGTCTGGGGCAGCACGATGTACCAGTAGGCCTGCGCACGGGTGAAGCCCTGGCTCTGGGCCGCCTCCATCTGACCGCGCGGAACCGCCTCGATACCGGTGCGGATGACCTCCGAAATGTAGGCCGCGTGATACAGGCCCACACCCAAGAAGCCCAGCACGAACGGCGCGATGCGCACCGGCTGGTCGGCACCGGTTATGGCCTGCAAAAACTGCGGACCGGCCATGTACATAAAGAGCACCTGCACGGGCAACGGGGTGTTCTGGTAAAACTCCACGTACACGCGGCTTATGGCGCGCAGCACGCGCGAGCGAGTGGTAGAGAACACGCCCAGCAGCGCGCCCAGCACCAGCGACAACAGCAGACCGGCAACGACCACCTGTAGCGTCACGCCAAAGCCCTCCCAGAAGGGCCCCATGTTTTGAAATGTCGTCGACCAACGGTCGGCGTCAAATAATCCTTCGAGCATTTGATTCCTTCCTTGGACGATGCGCCTATACAAGACCCCAGGTCTTGACCTCTTGGTCGAGCCAGCCGTCGGCCAGGCGATCGCAAATCACCTGATCGACCACGGCCGAAAGGTCGCAGCCCTTCTTGGTCGCCACGCCGTAGCCCTGCTCGCCAAACTTGACCTCGGGCTGCAGCAGCTCAACGGTCTCGTTCATGTAACCGGCCAGCGTGGAGCGGTCCATGGCAAAGACGTCGATATTGCCGGCGTCGAGCGAACTCTTGATGATGGGGTAGCCACTAAAGGCCCTAAACTCGGGCTTGCAGCTAAAGCCGTTGTCCTTGATCATCTGCTCGATCAGGCCCTGCGTGGTGGCACCCTGGCTCACACCAATGACCTTGCCGTCCAGGTCCTCAATCGAGGTAAAGCCCGAACGCTTCTTGACCATGAGTCCCACGTAGTCGGTACGGTACGGCGTCGAGAAATCCCAGCTCTTCTTGCGCTCGTCGGTGATGGTGTAGGTCGCCGCGACCACGTCGAGTTGGCCGTTATCGATCAGCGGTCCGCGCGTCTTGGGCGTTACATCGGTAAACTCGACAAGCTCCTGGGCGCGGGCCTCCTTGTAGCTCACGCCAAAGACGGCAGCGGCGATCTGGTAGCACAAATCGACTTCCATGCCCTCAAAGCGGCCCTTGGCGGTGTCGTAATAGCCGTAGCCGGGAACATCCTTCTTAACGCCGGCATTCAGATGGCCACGCGACTTGATGGCCGCAAGCTTGGACCCCCCGTCGGAGCCCTCGCCGCTGGTGGAGTTGCCGCAACCGGTAAGCGTGGTCCCCGTCAGCGCGAGCATGCCGGCACCAGCCAGCTGCAAAAAGTGACGGCGCGACACGGCCGCCCTCGTCATATCCGTCATGTCCATCACCGCGCCTAGTGCAGAATCTTGGACAGGAACTCGCGGCAGCGCGGGTTCTCGGGGTTATCGAAGAAGTGCTCGGGCGTGCCCTCCTCCAGAATGCGGCCGTCCTCCATAAAGATGACGCGGTCGGCCACCTGGCGCGCAAAGCCCATCTCGTGCGTTACGCAGATCATGGTGATATCCTCCTGCGCAAGCTCAATCATAACGTCCAGAACTTCCTGGACCATCTCGGGGTCGAGCGCCGAGGTCGGCTCGTCAAACAGGATGATGGGCTGCTTGGTGCACAGGGCACGGGCGATGGCGATGCGTTGCTGCTGACCGCCCGAGAGGTTCTGCGGATACTCGCCGGCCTTATGAGCCATGCCGACGCGCTTGAGCGCGGCAATGGCGATCTCGGTCGCCTCCTCCTTGCTCTTCTTTTGCAGCTTGATGGGCGCGAGCGTCAGGTTGCCGAGCACCGTCATGTTGGGATACAGGTTGAACTGCTGAAACACCATGGAGCTATACTTGCGAGCCATCTCCAGGTGATTCTTTTTGGTGAGCGGCGTACCGTCGATGATGACCTCGCCCGACGTTGGCTCCTCCAGATAATCGACGCAACGGATGAGCGTCGACTTACCCGAGCCGGAAGGCCCGATCATTACGAGCTTCTCGCCGCGCTTGACGGTGAGATTGATATCTTTGAGCACATGCAGGTCGCCAAAGTACTTGTTGAGATGCTTGATCTCGATCATGTCTGCCATGAATGTCCCTTCCCTGCGTTTACACGAGTTGAACTATTGTACGGAAAGAACCGCGTTTCCGCAGCCCACACTACATTCCCGTAAAGAACCCGCAACCTTCCACCCACTCATTGGGGACAGGCTTAAATGAGTGCCTACTCATTTAAGCCTGTCCCCAATGAGTACCCAGCCCAGCAAAAAGGGGCGCGACCATGACGGCCACGCCCCCTCAACATCAACTATGTACCGCTCGGCCCCTACGCGAGTTTGGCGCCGACGATCTTTGCCGCGGCCGGCTTGTCGAAGTTGCCGCCGGTGGCCTTGCCGAGTGCGCCCATAACCTGGCCCATCTGCTTCTTGGACGTGGCGCCCAGCTCGGCGATGACCTGCTCGATCAGAGCCTCGAGCTCCTCGCCCGAAACCTGCGCGGGCAGCAGGCTCTCCAGAATCTTGACCTGCTCGGTCAGGTTGTCGGTACGCTCCTGGTCGGTGCCGGCCTTGATGGACATCTCCAGCGTCTCGCTCGTCTGCTTGATCAGACGCTTGATCATGCTGTTGACGTCTTCCTCGGTCACATCGCGGCGCTCGTTAACCTCGATATTCTTCACCTCGGCCTTAACCTGGCGAATGATGGACAGGCGAACCTTATCCTTGGCCTTCATGGCCGCGATCATTTCCTTCTGCAGCTCTTCGTTGGTCATCTGCAAATCCTCTCTAATAGTGTGGGCGGCACTCGCGCGAGCACCGCCCCATGATTACTTAGTCGTCGACGAATCGTCGGTCGAGCTCTTGGTGACGCCCTTCAGGCTCACGTTATAGGGTACGTCCTTGGGCATGGGGTTAACGGTGATGTCGGCGTCCTTCTTGTACTGCTCCAGCCACTCGCTGTATGCAGTGCTGGCCGCTTGCGTCTTCACCACATTGGAGACGTACTTCTTGATGGCCTTGGGCACTTGGTTGATGTCATCGACCTGATTATCGACATGGAAGTAGTCGGTGCACTTAATGATGTGGTAGCCATAGGTCGACTCGACGACTTCGCTCACGTCGCCCTTGTTGAGCCCCTCGAGCGCCGTCTGGTAGCTGTCGACGAAAGTGGTGAGCTTATCCCAGCCCACATCGCCCTTCTTCTCCTTGGAACCGGTGTCCTCGGAGTACTGCTCAACGGCGTCCTCAAAGCTCAGCTCTCCGGAGTTGATCTTGTCCAGGCACTCCTGTGCCTTGGCCTTGGCGGCAGCCTTGTCCTCGTCGGAAGCGTCGGAATCAACCTTGATCAGGATGTTCGACGAGCGGCGGGCGTCGTTGTAGCTGGACAGGTTCTCGTTGATGTAATCGACAATCTCGCTGTCCTTGGGCTTGCTCGTGGGCGCGACGGCATCCTTGAGTTTCTGTTGCGCCAGACTCTCCTTGAGCGAGTCCTTGTAGGTGTCCTCGGTATAGCCGTAGGTCTTGAGGGTCTTCTTAAAGGCCTTGGCTCCGCCCGCGCTCTTGCACGCGTCCTTCCAAGCCTTCTCGACCTCCTCGTCCGACACCGTCACGCCGTTCTCCTTCTGTGCCTGTTGAAGCAGAATCTGCTGCGTGTAGGAGTCGATGAGTTGCTTGCGGTACTTCTTGGGCGTGAGGTCGTTGTCAACCAGATACTGCGCCCAATCCTCATCCTTGGTGTAGCCGTAGGACGTGCGCATGCTCATGATCTGCTTGGTCACGGTGTCCTCGGTAAGGTTGGTGCCGTTGATAGTGGCAGCAACACCGCCGGTCAGCTTGTAGCCCGAGGTGTCCTCAGCCTGCGACATAAGGCCGGAGCACGCCATCGCCGAGACGGAAAGCAGCATCGCCAGCACGCCGATGACCACCAGAACGATCTTGACGGTCTTAGACACGTACGTCTTGCGCTGCTTCTTGCGAGAGCTGGAGGCAGCGCGGGCCTGCTGCTCGGGCGTCGGCGCGGCCTCGGAGTTCTTTTTCTTATTTGCCATAGTTGGCCTTTCGCATAACGAATCGAACAAACGCCATTGTGTCACAACGCAGCCCCCGCGGCACGCTTGGTGCATTGGGGACAGATTAATCTGCACCATTTTGGTGCAAAGGGGACAGCTCTGGCAGCCGGCAGTTAGGGACAGTCCCCAAGTGCCGACTCAGCCCCACCTTAGAAGTGGCGGCGGATGGCGTCGACCATGCCCTGGGGCGTGGTCTGGCCGAGCACGTCGGCTGCGGCATCGGCGCCCATAAAGATGTTCATGAGTGCCTGCAGGGCCTCGACCTGGCCGCCCGGCTCGGCGATGCCAAGATTGATGACGATCTGCGCCGGCACCGGAGCGCCCATGCCAGCCATAGCGTTAAATGTCACGGGCGCGGCGGGCTTCACCACCGCGATATAGGGCTTGGCCACAAACCCCGGATCGGTATGCGGAATGGCAATGTTTGCCGCCGGCATAGCGAGACCCGTGGGATAGGCATCCTCGCGCGTGCGGACGGCATCGAGCCAACCGGATGCAATGTAGCCATGTGGTGCAAGCTCGCCCTCAAGCCGCGCGAACACCTCATCCGGCGTCGCACACTCCCAATCAAAAAACACCAACTCAGGCGTAAACAGCGCTTCGTTATCCGCCATGCGCTCACCTCTCTCACCTAGTCATCGGAGGCGTTCTTGAATGACTAGTCGTTAAAGACCGTCCCCGATGACTACCCAAAACAAAAGGTGGCCACGCGCGCCTTGGCGCCAATGACCACCCTGACTACTCGGCTAAATTGTACTGTGCACCGCTAGCCGCGGGGCGCATCAATTGCGACCTTGCCGCTCTCCAGCACGTGGACACGGCCGTCGGCGAGCATCTGAACAACCTCGGGATACAGCACGTGCTCAATCGCATGGATGTGCTCCTCGAGCGTGTCGACATCCCAGCCCTCCTCAACAGCCAGCGCGCGCTGGGCGATGATGGGGCCGTTGTCGTAGATCTCGTTGGCAAAATGCACGGTCACGCCAGTCACCTTGACACCGCGCGCAAAGGCATCGTCGATCGCATGCGCACCGGTAAAGCTCGGCAGCAGCGCCGGATGCAAGTTGACCACGCGGTTGGGAAACGCCGCCAGCAGCGGCGTGTGCACCATGCGCATGTAGCCGGCCATGACCACATACTCGCAGCCGCGCTCGAGAAGCTCGTGCGCGATGATCTCGTCGGCGGCAATAGGGTCGGCATAGACATCCTTGGACAGCGTGAGCGTCTGGATGCCCGCGCGCTCAGCGCGCTGCAAACCCTTAGCCGAAGGACGGCTCGACACCACAAGCTCAATCGAAGCGTTGAGCTTGCCGGCGGCGATCAGATCGATCAACGCCTGCAGGTTGGTACCCGAACCGCTGATGAGCACACCGATCTTGAGCGGCTCGGCCGTATCGGTGCCGGTCGGACGGGTGTAGGGCACAAAGCCCAGGCCCTCGGCAGCAGCCATCTGCTCGTTAGCGCTCATCGGAGTACACGACCTTACCGGAACCCTCGACGCACTCGCCCACGCGGAACGGCTTCTCGCCCAGCGCGACCAGGGCCTCGGTAACCGCGGCCTCGTCCTCGGGGGCGACGATCAGGCACAGGCCAACGCCCATGTTGAAGGTCTTGCACGCCTCGTTGGGCGCAAGCTCGGCCTGGCACGACACATAGGTGATGACGGGCGGAACGTCCCAACCCATCTCGGCACCGTTGCGGGTGACCACGGCGTCGACGTCGTCGGCGAGCGCGCGGTTGAGGTTCTCGGTAATACCGCCGCCAGTGATGTGGGCGATAGCGTGCACGTTGGCGCCGCCGCGCAGCAACTCAAGAATCGGCTTGACATAGATGCGCGTGGGGGCCAACAGGGCGTCTGCCAGCGATGCGCCGCCGAGCTCCTCGAGCGGACGGCTCAGCTCCTCGGCCTTAGCGGCGGCCTCGGGCGCGCCCGGCTTAATACCGTCGACGCCGATGACCTTACGCACGAGCGAGTAGCCGTTGGAGTGCACGCCGGTGGAAGGCAGGCCCAGAATCACGTCGCCGGGGCGGACGTTCGCGGGGTCGAGCATCTTGGGACGGTCGACGACGCCCACGGTAAAGCCGGCAAGGTCGTAGTCGGCCGGAGCCATGACGCCGGGGTGCTCGGCCATCTCACCGCCCACGAGCGCGCAGCCCGCGAGCTTGCAGCCGTCGGCCACACCCTTGATGATCTTTGCCATGTGCTCGGCCTCAATGTGGCCGATGGCAACGTAGTCCAGGAAGAACAGCGGCTCGGCGCCCGAAGCCAAAATGTCGTTGACGCACATGGCGACCAGGTCCTGGCCCACCGTCTCGTGACGATCCATGATCTGGGCGAGCACAAGTTTGGTGCCCACGCCGTCGGTACCGCTGATCAGAATCGGGTCCTCCATATCCTTAAGCGCGGCGGCCGAGAATAAGCCACCAAAGCCACCGATACCGCCGATGACCTCGGGACGATTGGTGTCCTTAACCATTTGCTTAATAGCGTCGACGGCGCGGCCGCCCTCGGCGGTATCGACGCCGGCATCCTCATACGTCACATGCTTGCTGTCGCTCATCTGAGCCTTCCTCTCCCACTACCGTGGCGCCGCCCGGGCGCCAAACGGTGCTCATAGTTGCGTTCATTTCGGCGCGCGCCATAACAGCACGCGCCGTCATATCAACAAAACAGCAGGTAAAACCTACCAAAATGAACCTGTTCCTACATGGCAGGTTTTAGGCCTCGCCGTGCTTCTCTTCCCAGCTGCGGTCGTCGTATTTCTCGACCACGGCGTCGTCGTCAAAATGCAGCGGCTTATCCAGGTTTCGGGGCTTAAAGCCCTCCATAAACTTGTCGCGGCCAAAGCTCTCGGGAATCGCCACGGGGTAGCGGCCGGTAAAGCACGCATCGCAGTAGCCGCCCTTGGGCATGACCTTCAGCAGGCCCTCGACCGAAAGGAAGGCCAGCGAATCGGCGCCGATATACTCGCAAATCTCGTCGACCGTCTTGTTGGCGCTGATAAGCTGCGACTGCACGTCGGTATCGATACCGTAGAAACACGGCCAGATGACCTCGGGCGAGTTGATGCGGATATGAATCTCCTTGGCGCCGGCGTTGCGCAGCATCTTGACGAGCTGCACCATAGTGGTGCCACGCACGATGGAGTCGTCGATCACGACGAGGCGCTTGCCCTCGATGTTGTCGCGCAGCGGGTTAAGCTTCATGCGCACGCCCATGGCGCGCAACTCCTGCGTAGGCTCGATAAACGTACGGCCCACATAGCGGTTCTTGATGAGGCCCTCGCCAAAGGGAATACCGCTCTCGTGCGAATACCCCTCCGCGGGCGGCAGGCCGGAGTCGGGCACGCCGATGACCAGGTCGGCCTCGACGGGCTCCTCATGTGCCAGCTGACGACCCATGTCGTAACGGCAGGCGTAAACGCTCTTGCCGTTCATGATGGAGTCGGGACGGGCGAAGTAGACCTGCTCAAAGATGCAGTTGGCGGGCTCTTCGGCTGCAGGCACGCCCTGCTCGGATACCAGACCCTCGGCGCTGATGCGCAAGATCTCGCCGGGACGGACGTCACGGACGTACTCGGCGCCCACGATGTCGAGTGCGCAGGTCTCGGAAGCAACGACCCAGCCGCCGGCGCGCGTGACATGGACGGCGGAGTCGACCGTCGCGGCGCCGTCTTGCGAGGGCAGCTGCGAAACGGATGCGGCATCGGCCTGGTCCAGACCCTCGTCCACCAGCTTGCCCAGCACGAGCGGGCGAATGCCGTGCGGATCGCGGAATGCGTAGAGCGCCTGCTCGTTGATGAGCGTCATGGCGTAGCCGCCGCGCACGAGCTCCATGGTCTTGCGAATGCCCTCACGCAGATGACCCGTACGCTGGGTAAAGTAGCCGATAAGCTTGGTCGCGACCTCGGAATCCGAATTGGAGAGGAACGGCACGCCCAGCTCGATCAGCTGGCGGCGCAGCTCGTCGGTGTTGACCAGAGTGCCGTTGTGAGCAAGCGCGATAATGACGCTGTTGATGGTAGAAAGATGCGGCTGCGAGGCTTCCCAGCTCTTGGCACCGGCAGTGCCATAGCGCACGTGGCCCACGGCCAGCTGGCCGGAGAGCGT
Source organism: Collinsella sp. (assembly GCA_048485235.1). Taxonomy (GTDB): domain Bacteria; phylum Actinomycetota; class Coriobacteriia; order Coriobacteriales; family Coriobacteriaceae; genus Collinsella. Next base: position 21,516 of record DBFWCI010000050.1, read on the forward strand.
CGACAGGTCGGCGTTGGAGAACACGCGGTCGAGCAGGCCCAGGTCCTTGCGAACCATAACCGTGCCGCCGTCACCCACGGCGATTCCCGCCGATTCCTGGCCGCGGTGCTGCAGTGCACGCAGGCCAAAGTACGTCAGTCGAGCCACGTCGCGATCGGGCGCCCACACACCAAAAATGCCGCATTCCTCATGCAGCTGGTCGGAGTCCGGATCATACGTCGACATGGTCTTCACCTGTCCCGCGGCACGCTCGGCCGCGCGGATGGTTTCTTGAGACATGGCATCCCCTCAGAGCCTCGTTATTTGGCGTTACCTGCCCTATTATACGCACGGCAAGACAAGCACTCCCGCGCATGAACAGCGCTTTTTAAAAGCCCACCGAGCTTATAATCCGTTTTGCAGCCAAACATTTTATTGGGCAGGCGCCTCGGGGCCGACGATCCCGCATACTTCCGTTGCGACGCGTCTCGCCCGCCGTTGGGGTTTGCATTGTTGCAATTGGGACGTTCGTCCTGTCTTTTGGCAGGTCGGCGGCGTATCCTTGTACCTACAGCAAAACGAGAAAGGTTATGTATGGATCGAAACGAACTCGACCCCAGCGTCCCCAGCGCCACGGAGGTCAAGAAGATCCCCCTCATCATTAAGGTGTACGCCGTCCTGTGCATCCTGTCCGGCGTGGGCACGCTCCCTTCGGTCGGCGCCTTTATGTGGCAGGTCATCACCGCGCTCATCAACGGCAACGCCGCCGCCAAGCTCGGCAACAACACGCTCGTCGCGGTCGGCCTTATCGTCGCCGGCATCATGCTCTCGGCTGCCAGTGCTGTCATCTTGATCATCTTTGGCCTAGACCTCATCAAGAACCAGCGCCGCAATGCCGCCCGTCTGTCCTATATCCTTATCGCGTTTACCGTCGTCGAGCTTTTGGTTGACGTGATGCTCCAGGGCATCGGGCCCTTCTTGCTGCGCCCTGCCATCCAGCTCGGCATCCTCGTCGCACTTTCGGCCACCGTCGACCCCACGCTGCGCCAGGAGCGCGAGCTGCAACGCCGCCTGCAGGAAATGCTCGATCGCGACGCCGCCGCCGAGGGCATGCTCGGGCGCGATGAAACCGGCGAAGGCTACATCAAGCTCAACTACTTCAACCTGTTCTGGGTATTCTTTGTCTGCTGCATACTCGGCCTGATCGCCGAGGACATCTGGCACATGACGGTCGACGACCCGGGCGTCTACCAGAACCGCGCCGGCATGCTGTTTGGCCCCTTCAGCCCCATCTACGGATTTGGCGCCGTACTCATGACCATGGTGCTCAACCGCTTCTACAAAAAGAACCCCATCATTATCTTTTTGGTGAGCGCGTTGCTCGGCGCAAGCTTTGAGGTGTTCGTGGGCTGGTTTATGCAGACCTCGTTTGGCGTGGTCTCGTGGAGCTACTCGCATATGAAGCTCTTTGGCATGCCCGATCCGCTCGCCGTCCTTACCGGCGGACGTACCTGCACGGGCTTCGCCTGCCTGTGGGGCCTGGGCGGACTCATCTGGATCAAGCTGCTGCTGCCGAGGCTGCTCAAGCTCATCAACATGATTCCGTGGAAGAGTCGCTACTCGGCTACCGTCATCTTTACCGTCATTATGCTGGTCGACGGCGTCATGACGCTGCAGTCGCTCGACTACTGGTACCAGCGCGTCAACGGCACGGAGCCGGATATTCCCGTCGCGCAGTTCTACGGCAAGTACTTCGATAACGACTACATGGAGAACCGCTTCCAGAGCATGACCATGAGCCCCAAGGATGCAACGCGCGTGTAGCGCTCACCGCGCCCAAAACGCAAAATGCCCGCCGGTATCACACGTACCGGCGGGCATTTTTATAAACGAGCCTTCTATCGACGCAAGCCTCTACGCCTCGCGCTCGACCTCACTCACGCATTCGTTCTTGATGGTGCCAACGAGCGCCTGCAGCGCATCGACCACGTGCGGGCGAATGTCCCCGCCGATGAGCACGAGCATGATGTCGTCACCTACGGCAAGCTCGCCGCTTGCCAGCCACACGCGCACATAGCCGATACCCGGCATCGTGCGCGTCGCCTCGATAGCGGCCTGCACCTTATCGGCATCGAAGCCGAACACCATGCCGCCCACCTTATGTCCAGGCGCCACACCATCTGTCTCGACCCCACGCACCTCGGACTTAGGCGTCGCACGCACCACGCCGTTGTGTGTCAGGTACATCCCACAATCAGCCGCCGAAACATCGGCCTTGGCTTCGCGCAGCCAAGCATCAATCGAAGGCATCGTTTTGCCGTTCTCAAGCATCATTTCTCCCTTACCGTCATCGAGTAGCCAATTTGGAACGGGGCTTTTTTAGCTACTCTCGAACAACTTATTCCTCGACCGGCGTGAGCACCATGACGGCACGCGTGTTGCTCAGCGACAGCGAACGGCAGGTCACAAGCGTTACAACCTTGGTTGCCGAAGCGGCACGATCGGTGGCATCACTCGCCACGGCAGAAGCGCCGTCAAGCATCTCGGACAGATAATTCGTCAGCCCGTCGTCGCCCTCAAAGTTGGTCGCGCGCGCCTTGGCATACGTGTCCTCGACAACTTTGGTCGCCAGTGGTCGCAGCTTATACGTAGCATCCCGTGTGATGTAATACACAAACTCGATGCTATCGAACGTCGTCTGATCAGTGGTGTCCGAAATCACGTTGAACATCGACCCATCGTTCATATGGTGTCCGTAGATCGTGGTTTGCTGATCAACCATTCCCGGCGCGGTGTCATCGCTATCCAGGAAAATGGCCCCAGATGCATTGGCCGTACCGTCAAACAGCGTGTTGAGGTATTTGGAGTTGTTGTTGGTCTGCACCACGGGATAGTTGATGTTGGTTCCCGGCACATAAATCCAACCCACAATCTCGGGGTTTGTCTGAGCAAGCGCATCGAAGTCGATAATCGGCACGCCGCTGGCGTCCTGATCGCCTACATATTGCTTCTCGATTTTCTGGTACGAATCGCTTGCCTGCTTATAGCCAATCTGAGCATTGATAAAGATAGCGGCGGCGGCGACAATCAGACCGATGCCCACGATAATGAGCAGAATAGGAATGATGGAGCGGCGCTTTTTACGCGGCGGCTCAGTGTAGCTGGACGCCGCGCCGCTCGTTTGCCTCGGCGTCCGGGCCTGCTTCTTTGCCGTGCCATATGACGAAGGGCGATACGCAGCCGGCGTATCCTGGCGGCGATGGGACGCCGGTGTCACGGGGCGCGGCGCGCGCGGCTGCTGAGGAGAGGATGTCCGACCCTGCTGCGCCGCATGGGCAGCACCCGGCTTCGACGGATCGGGAATCTGAGAAGCCTTGAATCGTTTTCCCTGATAGTCGGACATGGCTCTCCTTATACTGCGGTGAAACGGCGGAACGTCTAGGCGTCGGCCATCTCCTGCTTCATCTTCTCGATAACCTTGCGGTACTCGGGGTCGCATGCGCCCAGAATCTGCGTGGCGTAGATGGCGGCGTTCTTGGCGCCGTTGATGGCAACGCAGGCCACGGGCACACCCGAAGGCATCTGCACCATCGACAGCAGCGAATCCATACCGCCCAGGTCACTCGTCTTCATAGGCACACCGATAACCGGTAGCGGCGTAAAGGCAGCCACGACACCACCCAAGTGAGCGGCCTTGCCGGCGGCGGCAATGATCACCTTAATGCCACGGTCGGCAGCAGTCGAAGCCCACTCGTGGACCTTCGCCGGCGTGCGGTGTGCGCTCGCAATGACAAGCTCATAGGGCACACCGAGCGCCTCGAGCTCGGCGGTGCAGCCTTCCATAACGCCCAGATCGGACTTGGAGCCCATGATGATCCCGACAACCGGCTTTTGATCTGCCATAAACAAAGACCTCCTGTTGAGAGCGGTGACGCGGCGGATCCGCGACCCTTAACTACTGAGAGTAGTATAGCTGCTCCCGTCCCTGCGGTCCCCGGGTGCCCCGCGGCGGGCTGGGTTTTTATCTTCGCTCCCCTTGCTTCGCAAAGTCGCTCAGACAATAAACCCAGCCCGCCGCGGGGCACCCGGGGACCTACCGGATATTGCCATGACGTACGTTGGCTGAAATATTAACGTGGGATCTGCCGTTCGAACGAACGGCAGATCCCACACTCATTTTCAATTTAGCCCTAGTCATCGCGCAAAGCCCCTTCCGCAGCACACGGAGCAGCCAAGTCACCGCAGGCCGGGGCGGGAGGCGGACCTTTCTCTCGGAAAACTTCGCGAAGCCCAGTTTCCGAGAGAAAGTGTCCGGCTGCCGCCCCGGCCGGCCAGGTCAACTACACCGTGTACTGCGGCAGGTCCTGCAGGGCGATGACGTCCATGCCCATGTCGTTGGCGCTACCGTGGCCCTGTTGGTCCTCGCGCACGGCCTCGATGGCGCTCACGTACGTATTGGCCGCAGACATCGCGGTCACGCAGGTCACGCCGCGGCGCACCGCCTCGGTACGCAACAGATAGCCGTCGCCACGCGAACCCGGGCCGTACGGCGTGTTGATGATTACCGCAATCTTGCCGTCGGCGATCAGGTCGCCGATGTTGGGACGCTCGCCGTCGTGCGGGCCACTGATCTTCTCCACGACCTCGCAGGTCACGTTGCCGCCGCGCAGCACGCGCGCCGTACCCTCGGTGGAGCAGATGTCAAAGCCCAGGTAGCGCAGGATGCGGGCGACCGAAAGGATGTGGCGCTTGTCGCGGTCGCACACGCTGATGAACACCTTGCCGGTGCTCGGGTCGGGCAGCTTGTAGTCAATCGCCAGCTGCGTCTTGGCGTATGCCTCGGGATAACTCTTGGCGATACCCATAACCTCGCCCGTCGACTTCATCTCGGGCCCCAGGATAACGTCGGCACCGGGAAAACGACCCCAGGGCATAACGGCTTCCTTCATGCAGAACCAATCGAGCTGACGCTCGTCGCTCGGCAGGCCCAGGCTGGCAATGGAATCGCCCGCCATGATACGCGCCGCGCACTTGGCCAGCGGCACGCCGGTGGCCTTGGAGATGAACGGCACGGTACGGCTGGCACGCGGGTTGGCCTCAATCACGTAGACGGTCTCGCCCTTGATGGCGTACTGCACGTTGACCAAGCCGCGTACGCCCAGCGCCATCGCGATGCGGCGCGTGGTCTCGCGAAGCTTTGCCTGCAGGCTCTCGCTAAAGCTGAACGGCGGTATGCAGGTCGCAGAGTCGCCAGAGTGAATACCGGCCTCCTCGATATGCTCCAGAATGCCGCCGATGTAGACCTCTTCGCCGTCGCACAGAGCGTCGACGTCGGACTCGATCGCACCCTCCAGGAAGCGGTCCAGATACACCGGGTAGTCGGGGCTAATGCGCGCAGCCTCGGCCATGTAATCGCGCAGATGCTCGGCATCGTAGGCGATCATCATGCCGCGGCCGCCCAGCACGTAGCTCGGACGCACCAGCAGCGGGTAGCCAATGTGCGCGGCCACGGCCTCGGCCTCCTCAAACGAGGTTGCCTGGCCCGCCGGCGGGTACATGATGCCCAGCTTGTCGAGCAGGGCGGCAAAGCGCTCGCGGTCCTCGGCAAAGTCGATGGCATCGGGCTTGGTGCCCATAATGTTCACGCCGCTCTCCTCGAGCATGCGCGCCAGCTTAAGCGGAGTCTGGCCGCCGAGCGTCACCACGACGCCGTCGGGTCGCTCAACATCGATGACATCCATGACGTCCTCGTAGGTGAGCGGCTCAAAGTACAAGCGGTCGGACGTGTCGTAGTCGGTCGAAACAGTCTCGGGATTGCAGTTGACCATGATGGTCTCGAAGCCGCGGGCAGCCAGCGCGTAGCTCGCGTGCACGCAGCAGTAATCGAACTCGATACCCTGGCCAATGCGGTTGGGACCGGCGCCCAGAATCATGGCCTTGGGCTTGTCCGCCGGCGTGGTCTCGTCGGGGGCAACGCACTTCTTGGCATCCGGGCTCGTGCGGTAGATGTTCTCGTACGTCTTGTAGTGGTACTCCGTGGCGCTCGAGAACTCCGCAGCGCAGGTATCGACCGTCTTCATGCTGGGAACCACGCCCAGACCCTTGCGATAGGCGCGCACAAAGCGCTCGTCCGAGCCGGTCAGCACGGCAATCTCGGCATCGCTCGTGCCGTACTGCTTGAGCAGGCGCATCGCGTCGGCGTCGATATCCTCCACACGCAGGTCGCGGATGCTCTCCTGGACCTGCACCATATCGTTGATACGGTTGAGGTACCACGGATCGATACCGCAGATGGCATGGATGCGAGCGATGTCCCAGCCACGGCGTAGGGCCTCGACCACAAAGAAGATGCGATGCTCGGTCGGGGTTGCCACGGCCTGAGCAAGCTCGTCGTCGCTCAGCTTATCGGCACCCTCTTTGCCACCGGCGCAAATGCCCTGGTGGCCATCCTCCAGCGAGCGCATGGCCTTGCCAAAGGCCTCCTCAAAGGTGCGGCCGATCGCCATAATCTCGCCCACGGCCTTCATGCGCGTGGTGAGCGTAGGGTCGGTACCCTTGAACTTCTCGAAGGCAAAGCGCGGCACCTTGACCACACAGTAGTCGATCGTGGGCTCAAAGCAGGCGGGCGTAGCCTTGGTGATGTCGTTGACGATCTCGTCGAGCGTGTAGCCCACAGCCAGGCGCGCGGCGGCCTTGGCAATGGGGAAACCCGTGGCCTTGGAAGCGAGGGCGGACGAACGGCTCACGCGCGGGTTCATCTCGATGACGATCAGGCGGCCGGTCTGGGGGTTCACGGCAAACTGCACGTTGGAGCCACCGGTCTCGACGCCGATCTTCTCCAGAATGGCGAGCGAGGCCACGCGCATGCGCTGATACTCAAGGTCGGAGAGCGTCTGCGCCGGCGCCACGGTGATGGAGTCGCCGGTGTGCACGCCCATGGGGTCGAGATTCTCGATGGAGCACACGATGATGCCGTTGCCGGCGTGGTCACGCATGACCTCCATCTCATACTCTTTCCAGCCCTCGATGGACTCCTCGACCAGCACCTCGTGGGCGGGCGAGAGCTCCAGGCCCTGGCTCACGATGGAGATAAGCTCCTCGTGGGTATGTGCGATGCCGCCGCCGGCGCCGCCGAGGGTAAAGCTCGGGCGCAGTACGCAGGGATAGCCCACGCGCTCGGCGATAGCCTCGGCGTCGGCCACGCTGTAGGCATAGCCCGAGCGCGCGACCTCCAGGCCAATCTCGGCCATGGCCTCGTTAAAGAGCTTGCGGTCCTCGCCGCGCTCGATGGCGGCCAGGTCGCAGCCGATCATCTCGACGCCGTACTTGTCGAGCGTACCGTCTTTCGCCAGCTCGACGGCGGCGTTCAGACCGGTCTGGCCGCCCAGCGTGGGCAGCAGCGCGTCCGGGCGCTCTTTCTTGATCACGCGCTCGATAAACTCGGCGGTGATGGGCTCGACATAGGTGCGGTCGGCAAGACCCGGATCGGTCATGATGGTCGCCGGGTTGGAGTTGACCAGGATGACCTCAAAGCCATCCTCCTTGAGCACCTTGCAGGCCTGGGCGCCGGAGTAGTCGAACTCGCAGGCCTGGCCAATAACGATAGGGCCCGAGCCAATGACGAGGATGCGCTTGATGTCAGTACGTTTAGGCATGTTAGTTCTCCTCGGTCTCAGTCGCGGCGGTCTCGGCAAAGTTCCAGCCGGCAAGGCGGTCCTTCGCGGTGTCGATGTCCAGGTAGTTCTCCTCGCCGTCCATGAGTCGCGTAAAGGCGGTAAAGAGATAGTGGGCATCGGTGGGGCCAGGCGAGGCCTCGGGGTGGTACTGGACCGAGAAGCACGGGGCGTCGAGCAGCTGGATGCCCTCGGCGGTGCCGTCGTTGAGGTTCACATGTGTTAGGCGAATGCGGCCAAAGCGCTCGTTCATCACGACCGGCGCGATTCCGCGGCGCACCCAGACGCGCAGATCTCCATCGGCCGCATGCTCGGTCTCGCCGCCGGAAAGCTCGGGGACAAGCTTGCCCAGGCTGGGGAACAGCAGGCCAAAGCCATGGTTTTGCGCGGTAATCTCCACGCGACGGCTTACCAGGTTCATGACCGGCTGGTTGCCACCGCGGTGACCGAATTTAAGCTTTTCCATCTGGGCGCCGCAGGCCAGGCTGATCATCTGATGGCCCAGGCAAATGCCAAAGACCGGCACCTTGCCGATCAGCTGCTGCACCTGCTCGTAGGTCTCCACCACGGCGTCGGGGTCGCCGGGGCCATTGGACAAAAAGACGCCGTCGGGATTCATGTCAAGCACCTCACTCGCGGGCGTGTCCCACGGCACGACGGTAAGGTCGCAGCCGGCGCGGACCAGCCCCTCCAGAATGCCGCGCTTCACACCGCAGTCGTAGGCGACCACTTTGTGACGGGCAGGAGCGGCAGTCGAAAGCGCAAAGTCATGCGTGGCAGGCAGGTCGACGGCGGCAAACTCGTGAGGCGCGGGGCAACTTACGGTCTTGACCAGGTTCTCGCCTACCAGCGTGGGCGCAGCGGCCAGACGCTCGGCAAGCTCGTCGACGTCGAAGATCTCGGTCGAAATAATGCCCATCTTGGAACCATTGTCGCGCAGGTGGCGCACCAGGGCGCGAGTGTCGACACCCTCGATAGCGACGATGCCGTGAGCGCGCAGGTACTCCGGCACGCTGACGGCCGAGCGCCAGTTAGAAGGCGTGGCGCACATGTCGCGAACGATCATGCCGCGCATGGCCGGAGCGCTCGCAGGGCGCACGGCGTCGCCGGGGAAGGCCGACTGGACGTCGGTCTCGTCGATACCGTAGTTGCCGATCTGCGGATAGGTCATGGTTACGATTTGGCCGGCATAACTCGGGTCGGTCATGACCTCAAAGTAGCCCTCGAGCGAGGTGTTGAAGCAAACTTCGCCGGTCGCGGTGCCCTCGGCGCCGCATGCACGTCCATAAAAAATGGTCCCATCCTCAAGATACAGGATGCAGGGACCGCAGGTGCCCTTGCTGGTTTTGGCCAGCATACGCTGGCAAAGCTCGCTGGGCGCGAAGGTGCGGGCGGCAGCGCCCGCGGTATGGTTGTTCGCCATAATTCTCCTTCCCGGTCTCACAGGACCGGCTTAAAGGTGTGTAGTTAGGCCTCGCGGTATTGTAACCGCAAGCATGCCTCATGGCGTTAATTTCATCGAAATGTTTACGAAATGATAATTATGACTTTCTATGCATAATGATTTTTCTAGGACGAGGATTAAAAATCATCCCGCGGGGCTTGTGGCTCACGCGGGATGATGACGTCTTACTTTTTCTTATCCTGCTCCAGCAGTTTGGACGGTGTGCGATCGGGCTTGCCGCCGCGGAAAATCTCGCGGCCATGCAGACGATGCTCCAAATCGCGCTCGGCCTTTTCCTCGTCAATCTTGGTCTGGCTCACCACCGGGTCCTCAATCAACGACGACACCGAGTTCACCTGCTTCTGAATGCGCTCGGCGATGGTGTCGTCCATACTCACGATGCGCATCTTCCAGTCGATACTCGTGGCGTTGGATGAGCTCTTGGTCCACACGAACGTCAAAATGGCGCTCTGGTGGCCGCGCGCGGGGAACATGCCAAAGAAGGAATCGTGCTGAATGTTGCTATCCTCGTCGATATAGGCGTGAACGTTATACACCACGCGGTCGATCTTATCGTTGAGCAACGCGTTGGTCGCAAGCGCCGCGGCCTGAATCTGCCCGTTGGACAGCAGCTCGAGCTCGTTGGCAGACGATGTGTCCAACACCGTCACCTCGACCGTGCCCGTACGCTCATCGGCTTCATCGACGGTAAAGTCGAGTGGGAACTGCGTAAAGCCGTTGCCCCATTCAAGTCCACCCTTGAGCGCGGTCGAAACGGTATCGACCGAAACGCTCTCGGACAGGTTGGCGGTGTTCAGACGACGCATCACGCCGTAGCCAATCTGCATGCCCACGATCAGCACCAAAATACCGATGACCACGGCCATCGCGGTCTTCGTAATGGTATGGCTCACCTGCGAGCCCGAAGGATCGTCCTCGGACAGCGGGTCGATATGTTTTGCCTGGCTCGCGCGGTCCTCGCTGCGCAGCTGCGCTAGCGCCGCTTTGTCACCGCGCTTGGCCGCAGCCTCCTTCTCACGCATGCGCTCGGTACGCTTTTTGGCGAGCGTGGGATCCAAGACGCCGGATGCATCGATTTCGGAGAATAACTCCGTCACTTCTTCCGGAGTCAAAGGGTTCTTGTCAGCCATAAACTTCCTGTCATATCAATCAGTCGAGCTCGTGCGCACGCGCACCTTCGAACTGCATTCGATAGTAACGGGCATAGGTGCCGCCACGGGCGAGAAGCTCCTCGTGCGTGCCACGCTCCACAACGCGACCATGCTCAACGGTCGCAATCTCATCGGCATGCTTAATGGTCGAAAGACGGTGGGCGATGATAATCGTGGTGCGGCCGCGTGCCAGCTCTTCGAGTGACTCCTGCACCGCCTCCTCGCTCTCGTTATCCAAAGCACTCGTCGCCTCGTCCAAAATCAGGATCTTGGGGTTCTTGAGAAACACGCGCGCGATGGCAACGCGCTGCTTCTGTCCGCCCGAAAGACGGCTGCCGCGCTCGCCCACCACGGTGTCGTAGCCCTGCGGAAGCGACTCGATAAAGGCATCGATGTTGGCGCGACGGGCGGCCTCGGCGATCTCTTCAGCCGTAGCGCCCGGCTTGCCGTAGGCGATGTTCTCGCCAATCGTACCGTCAAATAGATAGACATCCTGCTGCACCAGGCCGATGGCACGACGCAGGCTCTGTTGCGTCACATCACGCACGTCCTGGCCGTCGATGCTAATGGATCCGGCAGCCACGTCATAAAAGCGCGGCAGCAGCGAACAGGTCGTGGACTTGCCGCCGCCTGAAGGGCCAACCAAAGCGATGGTCTGCCCGGGCTTGATGGACAGGTCCATATGGTCGATAACGGGACGTTCGTCGGCATCGCCCTCGCCCAGCTCAACATCCTCGTAGTTAAAGCACACGTCGTGATACTCCACGGCGCCGGCAGTCACCTGCAGATCCGTAGCGCCCGGCTTGTCCTGGATATCCGGCGCGGTCGAGAGCACCTCGTCCATACGCTTAAAGCCGGCGATGGCCTTCTGATACGTTTCGGCCGAATTGACGAGTGTCTCGAGCGGCGTGCAGAACAGCGAAATATAGAGTGCGAAGGTCGCCATATCGACCGCCTGCAGCTGTCCCTGGGCGACCAGCCAGCCGCCCAGCAGCACCACGATCACATAGAGCACACCCGAGAGCAGGCCATACGTCGCGGTATAGACGCCCATGGCGTGATACATGTTCTCCTTGGACGAAAGATAGCGATTGTTGGAGGCGCGGAACTTGGCACGCTCGGTCCCCTCGTTGGCAAAGCTCTTGACCACGCGCATGCCCGCCAGCGAATCCTGCAGCTGTGCATTAATGCCGCTGATCTTCTTGCGGTTGTCGCTAAAGACCTCGCGCATGCGCATGTTCTGCCAAAACATGACGACCGCAAACGCCGCCGTCACCACGGCCATGGCAAGCGCCAGCACCGGGGCGATGGTAAAGAGGATCACAAACGAGCCGATAATCTCGATACCGCAGATGATGATCCACTCGGGTACGTGATGCGCCGCCTCGCAGATATCGAACAGGTCGTTGACCACGCGGCTCATCATGTCGCCCGAGCTGTTGCGGTCGAAGTACGCAAAGCTAAAGCGCTCGTACTGGTCAAACAGGTCCTCGCGCATTTTGGACTCCATGCGCGCGCCCATCACGTGGCCCCAATAGCTCACAAAGTATCGGCAGGCGCAGCGGATGACATACATCAGCACCAAGCCCACCGCGATCATGCCGAGCGCCTGCATAATGGCAGCCTGACCCTGAGTAAATAGCCCACCGGTCAAATTGCGCAGGATAATGGGGAACGCCAGGTCAATGGCGGCAAGCACCAGAGCACAAACAGTATCAGCAACAAAAAGCCCCATCTGGGGCTTGTAATACGAAAGAAACCTCTTCAGCATGTGATCCTCAAAGAAATATCAGCAACGTAAGGCCCTGGGACAAAGCAATCAGTAGTACTTGTCCCAGGGCTATCCCCACTCGTTAAAGCTCCGCGCCCCCAAGGCGGTGCGCGATGCTGTCGCAGGCCAAGGCGCCCACGACGGTCTTGGCGTCTTCGATCTTGTCGTCGAGCACGGCGTCGATCAGCTCGTGCAGCGGCACCAGGTCCACGTTGACAAACTCGTCATCATCGGGGTTGGGCGCATCAAACTCGAGCTTGGTAGCCAAGTAAATGTGGATGATCTCATCGCAAAAACCGCAGGACGTGACAATCGACGTCAAAAAGCGAATACGACCGGCCCTAAAGCCCGTCTCCTCATGCAGTTCGCGCTTGGCGCAATCGAGCGGGTCCTCGCCCGGATCGAGCTTGCCGGCAGGAATCTCGACCGTCACGCGGTCGATGGCGGTGCGGTACTGACGCACCAGTACGATCTTGCCGCTCTCGGTCAGTGCCACAACGGCCGCCGCACCCGGATGGCGAACGATATCGCGGGCGCTGCGGTGACCGTTGGGCAGTTCAACCTCAAGACGGTGGACGTCGAGGATCTTGCCCTTCCAGGCGCACTCCTCCGAAAGAATCTTCTCGTGCAGCTCGACATCGTGCGGGTCGTCGTCGCCCAGCACCAGCGCCGGCTCGTCAGCGACCTTGCCACCAGGCTCGCCCTCGGCGTGCCCATACATGCGGCTGTCCTCTTCGACGATCTGCGCGTCCACGAGCTCTTCGTTCTTCTCGTCCATCCGTCTCATCCCTCTCGGACTTTAGGCATCCCAGGCGTCGCGGCCACGCAGCGCGCGCAGGCCGATGTCATGACGCAGGGTCTTGCCCTCAAAATCAATCTTCTCGCAGGCCTCGTAGGCAAGGTTGCGAGCGTTCTCGAACGTGTCGCCCAGCGCGGTCACGGCAAGCACACGACCGCCGTTGGTCACGAGCTGACCGTCCACCACGGCAGTGCCCGCGTGGTATACGGTCACGTTCTCCATGGCCTCGGCGTCGGCGATGCCGGTGATGACTTTGCCCTTCTCGTAGCTGCCGGGATAGCCCGCGCTCGTCAGGACAACAGCCACGGCCCACTCGTCACGCCAATCGAGCTCAATCTGATCAAGCTCGCAGTTGGCGCAGGCGAGCATAACCTCGACCAGGTCGTTCTTAAGGCGCGGGAGCACGACCTGCGTCTCGGGATCACCAAAGCGGGCGTTGAACTCCAGCACCTTGGGGCCGGCGGGGGTGAGCATAAAGCCGCCATACAGGCAGCCGCGGTAGTCGATGCCCTCGGCAGCAAGCTCGGCAATGGTCTGCTCCATGACCTTCACCATCGTGGCGTGCTCCTCATCGGTCACGATGGGCACCGGGCTGTAGACACCCATGCCGCCGGTGTTGGGACCCTTGTCGCCCTCGAGCGCGCGCTTGTGGTCCTGCGAGGTGGCCATAGGGCGCACGGTCTTGCCGTCGGTAAAGGCCAGCAGCGAGCACTCGGGACCAACGAGCATCTCCTCGATAACCACGGTGTTGCCGGCATCGCCAAAGGTGCCGCCAAAGCACTCGCGCACGGCCTCTTCGGCCTGCTCAAGTTCGGTCGCCACGATAACGCCCTTGCCCGCGGCAAGGCCGTCGGCCTTGACGACCAGCGGGGCGCCCTGCTCGCGCACGTAGGCGAGAGCCGAAGCCTCGTCGGTAAACGAACCATAGGCTGCCGTCGGAATGCCCGCACGCTCCATGAGCTGCTTGGAGAACAGCTTGGAGCCCTCCATCTGGGCGCCCTCGGCACCCGGGCCAAAGCAGGGAATACCCGCCGCGCGCACGGCGTCGGCCACGCCCGCCACGAGCGGAGCCTCGGGGCCAATTACCACGAGTCCGCATCCGTGGCTCTGCGCAAACGCCGCCACGGCCGCAGGATCGCAGTCGTCGAGAACAACGTTCTCGCCGCAGCTCGCGGTGCCGCCGTTACCCGGCGCGATGTAGAGCTTGCCGGCGCGCGGTGATGCCGCGAGCTTAGCTGCCAAAGCATGCTCACGGCCGCCGCTGCCCAACAACAGGATGTCGATGGTTTGAGTGTCCGCCTTCAAGGGTGCCTCCTCTATGGATGAACGGCCCGCTCCGCGCGAGCCCTTTGCAAGCAAATATACCCCTCGGCCGCCCGTCCGGGCTGCAAAGGGGTATATCGCAATAACCAAATAGTCCCGATTACTTCCAGAATCGGTTGATAATCTGCTCGCGACCAGCGCCAACGCCAATGAACGTCACGCGGGTGTGTGCCAGATCCTCGATAAACGCCACGTAGTCCTGAGCCTCCTGCGGCAGCTCCTCAAAGCTGCGGCAGCCGGTGATATCGCACTTCCAGCCAGGAAGCTCCTCGTAGATGGGCTTGGCATGCTCAAAGCGCACCTGGTGCTCGGGCACGCTCGTGTAACGCTCGCCATCGACGTCATAGGCAACGCACACCTTAATGGTGTCGAAGGCCGAAAGCACGTCGAGCTTGGTCATGGCGATGTCGGTGAGGCCGTTGACGCGCGAGGCATAGTTGGCGATAGGGCCGTCAAACCAGCCGCAACGACGACGGCGACCAGTGGTCACGCCGTACTCATAGCCCTCCTCGGTCAGCGTGTGGCCAGCCTCGGACTCATAGGAAAGCTCGGTGGGCATGGGGCCCGAACCGACGCGGGTGATATAGGCCTTCATGACGCCCAGCACGCGGTTGACGTTCTTCATACCGACGCCGGAGCCGGTGATGGCGCCGCCGGCGGTGCAGTTGGAAGACGTCACGTACGGATAGGTGCCGTGGTCGATGTCGAGTAGCGTCGCCTGGGCGCCCTCAAACAGCAGGTCCTTGCCCTCATCGATCATGTTGTTGAGCAGCAGGCTCGTCTCGGTGATGTAGGGACGCAGGCGCTCGGCCATCGGCAGGTACTCGTCGCAAATCTGGTCCACGGTGTAGGTGGGCAGGTTGTAGATGAGCTCGAGCTCGGGGTTCACGCGGGCGAGAGCGGTCTCCAGCTTGTCGCGGAACAGTGCCTCGTCCAGCATGTCCTGCATGCGCAGGCCGATGCGGGCCATCTTGTCCTGATAGCACGGACCGATGCCGCGCTTGGTGGTACCGATGTTCTTCTTGCCGAGCTTCTGCTCAAAGGCGCCATCCAGATCGATGTGGTACGGCATGATGACATGCGCGTTGCCGCTAATCTTGAGGTTCTTGGTGGTGATGCCGTCGGCCTCGAACATATCGATCTCCTCAAGGACAACCTTGGGGTTGACGACGCAGCCGTTACCGATCACCGACACGTGGTCAGAATACATGATGCCGGAGGGCACCTGGTGCAGGCCGTACTTCTTGCCGTTGACGACGATGGTGTGACCGGCGTTGTTGCCGCCCGAGTAGCGCACGACGGCATCGAAGTCGCCGGCGACCAGGTCGCAAATCTTACCCTTGCCCTCATCGCCCCACTGGGCACCGACCAAAACGGTTGACGGCATGTTTACTCCTTACATTCATGGCCTGTCTACGCGCCATGCCGGCACGCAGAAGCACAAAACATTCCCAGTATACCCGTGCAACGGGCGCCTGTCCTACTCCTCGGCATGTGTCCCATCAAGCTCATAGAACTTGGTGGATGCCGGCAGGAACATCAGGTCGACGTCGCCAATCGGGCCCGAACGGTTCTTGGCCACGACGATACGCGTAACGCCCTCGTCGGGTCGATCGTCGCGCGAGGCCTCGGCCTCGTCGGCGGAGCGGTCTAAGAACATAACGATATCGGCGTCCTGCTCGATGGAGCCCGATTCACGAAGGTCGGAAAGCTGCGGGCGCTTGCCGGTACGGGATTCGACCTGACGCGAGAGCTGTGACAGCGCGATGAGCGGGATCTTGAGCTCCTTGGCCATGATCTTCAAACCACGCGACATCTCCGAGACCTCGACGGTACGGCTCTCGGAGCGGCGTCCCGGCGGAGGACTCACCAGCTGCAGGTAGTCCAGGATGATGATTGCCTTCTCCTTGTTATGGAGCATACGGCGGCTCTTGGCGCGAATCTCGGTCACTGTGGTGCCGGGCGTATCGTCAATCAGAATATCGAGCTTGGACAAGGTCTGCGTAGCCTCGTTGATATTGGCCCACTGCTCGGGGCTAATGCGGCCCATGCGGAAGTCGCTGATCGAAATCATGGCGTAGGCGCAAATCAGACGCTGGGCAATTTCCTTGCCCGACATCTCCAGCGAGAAAAAGCCGACGGTATAACCGGCAGCGGCAGCGTTAAGTGCCAGGTTCAGAGCGAACGACGTCTTACCTACAGCAGGACGGGCGCCGATGATGATGAGCTGGCCCTCGCGAAAACCCATGAGCATGCGGTCGAGCGACGGGAAGCCCGTGGGCACGCCCGCAGCCTGGCCACCGGCCTGGCACACTTCCTCGGCCTCGTTATAGGCCTCGACCATAAACTCGGTCAGCGTCTTGTAGCTCGACTTGACCTCGCGCGCTGTAACCTTGAGCAGCTTGCTCTCGGCCAGCTCGACAACCTCTTTGGTGTCGGTGGGGGCGTTATATGCCAGCGCGTTGATCTCGTTGGTGGCGCCGATCAGCTCACGCAGCATCGAATCACGGCGAACGATGGCGGCATGGTGCTGCCAGTTGACGAGCGACAGGGTCTGACCCATCAACTCCAAAATGTACGCTTCGCCGCCCACGGCATCGAGTTTGTTGATGCTTCGCAGGTAATCGATCAGCGAAATGGAGTCGATGGGAATGCGACTGTTGTACATATCGACCATCGCGGTATAGATGGTCTTATGAATGGGCCGGTAGAAGTCATCGGGCTGCAGCTCGACCTGGGCCTCTTCGACCACCTCGGGCGATAGCAGCATAGCGGCCAGTACATTGGCCTCTGCATCTTGGTTTTGGGGAAGACCCAACTTTGAGCCGCGGTCCTCAACCGTCAGCCCGGTCTCCCTATCGTCATATGCCATGAGCATCCTCATTCATATCGCTTGCGAGCATCCATAGTATCAGCCACGGTCCCAAAACGCGCCGCGCGCCGCCAATCATCACCGAACCAAACGGATGAACGGTCCTGCATATAAGACTTCGACGCAACGTTCACCATGACACTCACTCAGCGCAAAAACCAAAAGGGCGCCCTGGTTTCCCAGAGCGCCCTTCTTAGAACAAGATTGTTGCGTTGCAGCAAATGCTACTCGGCAGCAGCCTCAGTCTCGACCTCGGCGGTCTCGGCCTCGGCGACCTCAGCGGCCTCCTCGACCTCAGCCTCGGCAGCGAGCTCCTCGGCGGTAACGCCGACGAGAACGACAACCTCGGCCTTGATCTCGCGGTACAGCGAGATGGCAACGGTGTGGGCACCGGCAACCTTGATGGGCTTACCGAGCTCGACGCGCTTGCGGTCGATGTCCATACCGAGCTGAGCCTTGATGGCGTCAGCGATCATAGCGGCGGTAACGGAGCCAAAGAGGATGCCCTCGTCGCCGACCTTGACGTCAACGGTGACCGTCTTGCCCTCGAAGGCAGCCTTGGTCTCGTTGGCGGTAGCCAGACGGACGGCCTCGCGCTTGGCGATGTTGTTGCGACGCTCGTCAAGCTGCTTGAGGTTGCCCTTGGTGGCGGCAACAGCGAGCTTCTTGGGGAACAGGAAGTTCTCAGCGTAACCCTGAGCGACCTCTACGACGTCACCCTCGCCGCCCTTGCCCTTGATCTCATCGAGAAGAATAACCTTCATGATGCGTCTCCCTTCTTAGCCGCGGTCGCGGTTGCCACGAGAGGAAACCACGGGGACGGTGTACGGCAGGAGAGCCATCTCGCGGGCGCGCTTGATGGCGTTGGCGATGTCATGCTGATGCTGCGTGCAAGCGCCAGTGACGCGACGGGGCTTGATCTTGCCACGGTCGGTCATGTACTTACGGAGAAGCTGAGTGTCCTTATAGTCGATGAACTCAGTGTTCTCCTTGCAGAACTGGCAGTACTTACGACGCGGCTGACGTGCAGAAAAATCATTAGCCATGTCAAAATACCTTTCATTTGGCAACTTCGGCGAACCGAAGCCGCCTCTCACTCAAAAATAGGTGAACAACCCTTAGAACGGGATGTCCTCATCGTAGACGTCGACCGCGGGCGGCGTGGCCACCGGTGCGGCAGGACGTGCTGCGGGCGCGGGAGCTGCGGGGGCGTAACCGCCCTGATCGTAGCCACCCTGGCCACCACGGGAGCTCATAAACTCGATCTCATCGACGATGACCTCAAGCTTGCTCCGGCGCTGGCCGTCGCGCTCCCAAGAGCTGTAGCGCAGCTTGCCCTCGATCGCGACCTTGTTTCCCTTTGCCAGGAAACGGCTCACGGCCTCGGCGCGGGTGCCGAACATGGTGCAGTCGACAAAGTTGGGATAGTCCTCCCACTCGCCAGTCTGCGCGTTACGGCGACGATCGTTGACGGCGACGCCAAAGGACAGAACCTGGGTTCCGCCGGCGGTGGCGCGCAGCTCGGGATCGCGGGTGAGGTTACCGGTGATGTTCACTCGATTGATGCTCATAACTCACTACTTCCTCTTGGGGCACAAGCCCAGTCCAAAACGACAGTCTTACTCCTGGTCGTCGCGACGGACGATCATGTGGCGGACCACAGCGTCGGTGATGCGCAGAACGCGATCAAGCTCGGCGATTTGGGTAGGATCTGCGTGGAAGTTGATGAGAGTGTAGTCACCATCGGTGAGGTCGTTGATCTCGTAGGCGAGCTTGCGCTTGCCCCACTCGTCAACGGAGTCGACCTTGCCAGCGCCCTCAGCGATCGTGGTATCGATACGCTTCATAACAGCGAGACGAGTCTCGGGGTCGAGCGACGGGTCAACAAAGAACAGCAGTTCATAAGCCTTCATATTGTCACCTCCTCTGGGCAAATGTGGCTTCAGGTCGTGAAGGTGCGCCTGAAGCAGGAAAAGACTTGGTAATAATATCTTTCAACCTCCTAGGCTGCAAGAATATGCAGCTACAACCTCATGACCTCCACATATGCCCATAGTCGCACGGTGTTTCATGCGCATTCCAACCAAATGCCGACCAAATGCTTGACGGATTTGTGGACAAGATACGACGCCGCGGGGACAAGCTGAGCCAGGCCGCAGGTCAACGGGCGCATGGTTGTGGTCGCGAAATACATACCAGTGGTCCACAGCACCACCCAAAGATTTTTAAATTCATTGCCAAGTCGCTTATGAATACCCCTTTTGAACAATTGAGTTGATCAACCACGCTGGTCGGAAGCCGTTTTTTTGGCACCTCAAACCCCACTGCAACGCCAAACGCGGCCGAACGTTTTAAAAAATGCCAACTTTTCTGTTTGCACTTTGCGATTCCTCGTGTATACTGACTTTCGCATTTAACGGAGAGTTGTCCGAGTGGCCGAAGGAGCACGATTGGAAATCGTGTAGGCGTCAAAAGCGTCTCCAGGGTTCAAATCCCTGACTCTCCGCCAGTTAATTCCAAAGCAGGCCTTCGAGCCTGCTTTGTTTTTACCCCACGCGGAGGGGTGGCAGAGTGGTTGAATGCGGCGGTCTCGAAAACCGTTTGGCCTGTATAAGGTCACGAGGGTTCGAATCCCTCCTCCTCCGCCATTTTGGTTGAGAAAGCTCCCGAGAATGGGAGCTTTTTTGTTTTGAGTCCCTTACAAACAAATACGGCGAAGGAGGAGGGATTCGAGCCCGCCCCTCACCAAAAACATGTACGTCACCCTCCAAAACCGACAATTTTCGACATCTTTGGAGGCTGACGTACACGTTTGGATCGGGCTCGTGGGAGCGACGCTACTCGATAAGCGTCTCTTCGCCTTGTACGCTCTTCCAGTTGCGGATAAGTGCCTTGCGCAGTTCATTTTGCTTTCGTTGGTACTCGGTATCGGTGCATCGAGGCATGCCGAGTGCTTCGCGAATGTTGTTCATGGCGCGGTGAAAGGCAAGCTGGCTGCCGAACTGAGCCGAAGTGAGCGTAACGATTCGATATCCCATTTGGGCGAGAACGGCCTCTCGTTCCGCATCTGCTCCCTTGCGCTCGAACTCATCGTGAAAGCCGCCCTTATATTCAATACCGAGCTCCCTGCGCTTATAGGTAACGAGCGTGTCGATTTTGAGCGTTCGAGCTTTGGCGCAGTGCCAAAGACGTTGAGGGATTTCAAGCGGTTTGTTGAGCTCGATGCCTCGAATGCCAACACCGCCTTCGCTTGTTGGGAGCGAGAGGGCGATTGCCGAAGCGGTCTCCATAGGCGAGGCAGAATGGTCGTAGATATGTCTGAGTGCGAGTCGCGCGCGTGTGGCACCGGGTTTGCCGGGGTGCATATCGAGCAGCTCGGTAATTTGTTCCTTGGACGCGATGGCTGGTTGCTCGGTATAAGGGTCGGCGGGATTGAGCCCCATGCGATAATCGCCACAAACTTCGTAGCCGTATTCGAGGTATTCGATCCTATCCATCCACTCGGCAGCGAGCACGAAGGTGAAGGCTTCGTCGGTGATGAAGATTCCGGGCGTCAACTCGTCAATATGCTCGTAGGGAAGATTTTGTCCAAGAATGTGGCAGATGACGCCTTTGGTTCGAATTCGCTCGAATTCGAATACAACCGAGATGTCGATAGTCTTGAGCATATCGGGCGGAATGCCGCAGTCGGTAAGGGCCTGTCGTATGCGCGCAACGCGTTGCTGGGTGGAGATGCCTCGTGCGCCTATCTGGTAGTCGCGTTGTGCGAGAGGCTGCACCAAATTCTGAGGTGCATGATGAACGAGCTGTGCGGTTTTATGCGAAATGAGAACAGGGGTATCCATTGATGACCTCTCGCTTTGAGCCGATACCCAACTCTTATGTCCGCTGAAGTGGGGAAATATACTGGATGTGAGTAAATCGACTCATGCATGCCGCGCATGATATGCAAACGCGTACGTCACCCTCCAATGAGGCCGAAAAATGTCGTTTTTGGAGGCTGGCGTACACGTTTTGGACCCCCGGCATTCCAACAACGCCACGCCCGCATCCAGTCCCGACCGTTTGCCGAGCAATAGGATCGCAATCGGCGCCGAACATGTACTATGTACGGGCATTGTCTAAACCCGCAACCCAAAGGACCCCATCTTGCCCGTCGTCGCCGCTATGACCGTTACCCCACATGCCTCTGATGCCATGGTCGCTATCCCCTTTTGGCTCGAGATGTTCGCCGTTGTCGCTGCATCGATCTCGGGTGTGCTGGTTGCGCGCGAGCACAAACTCGACCTGGTGGGTGCAGTTGCGCTCGCGGTGGTCTGCGGTCTGGGCGGCGGTCTTTTGCGCGATATGACGCTGCAGGTAGGCAACGTCTACATCCTCAACCAGCCGATGGCGCTGCCGCTTTCCATTGCCACGGCAGCCATCATCTATATTTTCCCGGCAATCGTCGACAAGCCCGAAAAACTCATCCCCTTGCTCGACATCATCTCGGTCGGCATCTATGCGGCAACCGGCGCAGACAAGGCGCTGGTCTACGGCTTTGCGCCGGCGGTGTGCATCATGATGGGCTTTTTTACCGCGGTGGGCGGCGGCATGCTGCGCGACGGTTTTATGGGCGTGGTTCCGGGCATTTTCCAACGCACTAACTTTTATGCCATCGCGGCCATCGCCGGATCGACAAGCTATGTGTGTCTCGTTATGAGCGGCATCATGAGCAATGTCGCCGCGCTGGTCGTATGCGTTGTCGTGACCATGGGCCTGCGCTGGCTCTCGCTGCGCTTTGACATCAAAAGCCCCACCGAAGAAGACATCGCGCGCTTTTTGCACCGTAAAAAGTAGGCAGCACGACACAACCCCTCGAAATGCAACCGAGAGGTTCTTTTAGAGCGCCCACGCGTTGGGTACCCTGTTAGATGCATATCGAGCATCTGACGAAGGATTCACTATGCCCTGTAATCAATTCCCGTTGACCCAGCGCCGTAAAGCATGGGGCCGCATCACCATCCTGTTCGCGCTCATCGCGCTCGCGCTCACCGCACTTCCCACGGCGTCGTTCGCCGGCACGGACACCGCAGGCAACGTACTTGCGACCGACAATGACGCCAATCCGTCCGGCGTCGATGGTGACCTGTACTGGGCCGGCCAGGCCCTCAACTTGGACGATGCCTCCATCGGCCGCGATATTATCGCGGCGGGCGAGAGCCTATCGATTCGCGACTGCACCGTAGGCGGCGCTATTCGCCTGGCGGCGCGCACCATCGACATCGCCAAGACCACGGTTGATGGCAGCGTCACGGTGGCCGGCCAGCACGTTGTGCTCAACACCGGTAGCACCGCCAACTGTTTCTATGCGATGGGCGAGACGGTTGCCCTGCGCGGCTCTACCAAGTCGGCAGCGCTTGCGGGCGACACGGTGACCATCGATGGCACCGTCGAGGGCGATGTCGAGGTTTGGGCCGACAAGCTCATCCTGGGCAAGAACGCCCACATCACCGGCACCGTGAACGCACACGTCTCCGAGGACCCCGAGCGTGCCGCAGGAGCCGAGGTAGGCGCGCTCAAGATCGACCGCACCGAGAACGAGGATACTTCCACCGTTAACGATATCATCGGCGGTATCGTCGCCGCGGCACTCTCGACCTGCTTTGTCGCTCTGCTGCTCGAGCTCGTCTTTCCGCGCGCGACCGCCAGCGCCGCCGGCATGCTCCACCAGCGCCCCATGCCCCTGTGGGTGAGCGGTCTTCTGAGCACGATTGCTATCGTCCCCGCCGTCCTACTGCTGATTATCTCCATCGCTGGTCTGTCGCTTGCCGGAGCCCTCTTGTGCGGCGTTATCGGCATCGCGTTGGTGTCGAGTGCCTTTGCGGGGTGCGCGATCGCCCACATGGTCGGACACAACCAGAACCGCTACGCCATGGCAGCCGTGGGCGGCATAATCGCAGGCGCCCTCACGGGGCTTCCCCTCGTAGGCGACTTCATCGGCGGCGTGGCCTTCGTCTTTACACTCGGCTACATCATCCAAATCATCTGGCGCAACGCCCACCTCAAACCGCAGCAGCCGGCCAACACGCCAGGACTCCCCACCGCTTAGCCGCCAACCACCATAAAGGGGCCAGACATCTTTATGGTGGCGCAGACCAGCTCAATCCTCTTGCACAAAAAGGGCACCGACCATTACGGTCGACGCCCTTTCTTGTTAGACGCTATAAAGTCCAGCGCTTATTTGTTGACCTGGCCGGCGCGGACGGCAGCCTTCTTGCGGTCGGTGGCATTGAGCAGACGCTTGCGCAGGCGGATGTTCTTGGGAGTGATCTCGACCAACTCATCGTCGGCGATGTACTCCAGCGCCTCCTCCAGCGAGAAGGTGCGAGGCGGCACCAGCTGGACGGAGATATCGGAGGTCGAGGAACGCTGGTTGCCCAGGTTCTTGGTGCGCGCGATGTTGACGACCATGTCGCCAGCCTTGCTGCGCTCGCCCACGATCATGCCCTCATAGCACTCGGTGCCCGGCTCAACAAACAGCTGGCCGCGCTCCTGCAGCGTACCCAGAGCGTAGGCAACGGCCTTCTCGGTGGTCATGGAGATCATGGCACCGTTCTGACGGTTACCAATCTCGCCGGCGTAAGGACCATACTCCAGGAAGGTGTGGTAGAACACGCCCTCGCCGTGGGTGACGTTCATGATGCGGTTCTTAAGACCCATGATGCCGCGGGTCGGAATCTTAAACTCGAGGTGCGTCACGATGCCCGAGGTATCCATGCTCGTCATGATGCCGCCGGAGGTGCCGAAGACCTCAACGACCTTGCCCGAGTACTCGTCCGGGCACTCGACGACGGCCTGCTCGACGGGCTCCATCTTGTTGCCGTTCTCGTCCTTCTTAAACAGAACGCGGGGACGGCCGACCTGGAACTCAAAGCCCTCGCGGCGCATGGACTCCATCAGAACGGACAGGTGCAGAATGCCGCGGCCCGAGACCTCGACGCCGCTCTTGTCCTCGAGTTCCTCGATCTTCATGGTCACGTTGTTCTCGGCCTCGTTGAACAGGCGCTCCTTGAGCTGACGGGCGCCCACGATGTCGCCGTCGCGGCCGACAAGCGGGGAGGTCGAAGCCTCAAAGACGATGGACAGGGTCGGCGGGTCGATCTCGATGGGCTCGAGCTCGACAGGGTTCTCGGGATCGGTGTAGACATCGCCGATATCGGTGCGGTCGATACCCACGACAGCGGCGATGTCGCCGGCGCCGACTTCCTGGCACTCGGTACGGCCCAGGTAGTCGAAGGTAAAGAGCTGCTTGACGGTGGCGGTAGCGCTGGAGCCGTCGTTCTTGACAACCAGGATCTGGTCGCCCTGGTGGATGGCGCCAGAGTACACGCGGCCGATACCGATGCGGCCGACGAAGTTGGAGTGGTCGATGGTCACGCACTGCATGGCCAGCGGGGCGTTCTCGTCAACCTCGGGCGCGGGCATGTCGTCGATAATCATATCGAGCAGCGGGTACATGTCCATGTTGCCGTCGTTAGGGTCAAGACGGGCAAAGCCGTTCATGGCGCTGGCGTAGACCACGTGCTCCATGGCGAACTCAAGCTGGTCGTCGGTAGCGCCCAGGTCGGCCATGAGGTCCAGGCAGTCGTTGTAGGCCTTCTCGGGGTTGGCGCCCGGACGGTCGATCTTGTTGATGACGATCATGATCTTAAGGCCGGTGTCGATAGCGTGACGCAGCACGAAGCGGGTCTGGGGCATGGGGCCCTCAAAGGCGTCGACCAGCAGCAGGGCGCCGTCGGCCATACGCAGCACGCGCTCGACCTCGCCGCCAAAGTCGGCGTGGCCCGGGGTGTCGATGACGTTGATCTTGACGTCCTTATACTCGATAGAGATGTTCTTGGCGAGAATCGTAATGCCGCGCTCGCGCTCCTGGTCGTTGGAATCCAGGACGCGGTCCTCGACCTGCTGGTTGGCACGGAAGGCGTCCGTGGCACGCAGGAGCTTGTCGACCATCGTCGTCTTGCCGTGGTCGACGTGGGCGATGATGGCGATGTTCCTCAGATTGTCTACGCGCATGTAGTTCCCCTATCTTCTATCCATATACAAACGGCACGCGTATGCGACCCGCCCAGCGATACAACGCTCGGCGGGAATATTGAGCCTTTTACCGAAAACTCGTTTATTTTAGCGATTTTAGATGAGAGGGGTTTCCTCACCTGCAGGTTCAGGGTCGCTCCACATAAAACCATCGCCGGCGCCCATGCCCTCATACAGCACATATGCCGAAAAACCGCTCTCGAGCGTAGTCTCGAAAAAACTCACGAGCAGGGCGTCGTGGTAGCCGCCGTCAATCTCGACGCAGCCGGTATAGCCGATGGCATAGCGGACGATACGGCCCAGGCCCTCGTCCTTAAGACCCATCTTGTGCTCGGAGATAAAGTTGGTGGCCGCCTCGAGGCACGCCTCTTCGCCATCCTCATCGAGCGCCGCCAGATAACGGTTGGAAGCGGCGTCCTCAATTGCCACGACCACGCCGGGGTTTTCACCGGCGGCAAGGTCGTCCAAGAACGCGCCGATCAGATCGCACACCATGGCGTCGAGCTCGGCGGAGACGTTACCGGCATCCTGCATATCCTGTGCCATCTTTAGACCTTCCCATCGAGTCTGGCGTCATTACAGTTCTTGCGCCTCGGCGGCGATCTTAGCAGCGGCATCGCGGGCACGCATCATGTCCGCCGCGCGTTTGTCGAGCACCTTGATCTGACTGGTCAGCATGACCGCATCGACCACGCCCCAGATCACCAGGCCCGTAGAGATCGAAAACCCAAGCGCACCAACTGTACCACGAAGGCGCGAACAGATTGCCGCGACAAGGGCGGAGATGACAACCATCTTGATAAACGAGCCGCGGCGTTCGCGAAGCGTGCGGGCCTGCGTCACATAGGCAATGCGTGCCGCCTCGGACGCCTCGGAGCGTATCTGGGCCTCGCGGGCGATCGCAGCCGCCTCGGCAGAAACTCCGGCGCTCATGAGCGCGCACTTCGTCGCGTGCTTGTCGAGCATTTAAAAATCATCGGGCGAGAGCGTGTGGACGAACTCATCGAACTTTTCGAACTCTTGCTCGTCGTCAACTTCCTCGGCGTGCGGCGAGACGGTGCCCAAGCGATTCATGATGTCGTCTTCAACGAACATGGGGGCATTGCTGCGCACGGCGAGGGCGATGGCGTCGCTCGGGCGCGCATCGATCCTATGCTCGTTGCCATCGGTCAATACGACAACCGTCGCGTAAAACACGGGCGGCTCGGCGCGGACGATTTCGACGCGTTCGAGCTTGGCACCCAAGGCGTCGACGGTGTCGAGCAGCAGGTCGTGCGTGATTGGGCGATCGGCGCGTCCGCTGTCGATGCCGCGGCTGATTGCCGCAGCCTCAAACGAGCCGGTCTGGATGGAGAGGGAGCGCAGCGGCGCGGGGGAATCCGACTTGCTGCAGCGCTCGCGAAGCACAATAAGCGATGGCACGGGACCGGCGGCCATGACGATGGTCTCTATGTCGACACGAACCATGGAACACCTCCGGTACGTAGCGGTTAACACGCGGCGGCCCGCCGCGTTGAATAGCTATACTACCCAAACTTTCGCGCAGCACACAAAACCAAAATGAGATTTATCACACACAAGAAAAAAGCCCCGAGGCAATGCCCCGAGGCTGTTCACGTTTTTGATGGTGGACCTGACAAGATTCGAACTTGTGACCTCCCGGTTATCAGCCGGACGCTCTAACCAACTGAGCTACAGGTCCATCATGGTGGAGGTTAGGGGGATCGAACCCCTGACCTCAGGCTTGCAAAGCCCGCGCTCTCCCAGCTGAGCTAAACCCCCACGGAAAGAGTAATAAACACCCCAGCGGCGACTCGGCTCTCGCTGGGGTGTTTATTGCGAAAGAAAGTGGTGGACCTGACAAGATTCGAACTTGTGACCTCCCGGTTATCAGCCGGACGCTCTAACCAACTGAGCTACAGGTCCATCGCGCAAGGGATATATTAGACGAGTCGTTACGCGCGCGTCAACAACTTTTTTGAAAATCTTTGGGAGGGATGGTCGCCCTTGATTATCGACTTCATCCGAACACCTCCCACATTCATCCGTACATGTACGGATGAATGTGGGAACCCGATACCCTGAGGGCCGGACCGGCCGGCCCCGGAAGATCGGAGGACGGCATGTCCGGAAAGAGGAAGAAG
>DBFWCI010000051.1:0-24231 GCA_048485235.1 Collinsella sp.
CGCGATCTCGGCGGCGTCCGTCCCGAAGTCACGGTGCACCACCTCGCCGGTGAAGGGGTTGAACGCCGCGGCGGCGACCGATCGCGCGTGGACGTCCAGGCCGATGGAGGTAACATGGGGCATGGGAAGCCTCCTCCCCGCCCGTGCGGTAAGGGCTACCGCACGGGCCGATACTCAAAGCCCATTGTGGCATCCCGAGCCCGCGGAAAGAAGCTGCGCCGCGGGGGAGGCGACCCAAATGGCTTTCTCATATCGTCTTGCTTAAACTGCTCAATTTTTCGTGCTCACGGTGCTTATTTCCCAGTGATCACTCGGACCACTTCTTAGTGAACATCAACAATCGTTGGGGCCAGGCCCGATTTTGCCTCTTGACAATGTCCTGCTCATATTAAAAGGAACGTCCCTAACTGCCGGCTAGAGGGCACCGAAGAGGATGGCGTAGGTAGTGGATTCGCCGAGCTTGAGCTCGTCGCCGGGATTGAGTTGGGCGGAACGGCCGGGCTCGACCTGAATGCAGACGCGCGTGGCCCCGTTTACCACCACGGTTCCGTTGGTGGACGACAAGTCCTCGACGTGCCAGATATTTTGAGCATCGCACCAGATATGAGCATGGCGGGCCGAGACATCGTCGCCGACGTCGGTAATATCGCCTTCACCAGTGGCCAGCGCGCCAATCTCAACACCCTGCTCACTCGGCTGAATCCAGCGCGGGGCACTCACGACAAAACTGTTTTGTACGCGCAGCAAGCCCAAGGGGTGCGCCGGGGCGGGTTCGCGTTCGCCCGCGGTCATCGACATGCCAAGCGAACGCGGCGTGGATGTGCCTCCGCCACAGGTCGCGTGCGCGTAGTCGATGGCATAGTTCACCGAGGACCGCACATCCGCCGAACAACCGACGGCGACAAACAGCACCAGCACGGCCTCGGCGCGCTCGGCGGGCATGAGTTCCGCCGCCTGGGACAGGCGATCGAGCGCGTTGCGATAGAGATTCGTGTCCTGGTGGCACTCTTCGAGCGCGCGTACCATCGGTTCACCTGCAGGACCGCACACCATATTGATCACAGCCGTGGAGTCCATGGGATTGCGCTGGCGCAGGGCCAGTTGCGACATAATACGCGCAGCCGAGGTACCGTATTCGGCAAAGTAGCGCTGCTGAAGCGTGCCGACCGGCGCGCGAACGATAAAGCGGGAAACCCAAGAGCGATCGGCGGCTCGGCTCTGCGGGCTGCGGCCGTCGGCGAGCGGACGGGACGAAAGCACCAAGCCGCACAGCTCGATATGGCTCAGATGCGCCGCGCGCTTAAAGATGTCAAACATGGCCCCGCATGGGGTGAGCTCAACTTGAGATGCCATGACCTAGGCCTCCTTGGTCGTAGAAATAGAATCGGACGATACTTCGACAGGTCCGCCAAAAGTACGGGCAGCTGCGGCTCCACCGGCAAGCGGAGTCGCCATCTGGGCTTTTGTGCGTCGCGGTGCCGAAACGGGAAGTTCAAAGGCAAAGCCCATCGCAAGCAAAAACCACGTAAGCGTATAGGTTGCAACCAGAGCGGCAACAAGGCCGCCCATCACGGCGCGTTGGGAAAATACGCTACATGCAGCCACAACCAGCACCGGAACCTCGCAGGCAGAAAGCGCAAGCACACCCTGCAGGAAGCCCGAGCGCCGATCGCGCGCAAGTGCCCCCGCGGCAACGCCGGCTATGCCTGGCAGCGCCAACGCCAGTGCGGCAATAATACCCGGTAGCGACCCAGACCACACGAGCGATCCCAAAGTCGCCGTCACGCGAGCGCCCGACGCCAGCAGCGCGGCCGAAACCACGACCACAGCCCAAACCACGCTGCAAACGACCGCCGCACCGATCATCGCCGCGCGACGAACCGCGCGGCCAGACGCATCCATGGGGCACGGCGTGAGCGGCTCGCCGCGGAGCGAACGACCGACATTTTGCGCATAGTGGTCACAAAACGCCGAGAGCGCCGCCTCGACCGCCGCCGGCTCGGGACGATCTTTTTGATGGCTGGACAGACAGGCCATCACCACGTCGAACAGCTGGGCATCGACAAACGTCAGCGCATCGCGTAGCTCCTCGGAATCCGGCTCAAGCCCCAACTGCTGGGCCTGCTCAGCCGCGGCGAGCGCCACATCGGGCTCACGACGAAGCAGCTGAGTCAAATCGCAACCGGGCGCATGGGCACCAATGGGATAGTCGGGCAGCGTGTCCATCTTGAGACGGTAGGGGCTCGCGATGTCGCGCGTCTTTTTGCGCGAACCCGAGGTGCCCGAAGTGCTCGGCGCGGCTTCGTATGGCGCGACGCCGGCAATGAGCTCGTAAACCGTGCTTGCCGCGGCATAGACGTCGATCGCCGGCGACATACGCAAAGCGCGCAGATCGGGAATATCGTCGGTGAGCATCTCGGGCGGGGCATAGGCAACCGTCGCGCGACGCAGCGTGGCATAGCGCTCGGTAAAGGATGCCTTGCCGCCGGTACCGGCCACGGCCGACGCAGGCTCAAGCGCCAGCGACGAGCCAAAGTCGATCAGGCACAGGTCAAAGGTGCCCTCGGCAAGCTGCCGGTCAAGCGGTAGACGCGCCGTGCGCACCATAATATTAGCGGGCGAGATATCGCGATGGACAAAGCCCTCACCCACCAGGCTCATACGGCAGAGCAGATCGAACAGGTCGCGACCCAGACGCGCCGCCACAAGCGGCGACAGGCGTCCGGCATCGTCCACGGCGAGTCGCGAACGCAAGCGGGCAAGCGTCTCGCCCTCGACCCATTCCATGACAATTGCAGGCACACCGTCGACCTCGCCCCAGCCATAGAGGCGGGGAAAGCCCTTAAGGCCCGAAAGGGCGCGATGGCATTCGTATTCCTCGCGAAACGCCACCTTGAACTTGGCGACCAGCGCCTCGTGAGCGGCATCGTCGTCAAACTCATCGCGCGTCGGCAAGATGAGCTGCTTGAGTGCCACGGCCTCGCCTTGGGCGTTGACGGCACGCGTCACGCGGCCGATACCGCCACGGCGCATGGTGGCATCGTCGGCAAACAGCATCGTAAAACGACGCAGATAGGCAGGCAGTTCGTCCTGACCGAGCGCAATGGCCGGCTCAAACCCGTCGACACACGCCAGGCGCAGGCCGACCATGGGATCGCGACCGAGCGATTGTGGTGTGGTGGATGCAAGATCGGTCATCATAGGGCAAGCGCCGCCACGTTATTGTTGAAGTTACCGAGCGCGACGTCATCATCGCCGTAATGGCCGACCCATTGACATAGGTTGGTGTAACAGCCCCACAGATTGGCATACTGCTGATACCACTTTGACCGGGGCGAGAATGTCTGACGACCGAACTCAGCTCGAATGACAAACATCTCCCCGACCAGGCTGTCGCACGGTCTGGGATCTCCCGTAGAGTTATAGGTCGAGACCACGTCATTGGCACGAGAAACATAGCCGTCGAGCATGTTGTACTTGGTCACAAGCCAACTGTGAATGCTCTCTTCTTCAGCAGCGGAAAGGCCACCGGAGTTTGCATCGTTGTCAGTGTTGCCGCCCGTCGAGCCGCCGTTTCCAGACCCTCCGGTAGAGGAACCCGACCCAGAGCCGCCGCCCGAACTCGATGAATCCGAGCTACCGGGCTTGCCTGTCTGCTGGGCGTCCTGCCCCTTCTGCTGCTCGACCTTATTCACCGTTGCCGCCACGCTATTGTTGGACAACCGATCGATGATCTTGGTGTTGGTGAGCACGATGGTTTTGCCATTGGCAAGCGTGACTTCGTTGTCCGGGGCCTCGGCGCCGTCCGCATCGTCGGTGCCAAACACAATATGCGCGACCACACTTGCCCAAGCATATCCAGTCGTGGTGCCCAGATCACTTTTGACCTCATGCCCCACGCGCGGTTCGCGTGCGGTATGCGCCTGCATCATGGACGGCACGGTCATGCCATAGGCAGAAACACCGGCTATGACCAGCACCAGCGAGCACGATAGCAGTGCGTACGCCCGCGGCGCCAAGCCCAGTCGGCGTCGCATGCGCACCGCGGCGCCGCGCTTTGTCTGAGTGCCACCGGGCCGCATGCGTTCTCCTCCAAGAAAAACACGCCGCTCAGAAGCGGCGCATTCATTCAAATCCATATTTGAGTGTATCAGCGAACCAAAAAGGTTGCGCAACGAATGGGCAAATTAAGGATGCGAGCGGAAGCATCCATGCGATAAGCGGATACGAAGCATCTTTGTTGCACAACAAACTCACAGTCGCACGGGGAAATTATGACTACCCCGTGCGACTGTGAGGAAAACATACGGCGGGAGCAGACTCGCCACCTAAATCGCGCGGCGGGCCTCGATGGCGCGGCCAAGCGTAAGCTCGTCGGCATACTCCAAGTCGCCGCCCACGGGCAGGCCGCTTGCCAGACGCGACACCTCGACGCCCAGCGGCTTGATAGTGCGGGCCAGGTAGCTCGCCGTGGTCTCGCCCTCAATATTGGGGTTGGTGGCGATGATGACCTCATGGATATCCTCGTGACCCAGACGCGCCAGCAGCTCGCGGATGTGCAACTGCTCGGGACCAATCTTGTCCATGGGGCTGATCACGCCGCCCAGCACATGGTACAGGCCATGGTAGCTGCCCGTGCGCTCGATCGCCTGGACGTCGCGCGGCTCGCCCACCACGCAAATACGAGTGGTATCGCGCATCGGGTCCTGGCAGATGGAGCACTCGTCGGCCGTGGCGTAGTTAAAGCAACGGCTGCAAAAGTGGACCTCCTGCTTGACCTCCAGGATGGCCTCGGCCAGGCGGCGGGCCTCCTCGGCATCGGCCTCGAGCAGGTAATAGGCGATGCGCTGGGCCGACTTGGGACCAATGCCCGGCAGACGGCCCAGCTCATCGAGCAGTTTTTGCAGGCTGTGATTCGCACTCATATATGCGTGTCTTAGAACGGCATGCCCGGGATGTTGAGGCCGCCGGTGATGGCGCCCATCTGCTTGTTGGCGAGCTCGTTGACGCCGCGGACGGCCTCGTTGACGGCAGCCATGATCATGTCCTGCAGCATATCGACGTCCTCGGGATCGAGCGCATCGGGATCGATAGTGAGGTTGACGAGCTCCATCTCGCCGTTAACGGTCACCTTGACCATGCCGCCGCCGGCAGAGGCGTCGACGGTCTGGGACTTGAGGTTCTCCTGCGCGGCGGCAAGCTGCTCCTGCATCTTGCGGGCCTGCTTCATCATCTGCTGCATGTTCATACCGGCCATGATGGCTCCTTTACGTGCGGCCGCACGCCGAGCTGCAAGGGCAGCCGGAGCGCGGCGGGACTTTCAAACTCAAAAATCGTACCACGGCGCGGGACCAGCGAGCGGGGCGGACGTGTTCCCTCAGTCGATATACATGTCCTCCAATACAAACCGCACTCAAAGATTATGCAAGGTCGAATTATGCAAGGTTGCATAATATCGCACACTCAATCTAGTAGAGCCGAATCCGGCATTTCATGTGCGCCACTAAATAGCTAAATGCCGAACCGCTGCTCGAGGCGGCGCACATGGCGGCAGGGTATAATTTGATTGCCATAGATAGTAATTTGGAGGTGCCCCATGAATGCCCCCAACGCGCTCCAAAACATCCGCTCAAAACACCCCGTTGCATATGTGGTTCTCTATCTCTTTGTCGGCTGGGCATTGCTGGTTGTCATCACCCATGCCATAGCTTTTGGAGCAGAACTGCTGATAGCCAGCTCGGACCAGCCCGTCGTCAAATGGGAGACGACCGATGAGTGCACCGACGGAACCCGAACCGTCTACTACAACAGCCCGTCCCTCTATCAAGAGTTCAAGGTCAAGATAAAGGACTTCAAGATTGTCGATGCCGAGCTAGGCGTTTATTTGGCAATCGGAGCAACCATTAACGCCGAGCAAGTCGAGTACACGGACAGCCATGCGACGTATCGTATCGACCTCAGCATCCTAGGCCGACCGTCACGCACCTGTCTGCTCAAATGCGACATACGCGGCACCACACTACACATGTCCGAAATACAGATGCGCCCGGACAAGGGGTCCTCTTCTTGAGCAGTATACCCGCCTGCGCAGCTACTCCACCGGCTTGAAGATGGTGGCCTGGCCAAAGACGCTGCGGATGAGGGCCTTGGCCTCGTCCTCGGTCTGCGGGATGCTCGGGGCTGCGCCCTGATGGCCGAAGGGGCTGCCAGCACCGGGATTGGATTCCCAGGGAGCGGCGGGGACGTCGTCGTTTGCAGAGGCTGCGGGTGCCACAGCAGCGGCCTTGGTCGCGGACGCCGCACCCGGCACGTCGAACGGGGGCAGATCGTCCCCGCCGGCATCGGCAGCAAAACCACCGACCATAGCATCGTCGTAGGGCACCTGCTCGGATTCCCATGGCGCAGCCTGCGCAGGCGGCTGAGCCATGGGGACGGACGCGCGCTCGGGCGCTCGGGGCGCGGGCTCGGTCGGGAGCTTGCCCGTGGCAGGAGCACCGGCAGGGTTGTCGGAGCGCAGCCAAGGGGCCTTGGCCAGGTCGGATGACTTGGGCGCAGGCGCGGCAGCGGACTTGGGCGCGGGGATCGGAGCAGCCGGTTTGGGCGCAGCGGGTTCAGGCGCCGACGGGGTCGGTGCCGCTACCGGCGCCGCTTTTGGCTGCGTCGCGCTGGCGCTCGAGGATGCAGGGGGCACCGAGGACACGGGTTGCGGGTCCGCAGATACCGCAGCCCGTGCAGATGGAGAATGCTCCTCATGTTGAGGAGCCGGCGTGCCACCCCCATCCAGGACATAGTCGACGGTACGACGACCGAAGACCGCGCAGACCGTCGGCAGGACCACCGACTGCGTATCGGCGCGACCGAGCATCTTGATGGCAAAAGTCGAACCCGCGGGGAACGAGACCGTGAGCTTGGAGCCGTCGTCGGCCGTGGCGCGGGCGTTGAGCAAAAGCCCTGCGTAGGAGGCCTGACGAGCCTTGACGCGCTCGACGACCTCGGCCCATTTGCGCTGGAGCTCGCCGGCGTCCTCAACCGCGGGGGTCTCGGCAGCACCGGCGGCGGCAACCTGGGCGGCGTTGTTGGGCTTGGACACCGACACGGTCGATGCAGCAGGCGCGGAAGCCGGAGCCGCAACGGGCTGAGGTGCAGGCGTTACAGGTCTGGGCGCCGGCGCAGGAGCCGCGGACTTGGTCGCAGGCTGGGCAGCCGGAACAGCAGCGCCGCGGTCCCAAGGCATACCGCCCTGGCGCGCGGACGTAGCAGCGGGGGCAGCGGATGCCGCCGGAGCGGCAGCACGAGCGCCCGAAATGAGCGTCGGCTGTTGGGCAGCAGCGGGTACGGATGCTGCAGGCGCGGCGGCCTGAGCAGCAGCCACGCTCGCCGGCACGGCGCCGTTGGCAATCATGGCCTCCAGGCGTGCCACGCGCTCGGCCAATGCCTCAATCGTTAAATCGGCCTCGGGACGCGCCAGACGCGTGCAGGCAATCTCGAGCACCAGGCGCACGTCGCTCGCGCCCCTCATCTCCAGTGCGGCATCGTCGAGCACCGTCAGCACGCGGGCCAGGCGGTCGGCAGGATGCTCGCCAAAGGCAGCGGCCTCGGCAGCAAGCGCCTCGGCCTGCTCGGAGCCGCCCTCAAACAGCTCGGCACGGGCACCGGCAACGCAGGCAACGTACACGTCGCGCACATGCGCCACCAGGTCGCGCGTCAGCTCCAGCAGGTCATTGCCCTCCTCGACCTGCGCACGGATCAGTCCATAGAGCTCGGCAACATCGCGATCGGCAATGGCGCGGGAAAACTCGCCCAGGATCTGGTCCGAAACCTCGCCCAAAAGCGAGCGGGCATCGTCCGCATGCACGGCGCCGTCGCCAAAAACGCTCAGCTGCTCCAGCGTGGAGAGCGCGTCGCGCATGCCGCCCTTGGCATGGCGCGCCACGATGGCGAGCGCCTCGTCGTCGTAATCGAAACCCTCCTGCTCGCACACGTAGGACAGGCGATGCTCGATATCCTCGTTGCCGATGCGGTGGAAATCGAAGCGCTGGCAGCGCGAGAGGATGGTCTCCAGAATCTTTTGCGGGTCGGTGGTGCACAGCACAAAGATCACGTGCGCCGGCGGCTCCTCAAGCGTCTTGAGCAGCGCGTTGAACGCCGCCGTCGTGAGCATGTGGACCTCGTCGATGATATAGATCTTGTACTTGCCGCGCACCGGGGCAAAGTTGACGGAGTTGATGATCTCCTCGCGCACGTTGTCCACGCCGGTACGGCTTGCGGCATCGAGCTCGTAGACATCCGGGTGGTTGCCCTCGGCGATGAGCTCGCACTCCTCGCAAGCACCGTCGGGCAAGCAGCCGCTTGCACCCTCGGCGCGCGCCGCCTCGGCATTGCGACACAGCAGCGCCTTGGCCAGAATGCGCGCCATGGTGGTCTTGCCCGTGCCGCGCGGTCCGCAGAATAGGTACGCGTGGGACAGGCGCCCCTCGGTGATGGCGTGCTCGAGCGTCGAGACGATATGCTGCTGGCCCACCACGGAGTCGAAGGTGAGCGGGCGATACTTTCGGTACAACGATTCCATGGGTGCTCCCCCGGGTATACTGAGTCTTGTTGCCGCGACGGCCATGCGGTCGCACGGCATACTGCATTCATAATAACCCGTACGGCGAGCCCGCCGCGATAGGAGTCCAAAGAGCATGGCAGACGCAGAGAGCAACCTCGTTCCCTCCGAAGCAGCCGACCAGGTCGAGGTCGCGCTCGAGAAGCAGGCCGCGGCCGACGACGGTATCCTGTACCTCAACGAGTACCAGTACGAAAACGACCTGGTCACCGACTTCGCCCGCCTGGTCGCCTCGCCCAGGCGTCGCGGCTCGCTGTATGTCGCCGCGGCAGTTGCCGCGCTCATCGGCATCGGCATGCTGGTGGCCGGCGGCAGCTGGATCAAGTTCGGCGTCGTGTTGATCGTGTTCGGCGCCTTTTTGGCCTGGTGGAGCAAGAACCTGCACCACACGCTCGCCCGCGACTTTATCGACGCCGTCGAGGCCGACGAGTCCATGGGTGGCCGCTATCGCCGCGTCGCCGCCAACGAGGACGGCCTGATGGTTTGGGGCAAGAGCGGCAAGTCGCAGTTCTTCCCGTTTGACAAGCTCGACCACGTACTCGACGGCGAGCGCATCTTTGTGGCCATGTTCGCCGACCAGGGCGTGACGATCCCCAAGGACACCTTCGTCCGTGGCGATGCCGAGCAGTTCGGTCCCTTCCTCAAGGCCCGCATCAACAAAAAACTCCGCATCGAAACCAAGAAGAAGAAAATGAAGGCCGAGAAGGCCGCCGCCGAGGCCAAGCAGGGCGACAAGCCCCAGGAGACCAAGGGCAAGCGGCGCAAGCAGAAGAAGAACAAGAAGAAGCGCTAAGGCCAAGCCAGGCAGGCAGCCTCGCATCCCGCTATCCTCCCCATGCACCCGAGCGTGCTACACTAGCAGCATCTATGCCACCGCGAACGGCTCGGCCCCGCGCCCGCCGCTCGCAAACGAACTTTAAACGCACGAGGGTTGGCCATGCCGCTTTTCTCGCAACATACCGCCCGGTTCTCGCCGGACGTTCCTTTGGAGGGCACCAGCTCTCGCGAGCTGCTCAAGCGGTACCAGCCGCTCGAGACACTTGCGACCGGCGGTTTTGGCTCCATCGAGATCTGCCGCGACACGCACCTGCGCCGCCGCGTCGCCATTAAGCGCATCCCCCTTATTAACGGTGTCGGCATGCCCGCCAGCGACATCATGGATGTCCTGCGCGAGGCGCACACTGCCGCCATGCTTCAACATCCCAACATCGTGCAGGTCATCGACTTTACGCACGACACAGCCTATGCCTACCTAGTTATGGAATATGTCGATGGCATGTCGCTGGCCGAGTTTTTGCACCGCGTGGACGGTCACTCACTTACCTTTGACGAGGCCGCGGCTATTGCCGATGCCCTGGGCCAGGCGCTCACCTTCGCCCACAGTAACGGCGTACTCCACCTGGACATTAAGCCCGCCAACGTGCTCATCGACCACTCGGGCAATGTAAAGCTCACCGACTTTGGCATGGCGCGACTGTCGTCTGCCGGCGGCTTTGGCGGCTCACGCGGCGGCACCATCGGCTACATGCCGCCCGAGCAGCTCGATATCGAGACCGGCACGGTCGACGAGCGCGCCGATGTCTTTGCCCTCGCCTGTGTGATCTACGAGGGCCTGTGCGGCAGCGCTCCCTTTATGGCGGCCACGCCCGCCGACTCGCTCGGCCGCATCATCGGCGGCGCCACCTATCCCAGCGAGCTGATACCACACTTCCCCCCGGGAGCCGAGGCCGCGCTCATGAGCGCGCTCTCCCCCATGCCGCAGGACCGCCCCAACAGCATCGAGGCATTTTGCGACCAGCTCCTTGCCGGTCTGGGCAGCGTGCGCGAGGGCCGTCGCAGCCTGGAGCAAATGGTTGGCGAACTTTCGGATGACGAGCAGGAGCTCGACGATATCGAGCCGTCGCACTACGAGGACGACGCCATCGAGGTCGACCCCGCACTCGGCTGGGCGGGCACGCGCTGGAGCCATACGCGCGACTACACCATGCGCACTATCTCGGCGCTAACGTGCGGCACCTTTAGCTTTTTGCTGATGCAAACGGCCGGGGTCGCGGCGCTTCCCGGCCTGGTCATTGCGGCCATCGCGATCGGAGCGGCGGCTGGCCTGGCCCCCCAGATTGGCTCGGCCATCTCGGCTGTGGGCTTTTTGGTGCTCATGGCCAACGCCACCATGCAGGCACAGGGCATCCTGTCGATGCTGCCCGTCGCGGTGATCTTTGCCGCCGCCATGTCCGGCTGGTGGATTGCCTGGGGACGCACCGAGGCCGCCGCAAGCGCCGCACTCACCAGCGCACTCGCGCTCGGCTGCCTGACCGGCAACACCTTCTTGGCAGCTGGGGCCGTCGTGGGCATCGCAGCATTTTGGCTCGGCCCGGCAAGCGCCGCGGCCGCCACGGGCATGGGCGCACTTTTTGCCCGCTTGGCCACGGTCGCCCTCTCCGCCGGAGGCGTACTGGGGCTCGGTAACGTTGCCGCAGCGCTGGGAGACCCGCTCCTTTGGGCCGCCTTCGTGCTGGTTGCGGCCACGGCCGCGGCAACATCGCTGCTGCTCAACGCCCACGCCAAGCGCGCCGAACAGGGCTCAAACCTTGCCGCAATCGCCGCCATCGCCGTCGCCGGCGTCGGCACGGCGGCGGCATCCTGTCTTGCACACCATATGGAAATTGCCAGCCTTGCAGCCGCGGTCGTCGCCAAGGCGGCGGTTGCGGGAATCCTATCCTCTATAATCGTTGGGATATGCCTATATTCGCTCGGATACCAAAGAACCTATACGGAGAGTGATCTTTCGTGAACTTCCTGAACATCTTCGAGGACCACGTGGCCGGCATCTTCGGTGCCACCCGTGCCCCGTTCTCCTTTAAGAAGCTTGCCAAGCAGGCCGCTCGCGACATGGAGGATCAGACTCTAGTGATCAACGGCGTCAACACCGCGCCGGCACTCTACACCATCCTGATCGCCGCCGATGACGATCCCATGCTCGCCCCGTTCTACCCCGAGCTTTCGCGCGAGGTGCGCGAGTTCGTGAAGGCGCAGGCCGAAAAGCGCCGCTATGTCTTTGTCGGCGAGCCCCTCGTTCGCTTTATGATCGACCCGCAGCTGCGCGCCGGCAAGTTCTCGGTCTTCGCCGAGAATGTCGATGCGCCCACGCTCGGCCGCCTGTACGAGGAGGAGCGCGCCTACCAAAACGGCTTGGGACAGAACAACTCCGCCGCAAGCCGTGCCGCCAGCGCTCCCCGCGCCGGCCAGCAGCAGTTTGCCGCCCCGCAGCAGCAACGCCCCGCAGCCATGCCCCAGCAGCAGCCGATGCCTCGCGCCGCCGCTCCCGATCCGCTTGCCACGGCCGACCCCTTTGCGCCCAGCGTCCCCGACCCCGCCGCCGCACCTATTCCGGTGCCGCAGACTGTCTCGCGCGACGCGCTTGCCGGCATGGGCGGAGCCGCCGCGACCGGTGCCGCCGTGGGCCTTGGCGCCGCGGCCGGCATCGCCTCCAACATGGCGAGCACCCGTGCCCCGCAGCGCCCGCTCGCCCAACTCGTCGACGTCGTGAGCGGCGAGAGCCACAGCATCACCTCCGCGCAGGTGACCATCGGCCGCGAGCGTTCGGTTTCCGATATCGCCCTGCGCGACCCCAACGTGTCGCGCCGTCACGCCCAGCTCACCTTTACCGGCTCGGACTGGTCGATCGAGGACCTCAATTCCACCAACGGCACGCTCGTCAACAACCGCCGCATCACGCGCTGCCCGCTGCGCAACGGCGATCTGCTGACGTTTGGCCTGAGCACCTTTGAATTTAGGGGATAGTCGCTTATGAACATCGATATCGTCCTTTTTGCAGGCCGCATCGTCCTGGTCGCCCTGCTCTATATCTTCCTGTTCGCCGTCATGAAGACCGGCGTGGGCCTCGTGCGCGGCCAGCGCCGCGACTCGGCTATCTGGACGATCGATGTGGACAAGGGTCCGCGCGGCATCCGCGGCATCCACGTGGATATGCTCGGCCCCGTCATCGTCGGCCGCTCGCCGTCTTCGGACATCTGCATCAACGAACCGTTTGTCTCGGCCTCGCATGCGCGCTTTTCGCTGCAGGGCCCGGCGCTCATCATCGAGGACCTCAACTCGCTTAACGGCACGCTCGTCAACGGCCGCCAGCTCGTGGAGCCCGCGACGCTGCGTGAGGGCGACGAAGTCCAGATTGGCGACGTGGTCATGAAGGTGAACCGTCGATGATCGACGAGGAGAACAAGTCCGCAACTATGACCGAGGCACCGGCCGCCGCCACAGCTGCGCCGGCCCACGCCGCTCCGGCGGGCTCCGCACCCGTGGAGCCCGAGGACACCGTGTTCTCCCTGCCTCTTTCGCATGTAACGCATGATATTTCGGATCTAGCCGATAACGAGGACGAAGAGGATGCCGTAGCGACGCCCATCGGCGCACATGCTGCGGAACAGCCCACAGCGCCCGAAGCAACCCCGGCGCCGGCTCACTTTGCAGAGCCCGTCGCCGCGGCAATCAACGAGAGCACTGCGGTGTTTGCGGCACCCGAGCCCGCCGCGCCGGCGTTTCCCATAGCCCCGGCATCCGAGGTTGCGCCCGCGTCTACGCCGGCGCCCGAGCCTATAGACGTCAGCCCGCAAGACGACGAGTCGACCGCCCGCGTGTCCGAGGAGCCCGGCTCCCCGGACACCGGCGATTCTGAATCAAACGCCGAGACCGACACCGTCTCTCCCGGTGACACAGCCGAAATCGACGTTGCCGCCGTTGAGGCCAAGCTCAAAGACCCCGGCTCGACCATGAGCTTTGAACCCCTGACCGAGGAGCGCATCGAGACCGACTCGACCTATGATGCCGGCACCACCACGCAACTCATGTGGGGCGCCCGCTCCGACGTTGGCTGTGTGCGCCCGCACAATGAGGATTCCTACCTGGTGCAGTCGCCGCTCTTTTGCGTATGCGACGGCATGGGTGGTCACGCCGCCGGCGAGGTAGCCTCTTCTATCGCTGTCGAGACTATAGCCAAGACGGCCCCACAGTCCGCCGACGCAGCACGCCTGGCCGCAGCCGTCGAGGCTGCCAACGCCGCCGTAATCGAGGCGGCCCTGAATGGCCTGGGCAAGCCCGGCATGGGCTGCACAGCCACTTGCGCCTATATCGAAAACGACACGCTCGCCATCGCCCACGTGGGTGACTCTCGCGCCTACCTGCTCCACGAGGGCACGCTCATCCGCGTGACCCGCGACCACTCCTACGTGGAGGAGCTCGTGGACGCCGGCGAGATCACGGCAGACGAGGCTCGCGTCCACCCCAACCGTTCGGTCATTACCCGTGCGCTGGGCTCGGACCCCGCCATGTATGCCGACCACTTCACTCTGCATATCGAGGAAGGCGACCGTCTGATCCTGTGCTCCGACGGCCTTTCGAGCATGATTCCCGATAGCGATATCGAGAACATCGCCACGCAGTCCTCAACCGCGCAAATCTGCGTCGACAACCTAGTGGACGCGGCGCTTGCCGCCGGCGGCCACGACAACGTAACCGTAGTAGTCGTTGACCTGGTTGACGATGGCGTTATGCGCGAGGCGCAACGCGTGCGTCGCCGCAACGTTACTATCGCCGCCATCCTGGCCCTCGTCTTTGTGCTGGCAGCTGGCATCTGGGCCTACAC
Organism: Collinsella sp.; assembly: GCA_048485235.1. Taxonomy (GTDB): domain Bacteria; phylum Actinomycetota; class Coriobacteriia; order Coriobacteriales; family Coriobacteriaceae; genus Collinsella. The sequence goes on from DBFWCI010000051.1 coordinate 14,268, forward strand.
GGGTGTCACCGGCTCGTACTACCTTGGTACCTACCAGGGCAATGTCGCCGTCTGGCGCGGCCTGCCCGGCAAGCCACTCGGACTCAAGCTCCACTGGCTCGAAAGCGAAACCAGCATCAAGCTGTCCGACCTGCCCGAAGACACGCAAAACCGCCTCAAGGCGGGCATTCCGCAAACAAGTGTCGACGATGCGCAGGACACGATATCCAAGTACCGCCACCAGATCGACGAGGAGCAGACCCGCCAGGTGATCGACGCGCAAACGATTCGCGACAACACCAATCAGGGATCGACCTCCGAATCAGATTCCGAGAAAACCGCCGAACAGTCCGCCGAGGCCGAAGCCTCCGATAAGAATTAGAAAGGGAGTGCCGCTTATGAGTCGCCGCAACACCGAGCTGCTCTTGCTCATCGCCTCGGCGTTCCCCGTCATCCTGCTATATGCGATGTACGTGCTCACCGCGGGCGCCGCCATCTCCTTTGAGACGCTCGCCGTGCCGATCGGCCTCTTTGCCGCCTTTGCCGCGGCCCACATTGCCGTGCGCATCTTGGCGCCCGGTGCCGACCCCGCCATCCTGCCCATCGTATTTATACTTTCGGGCATCGGCATCACGTTCGTGACGCGTCTCGCCCCCGCTCTCGCCATCTCACAGCTCATCATCCTGTTTGTCTCGGTGGCGCTCATGGTGGGAACGCTTGCACTAGTCAAAAACCTCGACGTGGTCATGCGCTACAAGTACACCTTTGGCATCATCGGCATCATTCTGCTGATGCTGCCTATCTTTATCGGCACCACGATCTCGGGCTCCAAGCTGTGGATTCGCATCGCGGGCTTTACCATCCAGCCCGGCGAGTTCGCCAAGGTCTTTATCGTCCTGTTCCTGGCCGGCTACTTGGCCGAGAACCGCGAGTTGCTCTCCATCTCCAACCGCAAGATCCTGGGCTTTAAGATCCCTCGTCTGCGACTGCTGCTGCCGCTGTTTGCCGTGTGGGGTGTGTGCCTGCTCGTCGTCGTCTTCGAACGCGACCTGGGTTCGGCCGTGCTGTTCTACACCATCTTCTTGCTGATGCTCTACGTTGCCACGGGGCGCTTTTCGTATGTCGTTATCGGCCTTGCGCTCTTAGCCGTCGGAGCCGTGGGCGCCTACAAGTTCCTGTCTCACGTTCAGGTGCGCTTCCAAGTTTGGGTCGATCCGTTTAAGGACGCCCAGGGGCAGGGCTACCAGATCGTCCAGTCGCTCTTCTCGCTTGCCGATGGCGGCCTGGTCGGTGTTGGCATCGGCAACGGCATGGCCAACAACATCCCTGTCGTCGAGTCCGACTTTATCTTCTCGGCTATCGGCGAAGAGATGGGCCTTTTGGGCGGCGGCGCCGTGCTCATCCTTTTTATGCTCTTTGCCGTTCGCGGCCTGACCACGGCTGCCCGCGCTAAATCCGACCTCGCTGCCTTTAGCGCCACGGGCCTTACGGCCGCCATCAGCTTCCAGGCCTTCTTGATCGTTGGCGGCGTAACCCGCCTGATCCCGCTGACCGGCGTCACCCTGCCCTTTATGAGCCAGGGCGGCTCCTCTCTGCTGGCGAGCTTTATCATCGTCGCGCTCCTGCTGCGCGCCGGTGACGAGGCGACCGGACGCGAGGCCGAGCTTACCGGCACCGGCACCATGGCCGCCATCACCGATGATCAGGTCGCATCTGCCGCCGCCCCGACGGGCACGCGCTTTGCCACCTCGTCTTCCTACGGCAGCGGCAGCCATTCCGTCGGCTCGCGCATGCGCCGTCGCCTGCTCGACACACCTGAATCCGGTGTGCTCGGCCGCGTGGCGCTCGCCAACCGTCTAACCCGCGCGGTGCTCGCCTTTACGGCGCTGTTCGCCATCCTTATCGGCAACCTCACCTATGTCCAGGTCATCAAGGCCAAGGACTATCAGGACATGCCGACCAACAACCACACCATCGCCCGCTCCAAGTACATCCAGCGCGGTTCCATCATCACGTCCGACGGCGTGACGCTGGCCGAGTCGCTGCAGCAGGAGGACGGCACCTACGTACGCTCCTACCCCAACGGCAACCTGGCAGCGCACGTGGTTGGCTACGTGAGCCAGCAGTATGGCACCACCGCCATCGAGAGCGTCATGAACGACACGCTCACCGGTTCTAAGGACTACTCCAGCTGGAACAACGCCATCGCGTCGCTCGCGGGCCAGACCCAGCCGGGCAACACCGCCAAGCTCACCATCGACTCGCGCATCCAGACGGCTGCCGAGCAGGCGCTCAAGGGCTTTAAGGGCGCTGTAGTGGTCATCGACCCGCGTACCGGCGCGGTGCTCGCATGTGCCAGCTCGCCCACCTACGACAACACCAACATCGATGCCCTGCTGCAGACGGGCGGCGGCGAGGACGGCTCCATGTACAATCGCGCCATGGACGCGCTGTACACGCCGGGCTCAACGTTTAAGGTCGTTACGCTTTCCGCGGCACTCGAGACCGGTACCGCCAGCCTTACCAGCACCTACCAGGCGCCCGGCTCCATGGACATCGGCAACGCACCGGTCACCAACTATGCCAACGAGAGCTACGGTACCATCAGCCTGCAGCAGGCCTTTGCCGTGTCCTCCAACGTCGTCTTTGGCCAGGTGGCAAACGAAGTTGGCGCAAACACGCTCGTGCAGTTTGCCAACGCCTTTGGCTACGGCCAAAAGCTCGGCCAGGACCTGACCTCCGCGGCCTCCATCATGGCCGACCCGTCGCTCATGACCGAGTGGGAGACCGCCTGGGCCGGCGCCGGCCAGCCTGTCGGCATGGACCACACGCCCGGCCCGCAGACCACCGTCATGCAAAACGCCGTGATTGCCGCCGCCATCGCTAACAGCGGCGTGGTCATGGACCCGTACTTTGTAGCCCAGGTACTCGCCCCGGACGGAACCGTGGTCAAGACCACGCAGTCCCGCTCGCTTGGTCAGGCCGTCAGCTCCGCCACGGCCGACCAGGTCAAGCAGGCCATGCTTGCCGTCGTCCAGTCCGGCACCGGCACCGATGCCCAAATCCCCGGCGTCAAGGTCGCCGGCAAGACCGGCTCGGCCGAGATTGGCGGCACCAACGTCAACTCGATGTTCGTTGGCTTTGCACCTTACGATTCACCCACAGTCGCCATCTCGGTGGCCTTAGAGGATTACGACAAGCATGACGTCAAGGCCGCCAAGATCGCCGGCATCGTCCTGACCGCGGCGCTTGCTGCACAGGGAGCGTGATGCCCATGATCGAATCGGACACCCGAGGCGCGCCGCGGCCGAAGAGTTAGCGGCAACGCGCCACACGGCCCCAGCGGCCACATCGTAGGTACTACACACATCGTTGAGCGAATAGTTATGTTAGGAGCAGGAATGGAACAGAGGGTCCTCGGGGGAAGATACCTCCTCAAGGATAAGGTGGGAACAGGCGGCATGGCGACCGTCTACCGTGCACAGGACCAGGTCCTCGACCGCACGGTAGCCGTCAAGATCATGCTGCCGCAGTATGCTGGCGACGCAACCTTCGCCGCACGCTTTAAGCAGGAGGCCCAGGCAGCAGCCGGTCTCTCCTCACCCTATATCGTGGGCGTCTACGATTGGGGCAAGGACGGCGACACCTATTACATCGTCATGGAGTACCTGCGCGGCACCGACCTTAAGAGCGGCATCAAGAGCCACGGCGCCCTCGACCCCAAGAAGGTCGCCCAGATCGGCTCGCAGATCAGCTCTGCGCTTTCGGTCGCCCACAAGCACGAGATCATCCACCGCGACATTAAGCCGCAGAACATCATGGTGCTGCCCGACGGCAACATCAAGGTGATGGACTTTGGCATCGCGCGTGCCAAGAACAGCCACCTCACGCAAGACAACAACGTGCTGGGAACCGCCCACTACGTCAGCCCCGAGCAGACCCGCGGTCAGGACCTCGGCCCCACCTCGGATATCTACTCGCTGGGCGTCGTGATGTACGAGTGCGCCACCGGCCGCGTTCCCTTTGACGGTGACGACGCCATCTCGGTCGCACTCAAGCAGGTCAACGAGCTGCCTATTCCGCCGAGCCAGATCAACTCCGGTGTCGACGCCGACCTTGAGCGCATCATCCTCAAGTGCATGGAGAAGGACCCCACAAACCGCTTCCAGACCGCCGACGAGCTGCGTCAGGTGCTCAACAGCTACCTGTCGGGCCGTGCCGTCAACGTCTCGGAGCCCACGCGCATCATCGGTGCCCCCGGTGAGCTGGGCGCCACCAAGACTCGCGAGCTTTCCGATCAGACGCGCGCCATGGTGCGTCCCGTCTCGGGCGTGAGCGGCCAGAATACCACCCGTAGCTCGGTTTCGGGCTCCACCGGCTCCTACGAGGTCGAAAAGCCCAAATCCAACAAGAACAAGATCATCGCCGCCGTGGTGGCAGCCGTTGCCGTCATCTGCATCGTGGTGGCCTTTGCCACAGGACTCTTTGGCGGCGAGCAGGTCACCGTGCCCGATGTGCTGGGCAAGGACCAGCAGACTGCCGTCGAGCTGATCAAGGAAGCCGGCCTCGAGATCGGCACCATCGACCAAAGCTACAACGACGATGTCGACGAGGGCAAGGTCGCCGAGCAGACGCCCAACGGCAACACCAAGAAGGCCAAGGGCACCAAGGTGAACCTGGTAATCTCCAAGGGTCCCAAGCCCTCCGAGAAGGTTGAGGTTCCCCATCTTGTCGGCCTGACCAAGGACCAAGCAGAAGCCGCACTGGCAAGCGTTGGCCTGAAGGGCAACGCCTCCGAGGAGGCCAACGAGGCTGATGAGGGCCAGGTCTTTGAGCAGGGCACCGAAGCCGGTAAGGAAGTCGCGAAGGGCACGACCATCTCGTACAAGGTCTCGAGCGGCCCGGATACCACGTCCGTCCCCGACCTGACCGACATGACCGAGGCCCAGGCGCGCAACGCCCTCGATATGGCAGGCTTTGGCGTCGACGTTAGCTACCAGGAGAACGACTCGGTTACCGAGGGCACCGTGATCAGCTGGAACCCCAGTGGCAAGCAGAAGCCCGGCGCCACGATTACCGTCGTCATTGCCAAGAAGTCCGGCAAGGCCAGTGTTCCGGGCAACCTGTACGGCAAGAGCATCTCCGCCGCCGTCACCGCGCTCAACAACGCCGGTTTCTATAACATCGGCTTCTGTGACCAGAACGGCAATCCCGTAAGCGGTAACGAGGATGCCACCGTTACGGGTGTCTCCCCCACTGGCAAGCAGTCCACCGACAGCACGATTACGCTGACGGTCGCACTTTCTGGCTCGGGTTCGGGCTCTGGCTCGGGCACGGGTGACGATTCCGGTACGACCAACTAGTCGCCACCCCACCGCTCATCACGGCTTTCGCCGCAAACATATTCGCTCACAGGCGCCCGCTTGCTCCCTCAGCAAGCGGGCGCTTTCTTTATCTGAAGCAGCGAATACTACGGCATGCCTTAAACCAGAAGAGCCCGGCACCGTAGCGGTACCGGGCTCGATATTCCTCTGGTGCCCCCGGGCGGATTCGAAAACTCCCCCCGCGGGGAAATTGGTGACGCGGGTGTCGACGGCTCGAATCCGCCGACGGCCCCCACAAACCAAAAACGGCGCCGCTCTCGCGACGCCGTCATAATCTTCTGGTGCCCCCGGGCGGATTCGAACCGTCGACACCCGCTTTAGGAGATATGATTTAATGCTACCCCCTACCATTCATCAAGCATCATTGAACATCATATAACCGCAGATAAACATAGCAGTTTGTGTCTTTTACCTCCGGTAGCTGAGCCTACGCTTTTACAAACATATTACTAACAGCTTTAGCTAAACTGCACTCAATGAATTGTTGAAAACTATTCAAAGAAACGGAGCGCAAAGATGTCAGAACAGCCACTAATTAGCGGAAGAGGCACGTGTTGGAAAGACAAGAGATCACCTAACACCTATCGCTATTATTTTTCCCTTGGAGTCAAGGACCCTAAGACGGGGCGCTACAAACGATCCCCAACTTATACAGTTCGTTGCAAGACTAAAACAGAAGCTAAGGCTGCAATGCAGGCCAAGCTGGCTGAAATCAACTCCTCTGGCACGATCACTAAAACTAAAAAGCCCACTTTGCTTGCGTCCTACTGCTGGGCCTTTCATGAAAATAGGGACACCGAGCTTGCGCCAACGAGCTATGAAAGAGAAGCGTACGATTGCAGGCATATCGAAGACCTATTCGGTGCGTTTCAGACAATTGAGGGGCTAACTCCCGATCTAATCGAAGAAACATATGCCGAAGCTCGTCGTACGGGAAAATACAAACCATCAGAGCTTGTACGAATCAATGCGAAACTGCGTCAGATTTTGTCGAATGCAGTCGCAAAGAGAATAATTGACCGAAACCCCTGCGCTACCGTTCATGTTCGCAGACCACGCAACAAAAGAGAATCACTGACAATCGACCAAGTAGCTACCCTATGCACACGTCTTCAACACATTGAGCTCACCGCCGAAGCTGTCGGTACACTAGTACTAGTGTATACGGGTATGCGGAAAGGCGAGATGCTGGGCCTCGAATGGCGCGATTGGGACCCTGCCAATAAAACCTTGAAAATTGACAGGCAGTACACCAACGACCATGAACTGAGGGCACCCAAGTCACAAGAAAGCCAACGCAAAATTCCCGTTGGAGAAACCTTGGCCGAACGTCTTCAATCATGGTCAGCCATACAAAAAGAGCTCCTGGCCTCTCTGGGGCTGTCCCAGACTGGCAGCACTCCCATCATTAGCGATATTGCTGTCGAGCAAGGGATCCCTACTGTCTGTCACATGAAAAACTACATCTTCAACCATTGGTTTCGCGATTTCGCAGTTAGCTGCAATCTTGGAATCTATGAGCCGAACAATTCGGCTGGCGGAAAACTATATAAGGGCATCTGCCCGCATCAGCTCAGGCATTGTGTAAGCACTTTTATGCTGGCGAACGGATCGGACGTTAGAAGCGTGCAAGGTATTCTTGGCCACGCGGACCCCAATATCACGCTCAAAACGTATACAAGCCTCGTTCAACAATCAGAAATAAAAGCAGTTAAAGGCTACGAAGCCTTCATCAACGCCTATATACAGAGAAGCGAGAAATAGCATGTTTTTCATTCATCGTTTATTTCATAATATTACGGTACTATAATACCGTTTCCGCAGGTAGATGCTTTATTTGATTGACATCTAATGAGTTTTAATACATGCTAAAGCTGTCAGATGGCTACGCATGTAGTCATAGAAACCGGCCCCCCAAGTGCTTATGAACCTGGTACGTCTTACAAGCACAGGGAGGGCCCTCATTGAAAGGATAGCTCATCATGGCTACTCCAAAGAATAGCACTCAGGCGTCCACACCGACTTTCCCCACTGGTGCCGCTCAGTGCGATCGGTTGCTCCGCGTTAACGATATCCGCGAACTCACTGGCTGGAGCGAAAACACCGCACGCAAGTTTATGCGAGAGTCCGGCAAGCTCATCCAGATCCATCGCTCTAATTACATGTTTGAGAGCTCGTTCTACGAGCTTTTCAAGCAGCTTGAAGGTCGTACCGCCCACCTTGATTAGGTGGTAAACATGAGCGAGCTTCCGTCGATTTCCGACATATTTAGCGATGATGCTACTGAGCAACGAGAGATTACGGGAAAAATGGATAAGGCTATTTTTATTTCAGTGCCCGAGTGGGCGTGCTGCGTCACCACCGTTGCCGCCGAGCGCCTCATCCTCGGCCTTGTATGGAAGTTTGGAAAACCTTCCAAAAACAAACGGCCCATGGGCTTCTGCGCTAAAAGCAAATGGATTGAGGATCACTACCGCCTGAGTAAGAACACGATATCCCGGGCCTATACCTCTCTGAAGGATAAGGGGTATATTCAAAAAGTTGGTGATGGCAGCTGGATGCTTAATTACGCCGCAATCTACCGCGCCGCGATTGAAAACGCTTGGGAGCCTCCGAAACTTTAAGCCCACAAACCGACTATCGAGGTCGTGAGAGTCGGTCACCGTCAGGATGCCCACAAGAACATGCCGCGGATGTAGAATGAAGCAGGGTCGAACCGAAACAGTTCCCGGACAATTGGCGTCCGGCCAGACACTTCGATTCGACCCTTTCTCATGCCTGTATCTAAAATACTCCCACAATCACTCTCGACATCTTTAACGCCCTCACCTCCTGCCACCAACACGTCGTAGACGCTATTTACAACGAATCGATATGGCCGCCCGTTCTTTAAGGCACGTGTTACCATGAAAACGTGCGGTATTTCTCCAACTGAAAACCTGCGTGAACGCATGACTTGAGACGCCTTTTAGAACTCACCGATCGCAGGGCGAACACAAATCAACAGCGGCCGTGCATTGTTCCCAGCCATATGGCATGGCGGAGCCATGCCCGTTGTTGATTGGAGTGCCGCACCATGGCAGACGAGAAGAAAATCAGGGAGATCTACGGCGTGAAGTCCGTCCTCGATGAGGCTGCCGAGCGGATCGAGGCGACGTGGCGGGAGAAGCTGCTGCGCGAGACGGGCGACCTCAGAACCGAGAACGCGTTGCTCAGGGCCCAGCTCGACGAATTCAACCGCAAGCTCGTCGAGGCGAGAGACCGGAACGAAAGACTTGAGGCCGACTGCAATGAGCGGGTCGCCTTTATCGAGGAGAAGTTTGAACTCGATACCGCGAGCCTCGAGCTCGAGAACAACGAGCTTCATGCCGCGAGCGTCAGATACCTCGCCGATGCCAGGGAGCTCGACAGGCAGGTCGTCCAGCTCCATGCCGAGGCCGTGGCCATGGTCGATGAGATCGAGCGCCTGCGCGGCGAGCGTGACGCCGCGCTGAAAGCCCAAGCCGAGTTGAACGACGCACTCCTGGCCCAGCGCGACCTAATGGCCGAGGTCGCCGCCCTCAAGGACCGCCTCGTTGCAACCGAACAGCGGGCGGCCGTGGCCGAGGCTAAGGTCGAGGTCATGACCCAGATGAGGGGCGAGTAGGCCACATAGCATCTAATTTTCTAGAAACCCTCTAGAGCATTTCTAGGGGGTTTCTAGAACTGAGAACCGGGCGCAGCACTTTCGATCGACACGATGTCTCGATAGACCAGGCGATGCCTGTCGTCGCGCCATTCGTCGCCGTGGTAATGCCCGAAGAGCCAGATACGATAGTCGAGCCGCCCTTCGAGCTCGCCCAGGAAAGTTTGCAGCCGGTCGCCACGATACCCGCGTCCATGCTCGCGGCACAGCACCTCAGCAAGGGCAGCAGGGGCCTCGTGAGTCACAACGCAATCGACCCTCCAGCCCACGCGATCGAGCGAGGCGCGGCAGTGCCCCATCTCCTCCTCGCTCGGTATCTCCTCGGGCCACCAGCTCCTCCCCTCCCTGCGATACTGCCTGTCGTTGCTCGCGGCACCGCCCATGGCAAGGACCGTGAGCCCGTCGATGTCGAACACCTCTCCGCGCATCAGGTGCAGCACGTGCGGTCGCACCTCATGGACGAGCCCGCCGTTCCACTCCCGTACCGGCAGATTAGCCAAGGCGTGATGGTTCTCATGGTTGCCGTCTACGAAACACGTGGTCCACGGCTTCGACTCGAACCAGTCGAGCCAGTATTTCTCGGCGTTGGATCCATCCCAGACAAAGCCGAAGTCGCCGGCCACGATCACCACCTCATCGCGCGTCAGGGTCCGGCCCAGCGGCCAAGACCTGAAGGCGAACCTGCTGGACCCGTACTCGGCCCTGCCGTGCACGTCGCCCGTCACATAGACCGTCATCAGTACGCACCCCACGGCAGGAGTTTGTCCCCGAGCCCCACGATCCGGTCATACAGCACCGTGTGCCGTTCGTCCGGATTGCCGTCTCGGTGAAAATGTCCGTAATACCAGCGCTTGTAGTCCAGGCGGTCCTCGAGCTCGTCGAGGAATCCGGTCAGCCGGTCCACATCAGGGCGTTC
>DBFWCI010000052.1:0-6146 GCA_048485235.1 Collinsella sp.
CCCTTCGACTCGAATTCTTGACGGCCTGAACAATCGTCAATATCGGTCGGAGGGGTGGCTTTGTAAAGCCGTTTGTCTCCACCCGCGTAGCGGGTGGTTTAAAGCTGGCCGCTGCGCGGCCAGCGGACTAAAGTCTTGAAAGCAAAAACGGGTGGTAGCCGGTACGGCCACCACCCGTTTGTCTCATATCCAGCCCATAGCAGGCCAGCTACTTCTTAATGCCGCGTCCCAGGCGCTCAGCGGCCGACGCCACGGCGCTCTCATCGACCGAACCGCAGCTCACGCAGCCGTCGTGGGCACGCATCTGGCCGGTGACCTCGTCCATCGCGAGCGGCGCCACCTTCTCAAGCTTAAAGCCCTTGCCGGCGCGCATGTTTTCCTTGGCCACGCTGATCATGAGCTTAATACGGTTGAGCTGGTTGACCTCGGACGCACCAGGATCATAGTCCACCGCAACGATGTTGCTCTCGGGATGCTGGCGGCGCAGCTCCTTAATCACGGCCTTGCCCACCACGTGATTGGGCAAGCACGCGAAGGGCTGCGTGCAGATGATATTGGGTGCGCCATGATCGATCAGGTCGAGCATCTCGGCCGTGAGCAGCCAGCCCTCGCCCATGTTGTTGCACACCGAAAGCACCGTGCGGGCCTTGTCGGCCATGGTGCCGATGCGCTCGGGCGCCTCGAAGCGGCGGGACTTCTCGAGCATCTCCTCCACCGGCGTGCGCATCCAGTCCACGAGCTTGATGAGCGCCTGCATACCAGCGCGCGTGGTAGCGGAGCTTCCCAACTCGTCCTTCTGCAGCTCGGCGTTGCTCATGGAGTACAGGAAAAAGTCGAGCAGACCCGGCACCACGGCCTCGCAGCCCTCGCGCTCGATGACATCGACCACGTGGTTGTTGGCTGTGGGATGGAACTTGACCAGGATCTCGCCGACCACGCCCACGCGCGGCTTGGTACCCTCGCCCACGAGCGGCATGGTGTCGAACGCGCGGATGGCCTCGCGGCACAGCTTGGTGTAGTTGTGGCGGTTAAACTTGGGCGCCAGCTTGCGAGCGCGCGCCATGTACTCCTCGTAGAGCGCGTTGGCGGCACCGGGCGTAGCCTCGTACGGGCGGCAGCGATAGAGCATCTGCATCATCACGTCGCCAAAGAGCACCGCGTAGACTGCCTGCTTAAGCAGCGCCGGCGTAATCTTAAAGCCAGGGTTGTCCTCGCCCAGCGCCACGGCCGAAAGCGAGATCACCGGGATCTCGGGGTGGCCGCTCTCGCGCAGGGCCTTGCGGATGAGTGCGATGTAGTTGGTGGCACGGCAGCCGCCGCCGGTCTGGCTGATAACCACGGCTGTCTTGGACAGGTCGTATCGACCGCTCTCGATGGCCTCCATAATCTGGCCCGTTACCAGGATCGACGGATAGCAAATATCATTGTTCACATAGCGCAGGCCGGCCTCGACGGCATCGTGATCGGTCGAGGGCAGCAGCTCCAAGTTGTAGCCAGCACCACGGAACACCTCTTTGACCAGGTCAAAGTGGATCGGCGCCATCTGCGGGCACAGGATGGTGTAGCCCTCCTCGCGCATCTGCTCGGTAAAGGGCACCTTGGGCCACGCGGTCGAAGCACTCTCGCGCTGCGCCTCGAACGTGTACTTACGGCTCGCGAACGCGGGGGCATCCGTGGAGGGCGCCACCGGCGCGGCATCGCCCTGCTCGTAAGTCTCGCCCGCGGCCGTAGCCTCGGCCAAGCGCTCGGCCTCCTGGTCCTTGAGCGCCGCCATGAGCGAGCGAATACGGATACGCGCGGCGCCCAAGTTGGACACCTCGTCAATCTTGAGCACGGTGTAAATCTTGCCGCTGGCCTCCAGGATCTCCTGCACCTGATCAGTGGTCAGAGCGTCCAGGCCGCAGCCGAAGGAATTGAGCTGAATCAGGTCCAGGTCGTTGCGCATCGTCACAAAACGGGCGACGGCGTACAGGCGGCTGTGATACATCCACTGATCGACGACGCGAATCGGACGCTCGGGCTTCACCAGATGCGCGAGCGAATCCTCGGTAAAGACCGCAAAGCCAAAGCTCGAGATAAGCTCGGGCAGGGCATGGTTGATCTCGGGGTCGTTATGGTAGGGACGACCGGCGAGCACGATGCCGTGACCGCCGTGGTCCTCGACCCACTTGAGAGCCTCCTCGCCCATGGTCTGGATATCCTCGTGGAAGCGCGCGTCGGCCTCAAAAGCAGCGTTGACGGCGGCATCAACCTCGGAGCGCGTGATTTTAGGACCGCGCACGCGACCGCGACCGGCCTCAGCATCGGCCACACGGTCGACGGCGAGCACCTGGTACAGGCGGCGCTTGAGCTCGGTCTTGTCGTGATACGGCACAAACGGATACAGGAACTCGATGTTCTGCTCGCGGATCTCGTCAATATTGAGCGCCAGCGCCGTGGGGTAGCTCATGACGATGGGGCAGTTATAGCAGTTGCCAGCCGTCGGATCCTCCTTGCGCTCCCAACGCACGCACGGCATCCAGATAAAGTCGACGTCACGGTCGATGAGGTTCATCACGTGGCCATGGCTCATCTTGGCCGGATAGCATACGCTCTCGGACGGCATGGACTCGATGCCCGCCTGGTAGGTCTTCTTGCTCGACTGGTCGGACAGCTGCACGCTAAAGCCCAGGCGCGTAAAGAACGCGTGCCAGAAGGGGTAGTTCTCGTACATGTTGAGCGCGCGCGGGATGCCGACGGTGCCGCGCGGGGCCTCGTCGGGGCTCAGGACCTCGCGGTTAAAGAGCAGCTCGTTTTTCTTTTTGAAGAGGTTGGGGGCCTCGGTCTTCTGCTTTTTGTGGCCGGCGCCCTTCTCGCAGCGGTTGCCGGTAATGAAGCGCCTGCCACCGCCAAAGTCGTTGACGGTAAGCTGGCAGTTGTTGGAGCAACGGCCGCAGCGGACATGCTTTTGCGTCACGGTGAGGTGCGCGATGTCCTCAGCCGAAAGAATGGTCGAGGTGCCGTCGGCGCCGGCGCGATCGCGGGCGAGCAGGGCCGCACCGTAGGCGCCCATGCAGCCGGCGATGTCGGGACGCACGGCATGGACGCCGGTGAGCTGCTCAAACGCGCGCAGCGTGGCATCGGACATAAAGGTGCCGCCCTGGACGATTACCTGGCTACCGATCTCCTTGGGGTCACGCAGCTTAATGACCTTGAACAGAGCATTCTTGATGACGGAATAGGACAGGCCGGCCGCGATGTCGCCCACCGTGGCGCCTTCCTTTTGCGCCTGCTTGACGCGCGAGTTCATAAAGACCGTGCAGCGGCTGCCCAGGTCGACCGGGGCCTTGGCATGGATAGCGGCGTCGGCGAACGCGCGCACGTCCATGTTCATAGAGACGGCGAAGCTCTCGATAAAGCTACCGCAACCCGACGAGCAGGCCTCGTTGAGCATAATGTGCTCGATAACGCCGTCCTTGACGCGCAGGCACTTCATGTCCTGGCCGCCGATGTCCAGAATGAACTCGACGCCGGGCAGGAACGCCTTGGCGCCGCGCAGGTGCGCGACGGTCTCGATCTCGCCGGAGTCGGCCTTAAGGGCCTCGATGAGCAGCGCCTCGCCGTAGCCCGTAGTGGTCACGTGGCCGATGGTGCAACCGGCGGGGATGTGGTTGTAGAAATCGGCCATGATGACCTTGGCCGTGCCCAGGATGTCGCCGTTGTTGTTACCGTACCAGGTGTGCAACAGCTGGCCGTCCTCGCCCACGAGCGCGGCCTTCATGGTGGTGGAGCCGGCGTCGATGCCGATGAACACGCGGCCGGTGTAGCCGTCGAGCTTGCCCTTGGGGACGACTTCCTGGTCGTGGCGGGTCTTGAACTCGGCAAAGTCCTCGTCGGTGGCAAAGAGCGGATCCAGACGCTCGACCTCGGCACCCTGCGTGTCACCCAGGCTGTCGATAGCCTCGATGAGCTGCGGGAACGTGCTGAGCTTGTTGGACTCGTGCGCCATGGCGGCGCCGCTCGCCACAAACAGGTGAGCGTTTTGGGGCACGATACGGTGCTCCTCGTCCAGGTTGAGCGTGAGGTAGAAGCGGTGGCGCAGCTCGGAGAGGTACTGCAGCGGGCCGCCCAGGAAGGCGACGTTGCCGCGGATGGGACGGCCGCATGCCAGGCCCGAGATGGTCTGGGTCACGACAGCCTGAAAGATGGAGGCAGCCACGTCCTCGGGGCGGGCACCTTCGTTGAGCAGCGGCTGGACGTCGGTCTTGGCAAAAACGCCGCAGCGGCTGGCGATGGGATAGATGGTGGTGGCGTTGGCCGCGAGTTCGTTAAGGCCGCTGGCGTCGGTGTGCAGCAGAGTGGCCATCTGGTCGATGAACGCGCCCGTGCCGCCGGCGCAGGTGCCGTTCATGCGCTGCTCGATGCCGTTGTCGAAGTAGATGATCTTGGCGTCCTCTCCGCCCAGCTCGATGGCGACATCGGTGGCCGGGATGAGGGTCTCGACGGCACGCTTGCTGGCGATGACCTCCTGGACAAACTCCAGGTCGAGCCACTGGGACAGCAGCAGGCCGCCCGAGCCGGTAATGGCGCAGGTCATCTGGGCCGTCGGCAGCACGGTCGCAGCGCCCTCGAACAGGTCGCGGGCGCAGGCACGGACGTCGGTGTGGTGGCGCTGGTACTTGGCGTAGACGATCTGGTTGTCGTCGTTGAGCACGGCGAGCTTAACGGTGGTGGAGCCCACGTCGATGCCCAGGTGCAGATTGCCACGAGCGTTCTCGGGGTTGAAGATCGCGCCTTCGGGGGCCTGGGCGGCGGCTACGGGCTCAGCGGCGGTGGCGGGCTCGCTGACGACGGACGTCTCCCCTGCCACGTTCTTGGCATCGGCAACTGCCTCGGCAACTTTCTCGGCAGCCGCGGTCGCGGCCTTCTGCGCGGCGTCCACCACGGCGGGCGCGGCCTCGCGTGCGGCAGCGACCACACGGTCTTTAATGCCCTCGACGAGTTTGCTCATTGTCTCTCCTCTTAGTTGTTGGACTCGACGGTTGCGGTGGTGTCGACCGCGTCCTCGAGCTGCAGGTTCAATAGCTTCATGCCGTATTCCGGCACGTTGATATCGATGGGTTGGCCATACAGGTCGCCGGGGCGCACAAAGGCGATAACCGTCATAATGCGCGCCATGGTCTCGGGCGATTCAGAAAGGTCACGCTCAAACCAACGCTGGATCATGCCGACCTCGGCACTCACGACATAGGTGACGTAGTAGTCAAAGAAGGTGCCCAGCGCCAAGCCCAAAATGCCCGTCTGTGCGCGCGGCACCACGGCCTCGCGTGCGGTATCGATGATCTTTTTAATAAAGGCGGGGTCGCCGCCCGGGCCCAGCAGCGATCCGATTAAATCGCGGTTGGCCGCAAGGTAGCGCAGCAACTCAACCGAACCGGGTGCCGGCTCGAGCTCATCGATGTTGTGATAGAGATCGGGCAGCTGAGCTGCGGTGATGAGCTCAATGCGCTCACGGATCTCGGCCAGCAAGCCGTCCTCGATTTGATTGATAAAGTCGGGGATATCGCGGTAGTGCGAATAGAACGTGCGGCGCGTAAGGCCAGCGCGCTCGGTGAGCGACGCGACATTAATGCGCGAAAGGTCACCGCTTTCGGCAAGCTCGCTGGCAAGTGCCTGGCGAAGGGCACGCTGCGAGCGAAGGGACCGGCGGTCGCATTTTTCGAGCTGGGACAAGCGTCCTCCTTGTTACTCAGCCTGTGCGCTATTGCACAGTGCGAGTATTATTGCACACCGTGTGCATCAACACGTAAAGGCAATATTATAGATGTGACGAAGGGACAGTCCCTTTGTCACATTCAGCGACCGCCTAGGTTGTGCCAGTTGTGCCTGGCTTTTGAAGCGGCATTGCCAATTGTTCAAAATGTCATTCGTGGGTAGAATAGTGTCGACGGCAGCCCAAGTTCTGGAAAGCTGGGCAGCGCCGTTGTTTGCATTAGGGGGTCAACGCCTTAGCGGCGGCGACCCCTTAATATGAGAAAGCCATTGTCAATAGGCGTGTTTGTTCGAGCCCGGTTTTAAACCGGGCTTTTTCGTTTCCCGTCGGGAGGGACCGCGCACGCTGCACGTTTAGTCGACGCTTGCCTGGCAAGCTAATATCCGCGGGCTCT
>DBFWCI010000053.1:0-2104 GCA_048485235.1 Collinsella sp.
GAACAGGAGTCGCTCGAGCTCGTCGGGCGGCAGGTTGAGGAGCTCGTCGCCGGGACGGTGCAGGCAGACCTTCCTGAGCTTGCCGATCTCGGAAGGCACGTGCAGACCTTTCGTCATGGCCTCCTACCTTTCTTTCGGGCCCTTGTCAGGGCCGATTCGTTAGCGCCCCTCCGTGTGAGGCGTTATTGCTGACAACATATTTATATCCAAAATCAGCTCATACTTCCACCTTGCCCCCGAACGGTTTTTTATAGGGGGTGAACGGCATACACATATACTTCACGCATGGCACACTTCATCTTAATAAAGCGTATTTACGTGCTTAAACGCGTTTTAATCCTAAAATCAAATGGAACTAAACTTTGTTAAACCATCCTCAAATTGCATATTTCCAATAAAGCTATGAATAGAATTAGCGGTTCACACCGCGTCTCAACCATTTTCATTTTTATTCAGAAAAAAGTTTGTCCTATTCATTTCTGATAAATAAATTACCGTTTACCAGACGCTTGATACCGTTCACCGGAAACTCAGTATAAGGCCCAGCGGATACCGCCTCGCTTTACGGCCCCATTTGTAACAACTTGACTTCTCGGTATAGAAAAATGGACCCGCTTCCCCTAGGGAAACGGGTCCATTTTCGATTATCTTCGGCCAATTTAGATAAGGCCCTCGAAGACCATCGGAATCCTAGCGATCAAACTCCGCCAGCGCCTCGTCCAAAAGCCTCAGGCCCTCACGCAGAACGTCCTCGCTCGCGCAGTAGCCCAGGCGTGCGCCACAGGGAAGCTCAAAGCGGCTGCCGGGTACCAGCAGCACTCCCCTCTCGGACAGCAGGCGCTTACAGAACTCCTCGTCGTCCTCGGGAATATTAAGCTGGATAAACGAGGTAGACACGCCCTGTGGGGCCGTCCAGGAAACGCGATGCTGTGTATCGATCCAAGCCTGCGCGATATCGCGGTTGTCAAACACGATCTTGCGATTGCGCTCGAGGATCTTATCCTTGTGTTCAAGCACATAGGTCGCCAGGGCGTCGTTGAACACACCGCCGCAGATCATGGTGTAATCGCGATAGGTGCGGATGCGGTTGGATATCTCTTCGTCTGCCACGACCCAGCCCACGCGGGCCGCAGGCGTCGAATAGGTCTTCGACAACGAGTTGGTGACAATGGCCCTCTCGTACACGTCGACCATCGACATAAAGGACTCAGTGTTTTCAAGCGGCAGGTACACCTCGTCGCACAGCACATAGGCGCCCACCGAGCGGGCGATCTCGGCAATCTGACCGAGCATACCGGCATCGAGCACCGTACCGATGGGGTTCGATGCGTTGTTTATGCAGATAAGCTTGGTGTTGGGGCGCACCAAGCTCTTGAGTTCCTCGATATCGGGCTTCCAGCCGAGTTCCTCGCGAAGCTCCCAATACTCGACCTCGGCGCCCAGCGTGCGCGGAATCTCGTAGAGCGGCGCGTAGGTGGGCCACTCGGCGATAACGTGGTCGCCGGGCTCGACCACAGCCATGATGGCGTTGAGGTTAGCGCCCGTGCAGCCATTGGTCTGCAGAATGTGATCGGGTTTGACCTCCCGACGATACAGCTTGGCAACCTCGGCCTTAAACTCCGGCGAGCCCTCGATCCAGCCGTAGTTCATCTTCTCGCGGTCCAGGCGCTCGTAGAACGTGGCGCCGTCCTGTTCATCGAGCGCGCGCAGCTCGCCCATGGTGAGCGACGAGATCGTCGACTGGGCGATGTCCCACGTGGCGCTCTTCTCCCAAACGTTGAGCCATTCCTCAACGCCAATCGTCTTGATGTCCATAGCCAAGCTCCTTACAAAAGCAGTCGTCCAATCGTGTTGACGTTCCTCATACAAGATTGGGGCGGTGCGAAAACCCGCACCGCCCCAATGGGAGACATCTAATGGCAGCTAGATGTATGTATTATGACCCGTACGAGTCCTTGAAGACCTTAGAGGTCCTCGCGCCAGAAGGGCATGCTCATGCAGCGCGGGCCGCCGCGGCCGCGGGAGAGCTCGGCGGAGGGCACGACGAGAAGGTCCAGGCCCTCCTTGTACAGCACGTCGTTGGTGACGGTGTTGCGGGCGTAGA
>DBFWCI010000054.1:0-39974 GCA_048485235.1 Collinsella sp.
TCGGCGGTGAGGACGGGAAGGAGGAGGGCGCCTAGGCGCCGAAAGCGGCACATCCGCGTTGGCGAATCCGGTGTATCCGCGTTGGCGCGATTGGCGAAAATGCGTTGGTGGAAATGGTGAAAATTATATTGACGCTAACAGCCCCCTGTAGGAGCTGTACCGGCGGCGGGAGCCCCGGCGGCGTATCCCGCACCGGATGCCCATCTCGCGCATCATCTTGAGCACGGTCTTGTCGGCCACGACCGCGCCCAGCTCGGCGCGCAGGCACATGGCTATCTGCCGGTGCCCGCAGCCGTTGGCGGTGCGCGAGAATATCTCGGCCGCGGCGTCGCGCAGCTCGGGCCTGGTCGGCCTCCGCGGGTGCGCCAGCGCGTAGTAGTAGGTCGACCTCCTGAGCCCCGAGCACTCCAGCAGGTGGCGCAGGGAGTGCCCCTCCGCCCTCAGCACCCTCACCGCCTCGGCCGCCGCCCTGGTCAGAGCCCGTCCCGCTCGACCAGGGCGCGCATTTTTTTTAGGTAGGCGACCTCAGCCTCGAGCCTGCGGCATCCTCGAGCTCCTGCTCGCGGGCCCGGGGTTTCGACCTCGACCCCCTCGGCCTGCCCTTCGGGCCGGGCCGCAGCGCCTCGGCGCCGCCCTCGCGGTAGAGCCTGCACCAGCGCTCCAGCGGGGACTTCGACCTGATCCCGAACTCGGCCATGGCGTCGGTCTTCGCCATCCCGCCGTCGACCACGGCCGACGCCGCGGCGACCCTCTGCTCGAATGTGTACCTGGATTGTTTCCCGCCCATGGACAGCAGCGCCTCGCTTCCGAACGCCCGGTATACCCACTGCCATTCTCTCACGGTCTCGCGGGGGACGGACAGGGCCTCGGCCGCCGGCTTGCAGCCGACGCCGGCGTCGAAGAGCTCGACGGCCCGCCTCCTGGACTCCAGGTCGTGCTTCACCCTGAGGTCTATACTCATGGAAAACCTCCCATTCCCCGATGTCCAAGAAATGGGAGGCAGTTCACAGCCCCCATTGTGGTGGCTTTTGTTATTTAGGGTCTGAGATTTCGGCTCTATAAATAATGCTTTTGAACTGGGTTACTATAAGATTATGGTAAACGCTACTATAAGATTATGGAGAATGAAACTATTCGATTATGGTAACAGCGTAATAAGGGGCGTTGATATGGCTGAGTTCATTAACAGGGATTTGCATGAGTTGCTCATTCGCATGGCAGGCTGGTTTCCTGTTGTGTCGTTGACAGGGCCTAGGCAGAGTGGTAAGTCTACGCTGGTTCGGCATGCCTTTCCCGACTATTCCTACGTCACGCTTGAGGACCCTCAAACGAGGCGCGCGGCCTTGGAGGATCCGGTGAGTTTTATCCGCAACCGAAAGGGCGGACTCATCATCGATGAGGCGCAATACGCCCCGGATTTGTTTTCAATGATCCAGGTTGTTTCGGATGAGCGGGGAGACGCCGGTCAATACATCCTTACAGGCTCGCAAAACTTTTTGATGATGAAAAGCATCGGGCAGTCTCTTGCCGGGCGAGTCGGGATCTTAAAATTGCTGCCATTATCGTTTCGAGAAGCGGAGAGGGGCCAGCAGGGGCAGCTGGAAGTGGATTTGTTCGCGCTCGAAGGGGGATACCCTCGCCTGCGTTCCGCCGGAATGCCGTCCTCGGTTTATTTTCCCAGCTATATCGATACCTATGTTGAGCGCGATGTTGTGGGCTTGCTTGATGTGCGCAATAAGGCGGAGTTTCATAAGTTTCTGTCCATAATTGCTCAGAGCGTCGGTGCCCTCATCAATATTTCCTCGCTTTCTCGAGATACGGGCGTGAGCGTATCGACCATTAAAAGCTGGTTGTCCATTCTGGAGCAGAGCTACCTGACGTTTTCGCTGCAGCCCTATTATGCAAATGCCAAGAAGCGTCTAACTAAAACGCCCAAGCTCTATTTTTACGACACGGGGCTGCTCTGCTACTTGCTCAAAATTGGATCACTGGAGCAACTATTGGAGAGCCCTTATCTGGGGGCCGTTTTCGAAAACCTCATCGTTTCCGAAACGGCGAAGAGCCATCTCAACGTGGGCGAGAATCCCGAGCTGTATTTCTATAGGGACGACAGCAAGCGTGAAATCGATTTGCTCGACTGTACAAACTCAGGGAGTCCCAAGGCTATCGAAATAAAATCATCCAGAACGTATCACGATAAGTACGCCCGCCATCTACAGACTGTATGCGATGAGATCGACATTGCAAAAGATGCGCGCTATGTTGTGGCCCGCGTGGACTCAACGTATGAGTCGAAAGACTGTAGTGTGGTTTCGGCGCGTGATTGGCTTTTACGATAACAAGCTCGGCGTATTAACGGCTGCCGCGAAGGGAACCGGCCCCCTTTTTGCGGCGGTTTTTGCCTATCTGGTGCGTCTTAGATGCAAGTGAGTAGACTTATTTGGATATGCCGAGCACATCGCAACAAATACTCAATAAAACCGCAGGTCAGAGCTGTGGCGTTTTGGGGCGTGCTTGACCTCCTGCAAAAAGCCTACTCATTTGGTTTTTCTGCTAGAAGACCGCCGCGAGGGAAGGCAGCTCCCTCGCGGCGGCTGACATTTGCCCAGATAAAACCTGCCAAAATAAACCTGTCTACTCTTTGAGCCAGAGCCGACACTAATTCAAATGGCGAAATCAAAGGGCGTTCTCTGCATGGAGGGCGCCCTTTTTTATCGCGGGATGTTTTGCGTGGCAGTCATGAGGCCCAGGCGGTTGCTGACGCCGAGCTTGCGATAGATGGCGTTGACATGCTTCTTGACGGTTGACTCGCTTATGAATAGCTCGTTTGCCATCTGTTTGTTCGTTTTGCCGTCGAGCATGAGCCGCATGACTTCGGCTTCGCGCGGTTGGATATTGTGTTCTGTAATGAAAGCATTTAGCTGGTTTGTGTCTTCTGTCTGGGTGAGTTTAATGCCCCGAGGATAGAGGTTGGCGAGCGCGAGGCTCGCGTGCCGAGCGACTTCGAGCAGGATTGCGAGCTCGGTGTCGGTGAAGTCTCCGGCCGTGCGTTCACGAAACAGGGTGATGCTTCCTAGCGGGCTGTCGTTGTGCGCGAGCGTGGCCGTACAGCCAAAGTAGACGCCCTGCGGTTCCATCCATTTGCGATAGATGGGCGTGGCATCGCGTCGCTCGACGTCGACGAGGTCGAGGTCGCGGTAGACGCCGACCTTATGTAAGTCAAAGCTCCATGTTGTATAGTCCATCGCGGCGTAGCGGTTGTAGTAGTCGCTCAGTGCGCGGTCGTCCATTCCGCTGCTTGCGGGGTGGACGTAGCGTGGGGCATCACTGCCCGCTGCCTCGATCAGGTCGAACATGGCGATCCGATGGGGCACGAGCCCTGTCGTTCCCTCGAGGGTCTCCTTTTGCAGCTTATCGACACCGTGTGATGCGTGGATTGCAAGCGCGAGCTCGTTGAGAGCAGTCCAGGTCGTACTGTCCAACTCAATAGTCTGCTGATTATTGCATGGGGGCATAGGGCATCCTTTCCATTGTGGAACCCAGTATGTCATGTTCTCGGCCTGAATAGAACTTTAGGTCAGCGAATGGTATACCGTCGGTCGCTGAAAGGGGCTCGAGGGACCATTGAGAACATCTCGGTGCGGCCGCATCATGGTCTCGTCAAGCAAAAGCACCGAGATTTAGGAGCTTGAAATGAAGACCATTTACGAGAGCGAGTCTACGCCAAAGAAGGACGGATTCTACATGCCCGGCGAGTACGAAGAGCAGGAGCGCACCTGGATTTTGTGGCCGCATCGCTCGGATGTGTGGCGCTGTGGTGCCAAGCCGGCGCAAAAGGTCTTTACCGAGATTATTAAGACCGTTGCACGTTTTCAGCCCATCACTGTGGGCGTCAACACTGAAGACTTCCCCGCGGTGTGTGAGATCTTCGACGGCGTTGAGAACGTGCGCGTTATCCACATGGAGTACAACGACAGCTGGATTCGCGACCCCGGCCCGGCGTTTCTTGTCAACGACAAGGGGGACGTGGCACTCTCGCACTTCCACTTTAATGCTTACGGCGGTTTCATTGACGGCCTGTATTTCCCGTGGGACAAGGACGCTTCCATTGGCCTGCAGGTGGCACAGCTCGAGCAGGTTAACCGCTATCGTCCCGAGGATTATATCCTCGAGGGTGGCTCGTTTAACTGCGACGGCCAGGGCACCGTGGTGACCACCGAGGTGTGCCTGCTCAATGAGGACCGCAACCCCCAGTACACCAAGGAGCAGATCGAGGAGAAGCTTGCCGAGTACCTGGGCATCGAGAAGGTCATTTGGATCAAGGATGGCATCGACCCGTTTGAGACCAACGGGCACGTGGACGACGTCGCATGCTTTAGTGCGCCCGGCGAGGTCTGCTGCATGTGGACCGATGATCCCAACCATAAGTTCTACAAGGAGTGCCAAGAGGCGTATAAGACGCTTTCCGAGACGACGGATGCCCGTGGCCGCAAGCTCAAGATCCACAAGGTGATTATGCCTGCGACCTCGGTATATATGACCGAGGAGGAGGCCAGCACGATTGACCCCGTCGAGGGCGTGCTGCCGCGTACCCCCGAGGATGCTTTCGAGCCGAGCTACCTCAACTTCCTGCCCATCAACGGCGCAGTGCTTGTACCGCAGTTCGGCGATCCCAATGACGCCCAGGCGCTCAAGGATATCCAGGCTGCTTATCCGGACCGTGAAGTCATCGGTATCATGACTCGCGAGGTTATCTACGGCGGCGGCAACATCCACTGCATCACCCAGCAGCAGCCCAAGGCGCGCTGTAAATAGCAGTTCCATGGTGAACAGTGCTTGATTGTCCGCACGCGAAAGTCCGCCGACTTCAATGGTCGGCGGACTTTTTGTGTGGTGGTTTCAGCTGAACGGCGGGCCGTGCGGCTTGGGTGTGCGGGCACACAATCTGGGGAAACCAAACAGATTGGGGCCTTATATGATCGACTCGAAGGGAAACGTGCGACCCGAGGGCATGTTTAACAGGGCGTACCTGGCCCCCGAAGCCCAGCGCGCATACGATACGCTGCTCGAGTGCGTGCTCAACGGGCAGAAGGGTTGCGAGGCTTCGGCGCATGCGGGCATGGATACCATCAAGGCGCTCGTATAGCTTTACGCTTTCGGATGTGACACATAGGACTGCGTGCGCCGCTCCCGGCTATATTGCCCCCGAGGTGCTTCAACTCATGGAGATAGCCGGCATCAGCGATTTCGAGAGCTTGGCAGCGTCCACGAATGCCCCCGTGTTTACGCCACAGACGGATGACTTTGGACTCGCGGTCCATATCTTTAAGATGCTTAACCGCGGAATACACCCATACGCTTCTGGTGAGCTGGACTTGGACATATTTGACCTGGACGACGATGACATTCCGCCTGCACCATTGATAAACAGCTGCGTGTGTAATGGGCACAGCCCGTTTGTGGGGACGTTGGTCGGATACGTTGTCCCAAAGTACGCTCTTGAGCTCGATGATTTTAGCGGCACTATGGGCGAGGCACTCCGTCGATCGCTGTATGGCAGGGCGGAGGAGCGTCTTGACGCACGCACATGGGCGCGCCTGCTCGACCGCTATCTATCCGAGACAGTTGTGTGCAAGCGTGGCCATCTCCACCACTCGTTACAGCACGAATGCCCTTGCTGCCGAGGAGAGCGCGCCTTGTTGACTCGTCTTGGTTGATGGTTTGGGCCGTCTTGTAGAAAGCCCGTGAGGCGACATGCAAGTTAATCCTGCGTGTCGCCTCCGTACATATAGACGATAAATCCGTCGCCGGTGTCCTGGCTGTGATCCTCCAAGATGCGCTTCATGTTGAGGTGCTCGTAGAACTGCCAGTCGGAGTTGCAGTCGCTCATCAGGAAGAATTTGGTGCACCCGGCTTTGGCGAGTTCGGCGCGCGCAAGGTCGATGAGCGCACGGCCGAGCCCCTTGCCCTGCCATTCGGGCACGATGATGATCAGGTTGAGCTGGCCTTGGGCATATTCGTTGCCCGTGGCGGCAAAGCGGTCGGCTGTTGCCTTCTCGCGGCTATCGCCAAAGAGCGAGCCTTCGAGCTTGGCATCGGCGGTCTTTGCCATCTCGGTTGCCTGGACGAACATCTCGTTGTAGCAGGGCTCCCACGTGGGATTGGTGCGTGGTTTGCCGTCTTCGAAGATACCGATGCAGCAAGCGGCGATGATGCGGCCTTCAGCTTCGGCAACGAGCGCGATGGGGGAGCGCTGCAGCTGCATGGCGATGTTAAAGCGCGCACAGAAATCGGCGGCTTCGACGTCGCCTCGGTTGCGCAGCGTGTTGCACCACAGCTGGTTGTAGATGGCGGCGATGCCGGCCAGGTCATCGAGCGTGGCGGCACGCAGAGTTACGTTGTCAAGGCTCATGGGGGCTCCTTCCAAGTTGGGTCAGGCCACCCCTGAGTGTGACATGGACGCAGGACGGCCGCATCGACCATTCGGCAGGCGAGCCTCGAATCCTCGGGGACGGAGGGTCCTAAGAAGGAATGAGGGCGGATTTTCGGACACTTGCTCGATGAGAGTGGATAATCTCCCACTTTTAGCGCTGGTATAGGCCAAAAACGGGAGATTATCCACTCTCATTCTGGGTAGTCGTTGGGGACGTTCTTAAACGACCAGTCATTAAAGAACGTCCCCAATGACTACCCCAAGGAACATCCCAAACTGCCGGCAGAAAAGGAACGTCCCTAACTGCCGCATCCGGAGTAAGACAACGCCGCAGGTAGAGGACGGACAGCGAGCGGGCCGCATTTGAGACAAGGTGACGTGAAACGAAAGGGCGCTGACCTTCTGGTCGCGCCCTTGAAGTTGAACGTCAGATTGTCCAAATGCGGCCCGCGTAACTAAACCCGCTCCGCGATTTCGTGGATGAGGTAGTCGGTCTTTTCCCAGCCCAGGCACGGGTCGGTGATCGACTTGCCAAAGACGCCGCCGTCGACCGGCTGGTTGCCGTCTTCTAGGTAGGATTCGATCATAAAGCCCTTGACCAGCTTGGAGATGGACTCGTTGCGGCGGCAGCTGTCGAGCACCTCCTTGCAAATGCGATACTGCTCCAGCGGACGCTTGCCCGAGTTGTCGTGGTTGCAGTCGATGACCGCTGCCGGATTGGCATAGCCGGCATGCTCGGTATAGCGTTCGGCCAGGCGTTCCAGGTGTTCGTAGTGGTAGTTGGGGTAGGTGCGCCCATCGAGACCGATGTAGCCACGCATAACGGCGTGTGCGAGCGGGTTGCCGTCGCACTCGACCTCCCAGTTGCGGAAGATGAAGCTCTGGTGCGCCTGGGCGGCGTAAATTGAGTTGAGCATAACGGTGGTAGAGCCGGCAGTGGGATTCTTCATGCCGACGGGTACCGAAATGCCGCTCGACACCAGGCGATGCTCCTGGTTCTCGACCGAGCGTGCGCCCACGGCGACGTAGCTCAGCAGGTCAACGAGGTATTGGTAGTTGGACGGATAGAGCATCTCGTCGGCGGTGAAGAAGCCCGTTTCCTCAATAACGCGCAGGTGCATATGGCGGATTGCCTTGACGCCTTCGAGCAGGTCGTCGGGAGCCTCGGGGTTGGGGTTGTGCAGAAGACCCTTGTAGCCGGTGCCCTTGGTGCGCGGCTTATTGGTGTAGACGCGCGGAATGATGATGAGCTTGTCCTTGACCTCTTCGGCGGTCTTGGCCAGTCGGTTCATATACTCGAGCACCGAATCCTCGCGGTCGGCAGAGCACGGGCCGATGATGAGCACCTTACGTGCGTCCTCGCCGGTAAAGACTTTGGCGACCTCGGCGTCAAATGCCTGCTTTTTGGCGGTAAGCTCGGCAGAAAGCGGCATTTCCTCGCGGATCTCCATGGGGATCGGCAGCCTGCGTTTGAATTCCATGGCCATAGGGGTCTCCTCAATCTATAGAAAGAGCAAAAAGCGTATTGTCGAATGCACGGCATTATCCGCTGTCGCACGCTAAAGTGCAAGCCCTCGTCACCCCGAAACCTACCAAAAAGAGACAGGTTTATTTTGGCAGGTTTTATCTGGGCAAACGTCGGCGGATGCCGGGAGGGAGCGGCGCCGCGCGGGACCCTAAGGCTGTTGTCAGTTCCCCAGGAAATACCCTGTGGGCAAAAAATGCCAAATATGAGTACGGTTGCTACCTTAGTAGCATATTGCCTTCGCAAAATAATAGACATAACAGCAAAATATGTTTATTAACGCAAACACATATAAGTCCGCTATAGGGCTGTTTGATCAATTTAGGGACGCGTGTAAGCCGTGAAAACGGCATTTGGGGCTGTTTTGGCTGCTACTAAAAATGTAACAGTACTCATATTTGACCTTTTTTGGCCACAGGGTCCGGAAGGGGCTGTCAATCGGGCCCCAAGAGAGCTAATTCGAGGGCCGCAGAGCAAAAAACGGGGACGCAGATTGTCCTGCGTCCCCGTTCTCGGGCGTTATTCGTTCCTTGCGACAGAATTTACGCCGCCTCGTCGAACTGCGAGTTGTACAGATCGGCGTAGAAGCCGCCCTGGGCGAGCAACTCGTCGTGCGTGCCCTTCTCGACGATATCGCCGTCGCGAATTACCAAGATCACGTCGGCGTTGCGAATCGTAGACAGGCGATGTGCGATAACAAAGCTGGTGCGGCCTTGCATCAGCGCATCCATGGCACGCTGAATAAGCTCCTCGGTACGAGTGTCAACGTTGGAGGTTGCCTCGTCGAGAATCAGCGCCGGGCGGTCGGCCAAAATGGCACGGGCGATGGTCACGAGCTGGCGCTGACCCTGCGACAGGTTAGTGCCCTCCTCGTTGATCATAAAGTCGTAGCCGCCGGCGAGCGTATGGATAAAGTGGTCGCAGCGTGCGGCACGTGCAGCGGCTTCGACCTCGGCATCGCTCGCATCGGGGCGTCCGTAACGGATGTTCTCGCGGATGGTACCGTTAAACAGCCAGGTGTCCTGCAGCACCATGGCAAACTCGCCGCGCAGCGCCGCGCGGTCCCAGTCGCGCACGTCGACGCCCTCGACGCGCAGCGAACCGCCGTCCACATCGTAGAAGCGCTGCAGCAGCTTAATGAGCGTGGTCTTGCCGGCGCCGGTGGGGCCGACGATGGCGATGGTCTGGCCGGGCTGCGCCTCGCAGCTAAAGTCGTGGATGATGGTCTTGTCGGGCGTGTAGCCAAACTTGACATGGTCAAACTCCACGTGACCGGGGCGCTTCTCGGGGATCTGCGCGTCGGCCTTCTGCTCCTCTTCGGGCGCGGCCAGGAACTCAAAGACGCGCTCGGTGGCAGCTGCCATCGACTGCATCGTGTTGCTCACGTTGCCCAGCTGCTGCACCGGCTGCGTAAAGGTGCGCACGTACTGAATGAAGCTCTGAATATCGCCGGGCGTGGCATTGCCGGTCAGCGCGAGCTGCGCGCCCACTACGACAACGCCCACGTAACCCATGTTGCCCACCAGGCTCATAAGCGGCATCATCAGGCCCGACAGGAACTGCGAGCGCCAGCCACTAATAAACAGGCGGTCGTTTTGACGGTCGAACTCCTCGATCGAGGCCTCGGCGCGGTCGAACACCTGAATGACGTTCTGGCCGGCAAAGTCCTCCTCGATAATGCCGTTGACGGTACCCAGGACCTGCTGCTGCTCGCGGAAGTACGGCTGCGAGAAGTGAATCATCACCATCAAGATAATCGCGGCGGCCGGCAGCGTGAGCACGGTGACGCCGGTGAGCGGCAGGCTGATCGACAGCATCATGACGAGGACGCCGACAATCTGCGTGACGGACGTAATAAGCTGCGTCACGCTCTGGTTGAGCGACTGGCCGAGCGTATCGACGTCGTTGGTGATGCGGCTGAGTACATCGCCCTTGCTGTGGCCGTTGAAGTAGCTCATCGGCACGACGGCAATCTTGGCGGCAATCTCCTTGCGCATGCGATAGCAAATCTTTTGCGTGACGCCGGTCATGAGCCAGCCCTGGATCAGACTGCAGGCAGAGCTCGCCAGGTACAGGCAGAGCAAAAAGCCGAGCGTCTTGGCGATCCAGTTAAAGTCGACATCGCCGGTACCGTTGACCTTGGCAACCAGGCCCTCGAACAGTTTGGTGGTAACCTGGCCGAGCACCTTGGGCCCCACAATGTTAAAGATGACCGAGCACACGGCAAAGGCGACGGCGGCAAACACGGCAATCTTGTGCTGGCCGATATAGCCGAGCAGCTGCCTCATGGTGCCCTTAAAGTCCTTGGCCTTTTCGCCGCGACGCATGCCGCCCATGCGGCCCATGGGACCACGCTGGCGGGTGGGCTTGGGAATCTGAGTCTTGGTCTCGTCTGCCATTAGCGCTCGCCTCCTTCCATAACGGCTGCAATCTCTTCTTGGGTAAGCCCCAGCTCCTCGGCGGAAAGCTGCGACTGTGCGATCTCCAGGTACGCCGGGCAGCTGCGCAGCAGCTCCTCGTGCGTACCGGTGCCCACCACGTGGCCGTCGTCGAGCACGATGATCTGGTCGGCGTGCATGATGGTCGCGATGCGCTGGGCCACGACCACGAGCGCGGCGTCGGTAACGTTTTTGGCAAGCTCTTCGCGCAGGCGAGCGTCGGTCTTGTAGTCGAGGGCGCTAAACGAGTCATCGAACACCACGACCTCGGGCTTTTTGGCCAACGCGCGGGCGATGGCCAGGCGCTGGCGCTGACCGCCCGAAACATTGGAGCCGCCCTGGCTGATGGGGGAGTCGTAACCGCCCTCACGCTCGGCGATAAAGTCCTCGGCCTGTGCGATGCGCGCTGCCTGGT
This sequence comes from Collinsella sp., assembly GCA_048485235.1. Lineage (GTDB taxonomy): Bacteria > Actinomycetota > Coriobacteriia > Coriobacteriales > Coriobacteriaceae > Collinsella. The sequence continues at coordinate 10,812 of DBFWCI010000054.1, forward strand.
GCATGTCATCATCGCTCACCATGTCGCCGGCAAACTTGAGGTTGCTCTCGACAGTGCCCGAGAACAGGCGACCCTGCTGCGGGATGTAACCAATGCGGCGGCGCAGCTCGGAAAGGGTCATGTCACGCACGTCGATGCCGTCGAGCGAAATGCTACCGCCCGTGACGTCGTACAGGCGCGGAATCAACTGCACAAGTGTGGACTTGCCCGAGCCCGTGGAACCAATGATGCCGAGCATCTGACCGGCGTGCGTGGTGAAGTTTACGCCGCTGATGACGTCGGCGCGGGCATCGGGATACTGGAAGCTCACGTCGCGGAAGGTGAGCTCACCGCGCGGCGCGCTGGCCGCGGGCAGTTTGGGCGAGACAGGGTCGTTGATGCTGGTGGGGCAAGTGATGACCTCTTCCACGCGCTCGGCTGCGACCTCGGCGCGGGGCAGGATAACCGAAACCATGGTGAGGATCATAAACGCCATGACGATTTGCATGGTGTAGGAGATAAACGCCATCATGTTGCCGACCTGCATCACGCCGTCGGACACGCCCTGCGCGCCAAACCAGACGATAAGTACGGTGATGCAGTTCATGACGAGCATCATGAGCGGCATCATAAAGCTCATGGCGCGGTTGGTGTAGAGCTGCGTGGTCATCAGGTCGAGTGATGCCTTGTCAAAACGTTCGAGCTCATGCTCCTCGCGGTTGAACGAGCGGATGGGCATAAGGCCGTCGAGCAGCTCACGGGCGGTAAGGTTCACGCGGTCAACAAAGCTCTGCATCTTTTTGAACTTGGGCATGGTGAGGCCCATGAGCACGCCGACGACAGCCGAAACCGCGATGATGGCCACAGCGATGGTCCACTCCAGGCCGGTATGGTTGGCCAGGACGCGCATGACGGCGACGATGCCCATGACGGGAGCCATCAGGCACATGCGGATAAACAGGGTTGCGGCCATCTGGATCTGCTGAATATCGTTGGTGCAGCGGGTGATGAGCGAGGCCTGGCTAAACTTGCCCACCTCGGCCGGCGAGAAGTGCATAACCTTGTTGAAGGTCTCGCGGCGCAGGTCGCGGGCGATGGAGCAGGCGGTGCGCGAAGCCACGGCGCCGGTCAGGATGGTGGCGACCAGCGACACCAGACACAGACCAAACATCGTGGTCGCCATGCGGCCCAGGTAGGCGTTCTGCACGTCAGCGGGGTCGATGCCCTGTGCCTTGTACTCGTCCTGCACGTAGCTCACGGCGCGCTGGGTGACGATGGAGCCCGACATGGAGCCCATTTTGTCAGCCATATCGTTGGCGCCCTCGACGAGCTTGCCCTGATCGATAAGACCGCCTTCAACGCCTAGGCGCAGGCTCTTCATGGTGATCTTACCGCCGTCGGCGTCGATCTGCTTTTGCATGCTCTGCGCGGCTGCGGCCTTCTGCTGCATCTCGGCGAGCTGCTCGGGCGTCATCGCTGCCATCTGCTCGGGGGTGGGCATGGCCTGAGCGGCGCCGCCATCGCTTGCCTCGGTGGATGCGCCGGTCATGTCGCCCATGGAGTCGGCGTCAATGCCCTGGTTGAAGGCGAGCACGACGGTCTCAGGCAGGCTCATGATGTCGGCAATCTTGTCGCCGTCGCCGCGCTCCTCCTCGGTGCCCTTGTACGTTCGAATGCCGTTATTGTCCGCCTTACTAAACACGGCCTCCACAGCTTTGGCGTCCTTGGCGCTCATAAAGAGTTCGAGGTCGTCGAGCGATTCGGCGCGAATGGTGTCGGGCACGGGCGAGGCGATGCCGCCTTGCTGCACGCCCACGTCGACGATGTCGCTCATATAGGTAGGCAGCGCCAGATCGGCGTTGCAGCTGATTACGATAAGTACGATAGCTGCGAGCAGTGCCAGGACATGCTTTTTAAAGAGCTTGAGAATCCTCACTCGGCATCTCTCCTTTCTTGATTGTGGTCGATAATTTCGTTGGCACGCCTTAGAAGACGCACCATCTCTTGGGTATCTGTTTCGCCGAGCTGTTCGAGGAAAGCCGCGGTGCGGTCCTCGAATTCCCGGCGTTTGATTTCGAGATCCTGGAATCCCTTGTCGGTCACTATGACGTGTACGCGACGACGGTCGGTCTTTGAGTGCTCACGCTCAACCCAGCCCTTGGCTTCGAGAGCGCGTAGGATATTGGCAATGCGGGCGTTCGAGACCCAGGCGCGATCAGCGAGTTCGCTCGGCGTGAGCGAACCGCCAGCGAGCATAAGGGCGCGCATGACAGCCATCTCGCCGCTGAGAGCTTTGTCCACAAAGCGCGAAACGCGCTGGTGAATGCCGCCAAACTCGGTAAGGAGCTGACTCCCAAGCTCATGGAAATCGGTATCTTCCACCGAAAACCCCTAACACTAGAAACTATTTTCGGTGAAAGATGATACCCCTGCACGCGCGCCATATACGGTAGATTTTGGGACATGCCTAGAAAACTACCTTTAGGCGACCTCCGTACACCGTCGGTGCCAGTAAAGTTTGGGGCAGATCGTTAGGCATGTCCCAAAGCCTACTCAGAGGCACTTTACCCTGCTAAAGCTGGCATAACAGCTAGAGTGAACGTCGTACAAAGGCAAGGAAAAATACCAAACAAATCGGTGAACGGTAGTTGTTCGCGCTCGCATTTCCTGCGGATTTGTTAAAAACGCCCTAATGATATAAAAAAAGAAACATATAACAGCCCTGATGAAGGGGGTAGCTATGTTATCCTTCTCAAACGGGTGAAATCTTGGGTTTTGGGTTGCAGTTCCAAGGTGGACAAACGTTTTTCCCTGTACCAACGTGTGGTGAAGAACGGAAGAAGCCGGTAGTGCAAGCCGATAATTCAAGAATTCAATAAGCAGCGGTGTGAGAGAGCGCCGCATTACACGTAACTAGGAGCGTGGTTACACAATGCAGGAGGCATGGGAAGGCTTCAAGGAAGGCATCTGGACGGGAGAGGTTGACGTCCGAGACTTCATCCAGAAGAACTACACCCCCTACGAGGGCGACGAGTCGTTCCTCGCCGGCCCGACCGAGCGTACCAAGGAGCTGTGGGGCGAGGTTCTCGACCTGCTGCTTAAGGAGCGCGAGCAGGGCGGTGTCCTCGATATGGACACCAAGACCGTCACGGGTATCGTGAGCCACCCCGCTGGCTACATCGATAACGCCCACCGCGAGAAGGAGACCATCGTCGGCCTCCAGACCGACAAGCCGCTCAAGCGCGCTCTGCACGTCAACGGTGGTATCCGCATCGCTTGCCAGGCCGCCAGCCAGCACGGCTACAAGGTCGACGAGAACGTTGTCGAGCGCTACACCTTCGAGCGCAAGACCCACAACGCCGGCGTCTTCGATGTCTACACCCCCGAGATGCGCGCCTGCCGTTCGGCTCACATCATCACCGGTCTGCCCGATGGCTATGGCCGCGGCCGTATCATCGGCGACTACCGTCGTGTCGCCCTGTACGGTGTCGACTACCTGATCAAGGACAAGGAGGCCCAGAAGGCTTCCACCCCGACGGTCATGACCGCCGACAACATCCGCGACCGTGAGGAGCTGCAGGAGCAGATCCGCGCCCTCGGCGAGCTCAAGATGATGGCCGAGACCTATGGTTTCGATATTTCCAACCCTGCTACCAACACGCAGGAGGCCATCCAGTGGATGTACTTCGCCTACCTCGCTGCCGTCAAGGAGCAGAACGGCGCCGCTATGTCCATCGGCCGTACCTCTACGTTCATCGACATCTACGCTGAGCGCGACCTTGCCAACGGTACCTTCACCGAGGAGCAGATCCAGGAGTTCGTGGATCACTTCATCATGAAGCTCCGCATGGTCAAGTTTGCCCGTACCCCCGAGTACCAGGCCCTGTTCACCGGCGATCCGCAGTGGGTCACCGAGTCCATCGGCGGCATGGGTGTTGACGGCCGTACGCTCGTTACCAAGATGAGCTACCGCTACCTGCACACGCTCGAGAACATGGGCACCAGCCCCGAGCCCAACATGACCGTTCTGTGGTCGACCCGTCTGCCCGAGAACTTCAAGAAGTTCTGCGCCAAGACTTCTGTCGCCAGCTCCTCGATCCAGTACGAGAACGACGACCTCATGCGCGTTTACCACGGCGACGACTATGGCATTGCCTGCTGCGTGTCCTCCATGCGCATTGGCAAGGAGATGCAGTTCTTCGGCGCCCGCGCCAACCTGGCCAAGTGCCTGCTGTACGCACTCAACGGCGGTGTTGACGAGGTCTCCAAGAAGCAGGTCGGCCCCAAGTATCGCGCCGTCGAGGGCGATACGCTCGATTACGACGACGTTGTGGCCAAGTACAACGACATGATGAAGTGGCTCGCTGGCGTGTACGTCAACTCGCTGAACATCATTCACTACATGCACGACAAGTATTGCTACGAGCGCATCCAGATGGCTCTGCACGACAAGCACGTGCACCGCTGGTTCGCTACGGGCATCGCTGGCCTTTCCGTCGTGGCTGACTCCCTGTCCGCCATCAAGTACGCCAAGGTCCACCCCGTCCGTGACGAGAACGGCATCATCGTCGACTTCGAGACCGAGGGCGAGTTCCCCAAGTACGGTAACGACGACGACCGCGTCGACCAGATCGCTCACGACGTTGTACACCAGTTCATGGAGTACATCCGCATGAACGACACCTATCGCAACTCCGTGCCCACGACCTCGGTTCTGACCATTACCTCCAACGTCGTGTACGGTAAGAAGACCGGCTCCACGCCCGACGGCCGCAAGGCTGGCCAGCCGTTCGCCCCGGGTGCTAACCCCATGCACAAGCGCGATAGCCATGGCGCCATCGCTTCGCTGTCTTCGGTTTCCAAGCTCCCGTTCCGCGATGCTCAGGACGGCATCTCCAACACCTTCTCCATCATCCCGAGTGCGCTCGGCAAGGAGGACCAGGTGTTCTTTGGCGATATCGACCTTGATCAGCTGGGCGAGTAACTATTGTTAGTGCTATACTAACAATAACGATTACTGATTAGTGCGCCGGTTTCGGCCGGCGCCTATCGATCGAAGGAGACACATTATGAAGGTTTCTGAAGTTTCCGAGACTCAGGCCGATAACCTGGTCCACATGCTCGACGCTTACGCCGAGAAGGGTGGCCACCACCTGAACATCAACGTCTTCAACCGTGAGACGTTGCTCGACGCTCAGGCTCACCCCGAGAAGTACCCGCAGCTGACCATCCGCGTTTCCGGCTATGCCGTGAACTTCCACACGCTCACCAAGGAGCAGCAGGACGAGGTCATTGCGCGTACCTTCCACGATAAGTTCTAAAGGGGTTTAACTCCCGCAGGATCGCCGGGCCGCTTTGGGTTACTTTCCAAAACGTCCTCGGACATGCAAAGGGCTCCGCTGCGCGCTTCGCGCGGCGGAGCCCTTTGCGTCCTGCGGAAATGTTTTTGGAAAGTAACCCAAAGCGGCCCGGCGGGGGGGTCCTGTGTAGTCACCCTTTAGGCGGAACTCTCCTAATTATTTGGATGAGTCGTTTACTTACTTGTGCTGTTACCGTCTTCTCGCTGTTGTTGGGGTATGCTTTGTTCGTATGTAAACGTTTGACATGTTGATGGGGGAGGGTGCTATGGCTCGCGAGGGCGCTCGTTCTAAGGATTCTGCTAAGCCTGGCATCAAGGAAGTTGCAGCGGTGGCGGGGGTTTCGCCTACTACGGTATCTCGCGTGCTTAATAATCGCGGCTATATTAGCCAAGAGACCCGCGATAAGGTCCATGCCGCGATGGAGCGCATCAACTATACGCCCAACGATATCGCCCGTGCCATGCTCAACGGTCGCCTGAATCTTATCGGTATGATCGTTCCCTTTGTGAGCAGCCCGTTCCATGCTCAGGTTGTGCAGGCGGTCGAGCGCACGTTAGCGGAAAACGGCTTTAAGATGTTGCTGTGCAACAGCGCCAATCGACCTGATCTTGAGCGTTCCTATATCGACATGCTCCGCCGCAATATGGTCGACGGCGTAATCGTCAACTCCCTCAATATCGGTGCCGAGGCATATGCCGAGATGGGCTTGAGCCTGGTTGGCATCGACTGCGATCTTGGCGAGGGCTCTGTCCAGATTGCAAGTGACAGCTATGGCATCGGCGAGCTCGCCACGCGCCGTCTGATTGATGACGGCTGCAGGCGTATCCTGTGCCTGCGCAGCAATAGCCGCATGCGCATGCCTGCCAATAAACGTACCGATGCCTACCTCGATGTTGTTGAGCAGGCCGGTTTGTCCGCGCTTGTCCGTGAGGTTGAGTTCGTTAAGCCCGACGACGAAAAGGGCGCGGTCGTTGCGAAGATCCTCGATGAGAACCCCGATATTGACGGCATCTTTGCGGGAGACGATACGATGGCGGCCATCTGTCTCAACGTGATGAAGCAGCGCGGCTTGAGCGCTCCGGACGATATTAAGGTCGTGGGCGCGGATGGTGCCCGCCGAACTATGACGTTTATGCCTGACTTAACAACCGTACGTCAAGATATCGATCGCATCGGAGAGCTCGCGGCGCAATCCATCATCGCTCTTATTAACGGCGATAATCCCGAATCGAATATCAAGCTCCCCGTTGAACTCATTGAGGGCAAAACCGCATAGTTCATCCCGTGCCAAAAGAATTCCTCAAACGCCTCTGATGACCGTTCACCGGCATATGTCAACCGTTTGCCGACGACTGGAACTGCGAAAAGACGTATTGGTGTGAAAACGTTTGACATATGAAAACGATTGACATATCTTGCCATTGTACCGAGTTAGTATGTCGTGGAAAGGAAGTCTCGGATGCACAAGGTGTATTACCAGCCTGAGGGAATTTGGGTAGGCGACATCATGCCGTACGGCGAGGACGGCACGTTCTATCTCTATCATCAGCGTGACACGCGTAACCCCGAACCTTTCGGAGAGCCGTTTGGCTGGGCACTCGCTACGACCAAGGATTTCGTCAACTACAAGGACTTTGGCGAGAGCCTTGAGCGTGGCGGCGACGAGGAAGTCGACCAGTACATTTATGCCGGCACGGTGTTTAAGGTGGGCGACAAGTACCATGCGCTCTACACTGGTTGCAATCGCGATAAGGTCCGCGCACGTTTGATGAAGCAGGTTCTTCTTCACGCAACGAGCGACGACGCCGTCAAGTGGGAGAAGAACATCGCCGAGACGCTGCTTCCGCCCCAGGAGGGTTACGATGACCGCAACTGGCGCGATCCCTTTGTGCTTTGGGATGAGGAGAACGAAGAGTACATGCTCATCCTCGGCACGCGTGTGGGCGAGGACAAGCGTCTGATGACCGGCCGCCTGGTCAAGTTCACCTCCAAGGATCTGACCAACTGGGAGTTCCAGGGCGACTGGTGGAACCCGGGCCTGTACACCATGTTTGAGATGCCTGATCTCTTTAAGATGGGCGACTGGTGGTACCTCGTCTTTTCCGAGTACAGCGACGGCAACAAGACCCGTTACCGCATGTCCAAGTCCATCAACGGTCCTTGGATTACCCCCGCTGACGACTCCTTCGACGGCCGCGCGTACTACGCCGCTCGCACCGCATTCGATGGCGAGCGTCGCGTTCTCTTTGGTTGGGTTCCTACGCGTGACGAGGGCGGCGACCCCAGCTCTTACCTATGGGGTGGCACCTTTATGCCCCTCGAGATCGTTCAGCGTGCCGACGGAACGCTCGGCACCAAGCTCCCCGACAGCATGCTTGGCGCCTTTGGCGAGGCTAAGGCAGTCGAGACCTTTGAGCTTTCCTGCGAGTCGGGCAAGGTCGAGCAGGTGCTCGCCGCGGATGCCGGCTCCACCTACTTGCTCGATGCCGACATTGAGCTCGGCGGTAACGCTGCCGGCTTCTCGGTCAAGTTCGCCGAGGACGCCGAGACCGGTCTTGCCTATGAGTTCCGCGCCAACCTGCGCGAGGGCAAGCTCGAGTTCACGCCGGCTCCCCAGTACCCGTGGTTCCAGGTCAACAACATGGGCCTCGAGCGTCCGTTGTTCTTTAAGGGCGAGGGCACTCACCATGTGCGTCTGGTCGTCGACGACGACATCGCGACCATCTTTGTCGATGATGTTGCGCTCAACGCTCGCTTCTGCAACAAGCAGGGCCAGGGTGTGGCGCTTACCGTCACCGACGGTGCGCTCAAGTGCGCAAACGCAACGATCGCGTCTCTGTAGCGGCAACGAACCGTTTTATGATTTAGAAAAGGAATGGAGAGGAACATGGACTACAAAGTAGTGTCTCAGCAAGTCGTCGATAACGTCGGCGGTCTGGAGAACATCGAGGGCGCCACGCATTGCGTTACGCGTCTGCGTCTGGTGCTCAAGGATACGAGCAAGTACAACAAGGCCGAGCTCGAGAACATCGATGGCGTCAAGGGCGTGCTGTACAACAGCGGCCAGCTCATGATCATCTTCGGTACCGGTACCGTCAACAAGGTCTACGATGAGTTTATGGCTCTGACGGGCGTTAAGGAGATCAGCGCTTCCGAGGTCAAGGGCGCCGAGGCGGACAAGAAGGGCAAGTTCTTCTCGGTCCTCAAGGTATTCTCGGATATCTTTATCCCCATCATTCCCGCTTTCGTCGGCGCTGCTATCATCATCGGCCTTAAGTCGCTGATCGTTGCCAACGGCCTCTTTGGCATGGAGGGCAGCCTTGCCGACCACAGCGAGTTCCTCAAGAACCTCGCAAGCTTCTTTGCCATTATCGCCACCACGTTTGACTACCTGCCTGTCCTGGTTATGTACAGCGCGGTGAAGCGTTTTGGCGGTAACCCGATTCTGGGCATCCTCGTCGGTATCGTCATGGTTCACCCGAGCCTTATGAACCGCAACACGTTCGTTATGGATCCGACGGGTGCTGAGTACTGGAACTTTGGTCCGCTCTCCATTCCCATGGTTGCTTTCCAGGGCGGCGTGTTCCCTGCAATCCTGACTGCCTGGTTTATGGCCAAGGTCGAAAAGATTGCCCAGAAGTACATCCCCGAGGTCGTCTCGTTCGTCTTTGTCCCGACCGTTACCCTGATTCTTGCTAACGTCGCCCTGTTCACCGTGTTCGGCCCGCTCGGCAACCTGATCGGCGACGTCCTCGCCGGTGTAATCGATATCCTGTACAACAGGATGGGCGTCTTCGGTGCCTTTGTCTTTGCCGCATTCCTGCAGCCGCTCGTCGTTACCGGTACGCATCAGTTCATCCAGGGTATCGAGGCAAACCTCGTCGCCACGACTGGCTTCAACTACATCCAGGCCATCTGGTCGGTTTCCATCATCGCCCAGGGCGGCGGCGCCATCGGCATGTACCTCATTCACAAGAAGCATTCCAAAGAGCGCAACATCTGCATGTCGTCCTTTATCCCGACGCTGGTCGGTATCTCCGAGCCCGCAATCTTTGCTGCAAACATGCGCTACTCGATCATCCCGTTCATCTGCGCTTGCATCGGTGCAGGCTGCGGCGGTGCCTTCGTGAAGCTCTTTGAGGTGCGCGCCATCGGTCAGGGTCTGACCGGCGTGCTTGGCCTGCTCATCGTCACGCCCGAGACGCTCGTGTGGTATGTGGCTGGCAATCTCATCGCCTTTATCGTGCCGATCGTCTTGATCTTTGCCTACAACAAGGCAAAGGGCGTGCCGACCACTGATGAAGAGGGCGCTGGTGCTGGCTTTGATGTCAGCTTCTAGTTGAGCCGTTCAGCGTAATCTGAGGATAAGTCCATTTGGGGAAGGGCGTTCGACTCGTGTGAGTCGAGCGTCCTTCCCCATAGACGAGAAAGTCAACGGCGATGTTTAATCAAAAAAATAAGGTGACACGCGCGGACTATGAGCAGTGGCGTGCCGGACAGGATGAGACGGCGGGTCGCATCGCGTCCGACCCCGATAGGCTCCTGTTCCATGTGGAGCCTGAGCTTGGCTGGCTCAACGACCCCAACGGTTTGGTGCAGATCGGTGATACGTATCACATCTATCACCAATACGATCCATTCGATGCTGCGCATGGCGGTCCAGTGCTTTGGAATCATCTGACAACAAAGGATTTTGTGACGTACGAGAATCGCGGCCCTGTGCTGTTCCCCGATTCCGATTTGGATTCGAGCGGAGCGTATTCTGGTTCTGCCTTTGTACACGACGGCAAGATTCACTACTTCTATACCGGCAACGTCAAGCATTTTGACCGCGATGATTACGACTACGTGTTGACGGGCCGTGAGCAAAACCAGATTCATGTGGTTGCCGAGAACCCCGACGAATTGGGCGAGAAGCGCATAGCTGTTGGGCCGGTCGATTACCCCGACGATATCGGTACGCACGTGCGTGATCCCAAAATCCTTGAACACGATGGTATCTACTACATGGTTCTGGGCGCTCGTACGAAAGACGACCGCGGCTGCGTGCTTGTCTATACCTCGAGCAATCTAGAGGACTGGAGCTATGCGACGCGCATTGAGTTGGGCGAGAAGTTTGGCTTTATGTGGGAGTGCCCCGATCTGTTTGAGCTCGATGGTGAGCTTATTCTCGTTTGCTGTCCGCAGGGTGTGTCCGCCGATGGATGGCGTTACCGCAATCCGCACCAGTGCGTGTGGTTTCCCATCGAGGCCGATTGGGAGGCGCCGAGTTTTAAGATCGCCGGGCAGGGCATGCCCCCGATGGTCGATGCCGGCTTTGATTTCTACGCACCGCAGTCTTTTGAGGATGCTGCGGGTCGGCGTTTGATGATCGGGTGGTCGGGTTGCCCCGATGCGACGGCAAAAAGCCCGACGGTGGCACGCGGGTGGCAGTGCGCGTTGACGGTGCCGAGAAAACTGAGCATGCGCGATGGTAAGCTCTGTCAGCAGCCGGTGCACGAGATTGAGAGGATGCGCGGCGACTGCGTTTGCGCGACAGGCGGTGAAACCGTTGAGGAGCCGGGCCGCCTGTTTGATCTTGTGGTTTCCTGTGAGGGCGCCCAGGTGATCGAGCTCGAAATCCGCAAGGGTGTCTTTGTGCGCTATGCAGACGGGATGCTTACCCTCGATATGGGTGACGAAGGCTATGGGCGCGACCAGAGGTCGATCGAGCTCAGCGAGCTTCGCGACCTGCGCGTGCTTTCGGACACTACGATGGTCGAGATTTTTGCAAATGGCGGCGAGGCGGCACTTACGAGCCGTACCTATTCGCCGGCGGTTCCGGCGATGGAGCTGCACGCCGAGGGTGCGGCATCGATGAATTTCTACCGCCTCGTGCATTAACCGTGCGTGGAGCACGATTGGATTTGCTGGACGGAATGTGTCGCAGTTGTCGCGGCCAACTACCGCTTACCGCATATAGCGACCGTTTGCGGAATAAGTAACCCTCCTTAATAAACCGTGTGGAATCCTAGATAAGCACGGAGTTTTCCAGGGAGACGCTGTCCTTTGTTGTGTGCAAGGGGCGGCGTCTCTTTGGCGCTTGGACGCCGTTGTGCAACAGTGCGGCGGCGCGTGCCATGTATTGAAAAGCCAATGTCGAGATGGGTCGTGATAATAATGGGCAAGTACGTAATCGTGGTTGAGTCTGGGTCGGATGTGACGCCGGAGCTCTGCGAGCGCTACGGCATCGTGCGCGTGCCCATGCATGTCACGATTGGTGACGAGACCGTCGAGGACGGCTCGATCGATCCGCTCGAGATTTATTCGCGCTGCAACGAGTTTGGCGTGATGCCCAAGACCAGCGGCTGCGCGCCTGCGGATTTTGCTCACGTGTACGACCGCATTCACGCTGAGCAGCCCGATGCGACTATTCTGCATCTCGCGTATTCCGAGGCCACGACCTGCTCGCATCAATCATCGAAGATCGCCGCCAAGGGTCGCGACTACGTGTTCTCTATGGACACGCGCTTTGTCTCGGTAGGCCAGTCGCTCGTTGTCGTCGAGACCGCCAAATACATCGAGGCTCACCCCGATGCCACCGTCGACGAAATTTTCGCCTTCACCAATTCGGTGATGGACCGTGTGCTGCTGGGCTTTGTTCCTACCGACCTAGCCTTCCTTAAGGCGGGAGGTCGTCTGTCCAACGTGGCATTCCTTGGCGCCCACCTGCTCAAGATTAAGCCCTGCATTGAGGTGACGGGCGGTAAGTTTGTGGCGACCAAGAAGTTCCGCGGCTCTATGCTCAAGTGCGCCCGCGCCTTTATTGACCACATGGTTGCGAAGGGCGAGATTGACTACTCGCACATTGGCCTGGCGTATTCGGTAGGCCTTTCCCAGGAGCTGCGCGACGACATGGAAGTCTATGCGCACGACCTGGGCTTTAAAGACGTTACCTGGACTCAGGTCGGCGGTGTCATCTCGAGCCATTGCGGCCCGACCGCCTTCGGTGCGGTGCTCACGCTCAAGGCGTAAAGGCTGTAGGCGAGCATTCTTCGCCTTCACATCTCGACATGGGCTCCCGTCACGGTAATGGGGGATAGATTAAAACGTGCCATTCTAGCCCGAGACGTTTAAACGCAAACGTATGGGCTAGAATGGCTCTGGCATTTATGTAGCTAAAATCAAAGAGAGGCAAGGTAACGGGAATGGCTGAGATGACGCTCGAGGGTGTGGACGCTCGTCCTGAGGACTCCGCGTTTGCCCTGGGCCGCGTGCATTCGATTGAGACGATGGGAACGGTCGATGGACCCGGCATCCGCTTTGTGGTGTTTGTTCAGGGCTGCCCCATGCGTTGTGCGTATTGCCACAACCCCGATACCTGGTCGGTTAACGGCGGCACCATGGTGACCGTCGAGCACCTGATGGACGAGTTCCAGAGCAACCATGAGTTTTACCGCAGCGGCGGTATTACGGTGTCCGGCGGCGAGCCGCTCCTGCAGCCCGCATTTTTAGCCGACCTGTTCCGCGCCATGCACAATAACCCTGATGGTCGCGTGCATACCTGCTTGGATAGCTGCGGCTATGCGTTCGACCCCACGCATCCCGAGAAGTTCGATGCCGTACTCAGCGAGACCGATATGGTGCTGCTCGACATTAAACACGCCGATCCCGTCGAGCATAAAAAGCTGACCGGTTGCGATCCCGCACGCATTCTGGCGTTTGGTGATGAGCTTGCCCGTCGCAAGATTAAGGTCGTTATCCGCCACGTGGTGGTGCCCGGCATTACCGATACGGTTGAGGAGTGCGAGGCACTCGGTCGTCTGATTGCCCCGTGGCATAACGTGGTGGGCCTGGAAATGCTGCCGTATCACACGATGGGCGTCGTCAAGTACGAGCAACTGGGGATTCCCTATAAGCTTGAGGGCATTCCACAGATGGATACCGCGCGCATGCCCGAGCTGCGCAACGCCGTCATGACGGGCATGAAAAAGCGCCGCGCGGAACTCAAAAACGCTATCGGCTAGCGAGCCATTCTGCTCCCCAAGGGCACTCATTGGGGACAGACTTAAATGAGTGCCCCTGGGCACCAAGTTGATTGCCAAAGAGCCCCGTCAAGTTGCGGTGGAATAGTTCTTGTTTTTCGGCTTATGCCGCCCAAACAGGAACTATTTCACCGCAACTGCGTTTTGGGTAGAGATGTGCAACAGAATTGGCAAAAATGCATAGAAACGCTTGTGGTTTCTTTAAAGACACCTTAAACGCCGCTGAATATCTTTGGAAAGAATTGCCTGCTCGGTATCATGCTGCTCGTATATAAACGGTGGCAGTCAGGAGGCCACGTGCGAAACATCGCATCGCGGGACGAGTATGTGCCGCAGCATGGCAGCAGATATAAGACGAAGGGCACGTCTTCGCGTGGCCTTGCCGGCGCTCGCATCCGCGTGAGGAAGATTGCCGCCATTGGGATGCTAACGTCGGCGGTTATTATCCTCGGAATTACCGTTAAAACCTACGCCTCGGAGCGAACGGTGCGCCCAGATGCGTCAACGGTACAGCTGCAAAACGAGAAGGTTTCAAAGTCCAAAGCATCGGCAGATCAAGCTCTGTCGACGGCAGATCTCAAGACGAGACTTTCGAAGGCGGACTTCAACGATATCCCTTCGGCTGATACCGTTCGGACCTTCTCGTTGGTGGATAACAAGACTCCTGCCTTGGAGGATGAGAGCCTTGCCTCGCTCCAGGATGCCCTGTGTCGGGCGCTGGAGCTGGGCGATGTGGGTGTAGTGTTCTACGACCTATCGAGCGGTAGGGGCGTGACGTATAACGCCGATGTCGAGGTGTATGGAGCGAGCAGCTACAAAGCGCTGTATGCACTCTATATTTGCGAGACGTTGGTCGAATCGGGGCAGGTGTCGCTCGATGGGCCTTTAGCCACGTATGGTGGTTACAGCATGGGCTGGCAGACGGTGCGCAACCTTATCGAGAATGCCGTCGTCAACTCAGACAACGATTCGTTTATCGCGCTACGCGCGGCGTTTGACCATGATGGCTATGAGGATTGGATTGCCAATCTGGGTGTTGATGACGAAACGGCACTGAATCCGATGAGTGATTTTCCGACCTACTGCCCGCGCACTTCTGCGAGGTTATGGCGTGAGATGAGCGAGTATCTGAGCATGGATACCGAGACTTCACAGTGGTTGTCGGGCCTTCTGGCATCAACATCGCGCTCGTTTATTCGCGATGGCATTGCGGACGAGCAGGTTTTGGTGCGCAACAAGGCAGGCTGGATTAGCGAGGATGGTTACTACTCGACATGCGATGCGGGCCTTATCGACATCGATGGCTGTACCTATGTCATGGGTATCATGACATCGATGCCGTGGAGCGACCGCTCGAGCGAGGTTACGGCCGCGATTGCAAAGGCTCTGTTTGATACGCGAGCTGCACTGGCTTAGCGTGTTCGTTTGACGAGGTCAAACAAAATGCTGGTACCATACCGTGGTCGAGAATTTCGAATAGGTTTGGGGAATGGCATGGCTACCATTGCGATTATCGGTGCGCTCGAAAAAGAGATCATGCAGATTAAGGAAGAGCTGAGCGACGTTTGCGAGGCACGGGAGGCAGGCTTGACCGTTGTGAGCGGTGAGCTCGACGGCCTGACAGTTGTCGCCACAACGGCGGGCATGGGCACGGTGAACGCCGCCGCTGCAACACAGCACCTCATTAGCAAGTATGCTCCGCAGGC
Organism: Collinsella sp.; assembly: GCA_048485235.1. GTDB lineage: Bacteria > Actinomycetota > Coriobacteriia > Coriobacteriales > Coriobacteriaceae > Collinsella. Next base: position 25,881 of record DBFWCI010000054.1, read on the forward strand.
TGTTGTGTTTTCGGGCATTGCGGGCGGTTTGAACCCCAAGCTCCATATCGACGACGTGGTCATTGGCAAACGCCTACGCTATCTGGATACCGATACCGCGCTTATCGCCGAGTCCGCACCGGGGCTCGAGGAGTTTGGCTCGACGCCCGCGCTGGTCGATATTGCCGCCGACGTGCTTGCTGAGCGTGGGTTTGTTGACGCTTCGACAAATGCAGTCGCTTCGAATGAGGACACCAAGCAGTTCCTGGTCGGCACGATTGCCACGGGTAACCGCTTTGTGACGGGCGCCACCATGCGCAACGACGCTATCGAGGCGACGCATGCCGATTGTGTCGGCATGGAGGGCGCGGCAATTGCCCATGTCGCAACCAAAAATGGTGTCGATTGCCTGGTGTTGCGCGCTATCAGCGATAATTGTGACGAGGCGTACGATGCAATTTGCGAGCGCGAGTTCGATCTGTTCGAGTACGCGCGTGTCGCAAGTGACATCACGCTCGATATCGTCCGCCGCATTGCCGCTGCGCAATAGCGCGTCTATTTGTAAGAACCTACGACCAAGGAGTGTCCATGGCCGATTCCATTAACTATCAGCTTGCCAAGTTCGTTGCCAGCTACGGCAAGGTTTCGCAGATTCCCGAGTCCACCTGCCCCGAGGTGAGCTTTGTCGGCCGCTCCAACGTGGGCAAGTCGTCGATTATGAACAAGCTCTTCGGCCGCAAGAACCTAGTCAAGGTTTCCAGTACGCCGGGCAAGACGAGCAACATCAACTTCTTTGAGGCCGATGACGTGCATTTCGTGGACCTGCCGGGTTACGGTTTCGCCCGTCGCTCCAAGGCCGAGCGCGACCGCTGGGCCGAGCTTATCGGCGACTTTTTCGACTCCGAGCGCAGCTTTAACTTGGTCGTCTCGTTGGTGGACATTCGTCACGACCCCAGCAAGCTCGACCACGACATGATCGACTACCTACAGGGCAACGAGTTCAACTTTATCGTCTGCCTCACCAAGGCCGACAAACTCAGCCGCACCCAGCAGGCCCGCCAGGCAGCAGCCATCAAAAAGCAGCTCAACGTCCCGGCCGAGAACGTGATCATCACAAGCTCCCAGACCGGTACCGGCATCGACGAACTCAAGCGCCGCATCGCCGAAGCCTGCCTCTAGCAAGTGCTCCTTACCAGCAAGAGCCCCTGCCAATAAAAATCAACTATCAGCCCGGCGCCCCTTCAAAGCGTGGGTCCCTGTAGACATCCTCAGCAAGGTAGGCGCAGGGACGGTCGGGATGTTCCCTCAAAATCATTCCGCAGCACGAAGGCCCCTTGTCCGTCGCTCCGTAGGAGCAGGACAAGGGGCCTTCATGCGCGAGGACGATTTTGAGGGAACATCCCGACCGTCCCGGACAGGTATATGAGGAGGATGTCTACAGGTACTCGATTTGAGCGCCCTCGGTGTCGCACGTCAGAATATGCGTATCGCACTTGGGGAACTGCTCGCGCAGCTTGACCTGCAGGAACTTTGCCACGATGGTGTCGTCGGTCACAGCCATGAGGGTCGAGCCCGAGCCGCTAATCCAGATGGTCTTAGCGCCGCCGTTAAGGCAGGTGTCGCGCACAGCGTTGTAGTCGGGGATGAGGCGGCGGCGATAGGGCTCTTGGATGCGGTCGTCGTTGGCGGCGGCAATCAGGTCAAGGTCGCCGGTCTCCAGGCCGCGCGTCATGCCGGCGATGCGGCCCATTTGCCATACGGCGGTGGAGAGTGGAATCTCCTGCGGCACAACCTTGCGCGCCTCGCTCGTATGCACCTCGTAGGGCGGAATCACGGTAATAAAACGCAATCGATCGCTCACCTCGTAGCGCAGGCACTGGGGGAGCGAATCAGTCGGCGTAAAGGAGCAAACGGCACCGCCCAGGATGGCAGGGGCGACGTTATCGGGATGGCCCTCGACCTCGGTGGCAATGCGGACAAGCTCGGCACGGTCGACGGTGTGGCCCGTCAGCGCGGCGGCCGCCATGATGCCAGCGACGACGCAGGTGGAGCTGGAACCCAGGCCGCGGGCGACGGGCACGTCGGTCTGGATGTCGATAGCGACGGGAAAAGCCGGCTCGCCCCATGCGGCCAGCGCATCGACAAAGCTCACGTAGACCAGGTTGTTCTCGTTTTGGAATTCCTCGGGGCAGCCCGTGATGGTGAGCTTGTCGGCGCGCTCAAAGGTAAAGTGCGAGTAGAGGCTGACGGCCATGCCGAGGGTATCGTAGCCAATGCCCAAGTTGGCGCTTGTTGCTGGGACGGTGATCTTGATCATGTGAGTCCTCCTGGCGTGCCTGGCTGTTTAGTTCGCTGCTCGGGCAGTCCTGCGCAAGACGGAAAGCACATTAAGTGCTTTCCTTTGCGTGCGGAACTCGCGACGAACTAAACAGCCAGGCACGCTATGCACGTTCGTCATCATCCCGGTAGGTATCTGATAAAAGAAGGTGCGCCGGCTTTCGCCGGCGCCTTATAAGGGGTTTAGTTGGTTGCTATCTTTTTTGCAGCCTGCTCTACGTAGCTGGCCATCTCATCGACGTCGCAGACGTCTTCGAAGCGGACAGGCTTGGACTCAAGCTCGGCGAGTTGGACCGGGGCGACCGTGTTGGTGGCCTGCTCGAGTACACGCATAGCCTCAAAATCATCCTCGGGAACGTCGAGGCCCAGGGCGTCGCAGCAGGCGCGCGGGAACTTGTAGGGGCTGGCGGTCGAAAGCAGCACGCGAGCCTTGGCGCCCTCGGCGGGAGCGACCTTTTCAAAGACGTGATAGCCGCAGGCGGTGTGCGGGTCGATCACGTAGCCGTTCGCGTCCCAGCAGCTCTTGATGACAGCGCGAACCTCGTCTTCGCTGGCCCAACCGCAGCCAAAGACGCTCTGAATTTTTGCCAGCAGGTCGGCGGGAACCTCGTAGCGACCAGTCTGTGCCAACTGCTCCATAAGGCCGGCAACGAGCTCGCAGTCGCCATCGGACAGGAAGTACAGCATGCGCTCCAGGTTAGAGCTGATGAGGATGTCCATCGACGGCGAGATGGTCGTGAAGAACGGACGGTTGCGGTCGTAGACGCCGGTGGTCAGGAAGTCAGCGAGCACGTTGTTCTTGTCGCTCGCGACGATGAGCTTGGCGACGGGCAGACCCATGCACTTGGCATAGTAGCCGGCCAGGATATCGCCAAAGTTGCCGGTCGGTACGCAGAACTCCACGGCGTCGCCGGCCTCGATGGCGCCGGCGCGCAGCAGCTGCGCATAGGCGGCAAAGTAGTAGACGACCTGCGGTACCAGACGGCCGACATTGATGGAGTTGGCGCTCGAAAGCACCGTGCCGGCGGCCTCCAGGCGCTCGGCAAGCTCCTTATCGGCAAAGATACGCTTGACGGCGCTCTGGGCATCGTCGAAGTTGCCGCGGATGCCGCAGACGGCGACGTTATCGCCCTCCTGCGTGGACATCTGCAGATTCTGCACGCGGCTGACCTTGCCCTCGGGATAAAAGACGGTGATACCCGTGCCCGGAGCGTCGGCAAAACCGGCGAGCGCGGCCTTGCCCGTGTCGCCCGACGTGGCGGTGACAATCATGATGCGCTCGGCGCCGCCGTCCTTGGCGGAAGTGCGGGCCATCAGACGGGGGAGCATCTGCAGGGCGACATCCTTGAAGGCGCTTGTGGGGCCGCCAAAGAGCTCCATCACATAGGTCTGAGGGGCGTCAGCGCCCGGCGCTGCGTCGAGTTTGACGAGCGGCGTAACCTCTTCACTCGCGAACGTGCCGCGGTATGCCTCGTCGACACACGCCGAAATTTCTTCGGCCGTGTAATCATTCAGTAACATTCCCAACACATCTTGAGCGATTTCAAAGTACGATTTAGCTGCAAGCGAGCTGATATCGACCTGCTGGGTGCCGAGCTCGTCCGAGACAAACAAACCCCCGTCGGGAGCGATGCCGGTGCGGATTGCCACCTTACTTGAGCACGATAAAGTGCGTCCTCGTGTACTATGATAAGTTCCCATATAACACTGCTCCTCGGATGCCTTGGTCCCAATCGGTGAAACCATGGTATCAGAGCGCGCAAAATAGGTTCGCAGAGGCTTTTTAGAAAGGTAACCTCCAGCCCATGATTAAGATTGCCAAGTTTGGCGGCTCGTCGGTCGCCGACGCCGAACACTTTAAGAAGATCAAGGCCATCGTCGATGCCGACCCGGCTCGCCGTTTTGTGGTGGTTTCTGCCTGCGGTCGCCGTTTTAAGGGCGACACCAAGGTGACCGACCTGCTCTACTTGGTCAACGCGCACGTCAAGTACCACGTGTCGTGTGAGGAGCTGCTCGAGGACATTGGCCAGCGCTATTTTGATATCGCTGACGAGCTGGAGCTTACCTATCCCATCCGTGAGGAGTTCGCGGCCTTTGCCGAGCGCGCCCGCTCGGGCGGCTACTCCACCGAGGAGCTTGTGAGCCGTGGCGAGTACTTTACCGCCCGCCTGATGGCCGAGTACCTGGGCTTACCGTTCCTGGACGCCGCGACGGTTGTGGCGTTCCATCACGACGGTACGCTCAGCATGAATCGCACCTCTGAGCTGGTGCAGGAGTACGGTCAGCAGGGCGGCTTTGTTATGCCCGGTTTCTACGGCGCGACGCGTGAGGGCCAGATCAAGCTGCTCGACCGTGGCGGCGGCGATATTTCCGGCTCGATTCTGGCCAAGTGCCTGGGCGCCGATCTGTACGAGAACTGGACCGATGTCTCGGGCTTCTATTCTGCCGATCCGCGTATTGTTCCCGAGGCTCAGCCCATTGCGCGCGTTACCTACGAGGAGCTGCGCGAGCTTTCGTACATGGGCGCAAGCGTCCTGCACGAGGAGGCCGTGTTCCCCGTGCGCGAGGCGGGTATTCCGCTGGTCATCAAGAACACCAATGCGCCGCAGGACCCCGGTACCATCATTAGCGAGACGGCTGACGAGGGCGAGGCAGAGCCCATCATTACCGGCGTGACCGGCAAGCGCGGTTTTGTCGCCATCAACGTCGCCCGCGACCGCACCAAGCCCCGTGTCGGCTTTATGCGCCGCGCGCTTTCGGTCTTTGAGCGCTATGACGTTTCCGTCGAGCACATGCCCACCGGTGTCGACCGCTTTGGCGCCGTGGTGCAGGAGCAGGACGTTCACGATTCGCTGTACTCGCTTGTGGGCGACATTCAGCAGGAGGTCGAACCGCTCGAGATCGAGGTTGTCGAGGGCCTGGCGCTTATCGCGACCGTCGGTCGTAACCTGCGCGGTCGTGCAGGTATCTCGGGTCATCTGTTTGGCATGCTTGGCCAGGCTGGCGTGAGCGTGCGTATGATTTCGCAGAGCTGCGACGAGATCAATATCATTATCGGTGTCGAGGAGAAAGACTTCGACCTGGCGATTCAGACCATTTACCGTGCCTTCTCCGATGAGAACGGCATTGTGAAGGTCTCTGACCTAGAGGCTCCCGCGCCGGCCGATCCCGCCCTGGCTGCGCTCCATAAGTAGCTGCTATCTCGGTGGATTTTTGGGATAAGTGCCAAAAATCAACTGTGGGGCGTTTCGTTTCGGTTTCGTTTCGGTTTCGTTTCGGCGGGGCGGGTTTCGTGCCCGCCCCGTTCTTGTATACACTGGCAACAATTATCGGCCTGCTCGGCGTGCGGGCAAAAGCCACAACCTTTAAAGGGGGAAGCATGAAACAGTACACGGTTGCTATTTTGGGCGCGACGGGAGCCGTGGGCACCCAGATGCTCGAGTGCCTCAATGAGCAGGAGTTCCCGGTCGGCAAGCTCAAGCTGCTAGCGAGCGCACGCTCTGCGGGCAAGACCGTCGAGTTCCGCGGCGAGCAGATCGTGATTGAGGAGGCTTGCCCCGAGGCCTTTGAGGGCTGCGACATTGTGCTTGGCGCCGCCGGCGACGATATCGCAAAGGAGCTGCTGCCCGAGGCCGTCAAGCGCGGCGCCGTCGTGGTTGACAACAGCCACGCCTTCCGCATGGATCCCGAGGTGCCGCTGGTCGTGCCCGAGATCAATGCCGATGACATCAAGTGGCATCACGGCCTGATCGCCAACCCCAACTGCGCGACCATCATCGGCTTGGTTCCCACGTGGCCGCTGCATCAGCTCGCTGGCGTGAAGCGCATGATCGTTTCGACGTACCAGGCGGCTTCGGGCGCTGGCGCTCCCGGCATGGCCGAGCTCGAGGCTCAACTGGCCGCCCTGGGCCGTGGCGAAGAGATTCCCGAGCCGCGCGCTTTTGCCGCCCAGTTGGCGAGCAACCTGATTCCGCAGATCGGTGGCGTCAAGGAGGAGGGCTTTACCTCCGAGGAGATGAAGCTGCAAAACGAGGGCCGCAAGATCATGCACCTGCCCGAGTTGCGCGTGAACTGCACCTGCGTGCGCGTGCCCGTGCTGCGCTCGCACTCCGAGAGCATTACGCTCGAGTTTGAGCGCGACATCACGGTGGAAGAGGCCCGTGCCGCGCTGGCTGCCGCTCCGGGCGTGAAGCTCGTTGACGACATGAGCGCCGAGGATGCTCACGATCGCTTCCCCATGCCGATGGATACGTCCGACCAGGATCTGATCTGGGTCGGTCGCGTGCGCCGCGACATCTCGAACCCCGAGGCTGCGCGCGGCATCACCTTCTGGTGCTGCGGCGATCAAATCCGTAAGGGCGCGGCAACCAACGCCGTCCAAATCGCCAAGCTGCTCTGCGAGTAGCGGTGGACCTGTCCGGCTGGGGCCGGGCTTAGTTTTCAGAACGTCCTCGACCATGTGTGGCGCCTTGTCCTGCTCCTTCGGAGCTGCGGACAAGGCGCCACACTGGTCTGCGGAGTGTTCTGAAAACTAAGCCCGGCCCCCGCCTGCGGTGGCGCTGCTGCGAGCGGTCTGCGATGGGGCCGTTGTTGGTTGGGGCCGCTGGGCTGATGTGGGGGCACGTGGCTGTTGCGGGCCCTAGTCCCGGCGGCGGCCCCGGCGCTTCGCGCCTGCCGCCTTTGGGGACTGTGGGGCTCGGCCGGCAGCTGCGGCGCGTTCGCGCCTGCTGCCTGGGGTGACTTTGGGATTGGTGCGAATCGAGGTCTAATACTTTCCCGAGAAGTGAACGACCTGATTTGGACCCCCGAAGCATTGGCATATTTTGACCGCTATTTCCTGCGGTTTTGCAGTGCGAATCCTGCGGCTTTGCGGTCTAAAGGTGTGGATGCTCTGGGGCTTCGTTTTTACTCGTTCACTTCTCGGGAAAAGTATTAGAGCTCAGCTCGCGGGGGTACCGCTCTGGCGTCGAAGCCCCGCGTCTTCTTCGCTTGATTGGGAAAAACAGCCTCGCTGAAGTAATTGCGAGCCCGCCCGGACGTATCTGCGGGGGTTGCCTGCACAATTCGCGGTATTATGTTGCGGAGTTTTGAAAGGAGCCGCTGGTGGTCACGACGACGTTTGCTTCGCCTTTGGGCGAAATCTTGCTTGCCGCTGATGGCCGCGGTCTGACGGGGCTTTGGTTTGAGGGACAGGAGCACTTTGGCTCCACGCTTCTCCGGGAAGACTCCGAACATGTTGAAGGCGCCGATGCAGTTTCTGGTGCTGGCGGCATGTCGTCGGTGAGTCCTGCAAATGGTGCGGCGTTTTCGGTGCTTGAGCGTTCCTGGGCTTGGCTGAATGCTTATTTTGCAGGGCAGGAACCTCGGTTTACGCCGCCGTTGCATTTGATTGGCACGGCGTTTCAGCGTGAAGTTTGGTACGAGCTGCTTTCTATTCCGCGTGGCGAGGTCGCTACGTATGGCGAGATCGCCCAGCGTGTTGCGGCTCGACATCGTGTGCCGGGAAATGAGACACCCGTTGTGTCTCCCCGTGCCGTGGGGGCCGCGGTCGCTCGCAACCCTGTTTCGATTATTGTGCCATGCCATCGCGTGGTGGCGGCCGACGGCTCGCTTAACGGATATGCCGGCGGGCTTGATCGCAAGGAGTGGCTGCTTCGGCTTGAGGGCGCGTACGAGGAGTAACACTCGAGCGCTTTGCATAGCCAAGATGCCGTGAAAGAACGGGACATGCTTTCCGAATGGAGGCTCAGACGGAAACTACGTCCCGGAATTCCGTTTTAAAGCGGGATGCGCTTTCCGAATGGCGTCCCAAGCGGAAACCGTGTCCCGGAATACAGCCTCAGAGTGGGACGCCGTTTCCGGTTGAGACCGCCTGCCTGGACATCGATCTACGCCCGCTCCTGCAGGGCGTAGATCGATTTATCCATGTTGAACAGGTAAGCCACGACGCAGACAATAAAGAACATCGGCAAGTTACCAAAGCCGAAGACTTCGCAGCCAATAAGGATGGGTGCGAGCAACGTATTGGTGGCGCTGCCAAAGACGGCTGCGTAGCCCAGTGCGGCGCAGGGCTCGACGGGCATGCCGAGTTGAGCCTCGTTATGGCGACATCTGGGTAACAGAAAGGCCCGCGTTCCTCAGAGGCAAGATAGGCAATTCTGCTTCTGAGGTAGATCTCAATTCTGCCGACCGCACTGCCGACCGCATCAAACATTAACTGCCGGAGGGCTCGGTCAAATTCATACGTGTAGATGATGGTTTCGAATGTTGTGCCTTCGCGAAAGATGGTAATCCCGGACTTGCATTTGGTTTTGTAGGGAAACCAGTAGGCCGACAGTCTGTAGTGGCCGACTTCGACCAAAGCTCGCTCGAGTTCGCTTTGATCAGAGCACTTAAGACCCCTGTATTCTGTCAATAGTGCTATTTGTTCGTTGATGGATATCCACGACTTCTGGTATTTCATTTAAGCCTCTTGATATAAAAAGAGCTGGAGTTGCGCATCGTTGAGAGGCTTTCCAGCTTTAGCAAAACAAACTTATAAGATGCGACGGGCCGCGTCAAGATAATTGCTTGACAGCCTAGGAGGCGGCTGGTTGGCTGGCTTAAAACCTAGCGCGTGAAATGACGCTCCACGCTATTCAGCGCGCTTGATAGGATGACGAACCACGGTCTTAAGTTTCTCCGGCGCACACTTGCGTGGATCGGAAAGATAGATTTCGTGATGTAAACGGGTATCTGAGAAGTCGGGGACATAGCCCTGCTCGGTCGTGTATTCATGCATAGCGTCTACGGTCGCCGGTTCGTTGTCGTAGGGCCCGGTGTGCATGCATTGAACGCAGAGACCCTCGTCAACTTTAAGCAGCTCGACGGCAGAAAAGTCCAGTTTCTTTTTGTTCGTGGCTTCCACAACTGCCCAGTCAAAGTCATCTCGGGTGACGAAATCGGGTAGGCGGATGCACGAGATAAAGTTGAAATCGTCCTTGCGTACATAATCGATGTCGCCGCTCGGGGAGTCTTGCCACCAGAAACCCTCGAGCGGCGGTACCACAAAGTCGAAATAGCCCTCGATACTCCTTGAGCCTTTCTTCGACATCTTGACGGTATAGGCGATTCCGTAAAGCAGCGGCAGGGCGCTTTGATACTCGCCACCTTCGGTATTTGGGTCGCCCTTGCCGCGAACGGCAACGTAGCTCATAGGCGGGACAGTTACGATACTCGGCTTGCTTGCAGGTTTGTAGAGCTCCTTGCATTCCTTCTTAAAGTCGAACGCCATGTTGGCCGCCTTTCTGCGTATTGGCCTGCTTAGATAGCTGAATCATATCATAGAAACGAACAGCTGTTCGAATGATTTGGCTGACAGATTGAGATGCGTGCGTTGTGTTTGGCGGTCGGCCTGACCCAATCGATGATTTCTCTGCCTCCCCGGCGCCTCATCTATAGCTGCCGTTTCCCCATATAAAACCTGCCAAAATGAACCTGTCCCTTTTTGGTCGGTGCGAAATGGGTAATACTAAAGAGTTATCCGACCAGATGGGAACCGATCGATGGCTTATATCGAATTCAAAGACGTCATCAAGGCATACGGCGAGGGCGACGCCCGCATTCACGCACTCGACGGCGCGAGCTTTACGGTCGAGCGCGGCGAGCTCGCCATCATTTTGGGTGCTTCGGGTGCCGGCAAGACCACGGCGCTCAACATTCTGGGCGGCATGGATACGGCGACTTCCGGCACCGTGACGGTGGACGGGCGCGATGTGAGCTCCGCTAACGAGGCGCAGCTCGTGGAATACCGCCGCGCCGACGTCGGCTTTGTCTTCCAGTTCTACAATCTGGTCCCCAACCTGACGGCGCTCGAAAATGTTGAGCTTGCGGCGCAAATCTGCCCTGATTCGCTCGATGCCGAGCAAACGCTTTGCCAGGTTGGCTTGGGTGAGCGCCTCGCCAACTTCCCCGCGCAGCTTTCGGGCGGCGAGCAGCAGCGCGTGTCCATTGCCCGCGCACTGGCAAAGAACCCCAAGCTGCTTTTGTGCGACGAGCCCACGGGCGCACTTGACTATAAAACCGGCAAGCAGATCTTGCAGCTGCTGCAGGACACTTGCCGCAAGCAGGGCATTACGGTCATCATCATCACCCACAACTCCGCGCTGGCGCCCATGGCCGATCGCCTGATCCGCTTTAAGAACGGTCGCGTGGAGAGCGAGACGGTCCAGCAAAATCCCGTGCCTATCGAGACGATCGAGTGGTAGCGCCCATGGACCAAGACCGCCAAAACAGCCTACGCCGCGACGCGCAGAACACGGAGCGCGAGCAGGATTTTACGACCTACCGCACTGCCCAAAGCTCAAACGATATGGTGCCGACGGTTTTTCGCCGTGGCATCTACCGCACAATCCGAGGCAGTCTTAAGCGCTTTTTGTCAATCGTGGTCATCACCGCGCTTGGCGTGAGCGTGATGTGCGGCCTTAAGGCGGGTTGCGAGGACCTGTGTGATTCGGTTGATGCCTACTTCGACCAGCAAAATGTCTATGACATTAACGTGCAGTCGACCTATGGCCTGACTGACGATGATCTCGACGCCATACAAGAGGTCGATGGCGTCGAAACGGCCGAGGGCATCTACACCGAGACCGCCTACACCGCCGTGGGCACAACGCGCGAGCGCGTGGTCGTGCAGAGTCTCTCCAAGGAGAACATCGATCAGCCGGTGCTCGTGAACGGCGATTTGCCCGAGAGCGCCGATGAAGTCGCGGTGACTTCGAAGTTCCTGAAGGCATCGGGCAAGAAAATCGGCGATACGGTGAGTTTTGCCGCCAATGACGCGAGCTCGTCCAATCAAAGCGCCAAGGACCAGTTTGCCGCGGGCGATTACACCATTACGGCTGAGGTCCTCGACCCCACTGATGTAAGTTCTGACTCGACAGTCAACGCCTTTCGCGCTGCTTCGGCGGCGGACTATAAGTTCTATGTGAGCGAGGACGCCGCGACATCTTCTTCCTACTCCGCGGTCCACGTGATCGTCGAGGGAGCCAAGAGCCTCAACTCCTATTCGGATGCCTACGCGGCAAAGACCAATGAGGTCAAGGGCAATATCGAGAAGATCCGCGAGGAGCGTGAGAAGGCGCGTGCCCAGGAGCTGACGGCCGATACGCCGGCGAGCTTGGATGCGGCTGAGCGTCAGGCGAATATGGTCTTTGGGATCGAGCAGGACAACATCAATCGCATGGCCGAGGGCAGCGACGAGCGTGCGCAGGCGCAAGCCGACCTGGACCAGCGCCGTGCCGCCGCCGACCAACAGTTTGCCGACGCCCGCGCCGAGCTTTCCGACCTGGGCGAATGCACCTGGTACATCCAGGACCGCGGCAATATCGCAAGCTACTCGAGCGTGGAGAGCGATAGCTCGTCAATTGAAGCCATCGCCACGGTGTTCCCGTTCATCTTCTTTATCGTCGCCGTGCTCATCAGCCTCACCACCGCCACGCGTATGGTCGAGGAGGAGCGCACGCTCATTGGCCTGTACAAGGCGCTCGGCTACTCGCGCGAGCGCATCCTGTCCAAATACGTGGACTATGCGCTGTGGGCGTGCCTGATCGGCGGCGTGCTCGGCAACATCATCGGATTTGTGGGCCTGCCGCTGTTCCTGTTTACGGTGTTCGACGACATGTACTCGCTGCCCCAGATGTTGCTTTCGTACGACATCGTGTCCTCGATCGTTTCGGTGGCGCTGTTTGCCGTGGGCGTGGTGGGCGCCACGATTATCGCCTGCCGCCACGAGATGGCCGAGACCCCGGCCTCGCTCATGCGCCCCAAGGCCCCGCGCGCCGGCTCGCGTATCTTGCTCGAGCGCATCGGCTTTATCTGGCGCCGCATGGGCTTTTTGAACAAGGTGGCAGCACGTAACCTGTTCCGCTACAAAAAGCGCGCCTTTATGACCATCTTCGGTATCGCGGGTTGCACCGCGCTTGTGATCTGCGGTATGGGTATTCGCGACACGTCGGTCGCGCTTTCGCCCAAGCAGTATGGGCATATCACGCGCTATGACTTGCTGGCGGTTGCCAATCCCGACGATTTTTCGCAGACGTGCGCGGCATTGGATGAGCGCAGCGCGGCCAAGGATTCTAACGTGACGGTGTCTTCGACGCTGCCGATCATGACCGACAACGTTACCTTTACGTTTGGCGGAAAGAGCGAGACCGTGCAGCTGATCGTGGTGCCCGATGACCGCACGAACGACCTGGACGACTACGTGCGTCTCGAGGATGAGTCCAAAGAGCCGCTGTCTTTGCGTGACGGAGACGTGTATCTGAGCAAGAGTTCACAGCTGGTTCTCGGGATTCAGCCGGGCGACACGGCGCAGGTCCAAGATTCGTCGCTTAACGTCGCCAAGGTCAAAGTCAGCGACATTTCGCTTAACTATCTGGGCAACACGCTTTACATGACGCAGAGCACCTATGAGCGCGCGTTCGGTCGAAGCGCACGCCTCAATGGCATCTTTGCGCTGCTCAAGGGTTCGTCGGCCGACCAGATTGCGTTTAGCAAGAAGCTTAAGAGTGACGGCTGGCTTTCGATTTCGAGCACGGCCGAGCATTGGGAGAACTTTGAGGCGAACTTCACTATTATCAATTCCGTCGTGGTGCTCGTGACCTTTATGGCGGCGTGCCTGTCGTTTGTGGTGGTGTTTACGCTGTCCAACACGAATATCTCCGAGCGCGAACGCGAGCTGGCGACCATCAAGGTGCTGGGCTTCCGCCGTGGCGAGGTGCACCATTACGTCAACAAGGAGACGTTGATCCTCACGGCGATCGGCGCTGCGCTGGGCGTGCCGCTGGGCGGCTTGCTGGCCGAGAGTTTTACGTACATTTTGCAGATGCCGTCGCTGTACTTTGACGTCGAGGTCGAGCCGCTAAGCTACGTGCTTGCCGTGGTACTTTCCTTCGGCTTTACGATTATCGTCAACCTCGCCACCAACCGAACCCTCAACAAGATCGACATGGTCGGCGCCCTCAAGAGTGCTGAGTAACCTGCCAAAAAGGGACAGGTTTATTTTGGCAGGTTTTATCCGGGCAAACGCTGGACAACCATTAGGTGGCCCGGCGTTTGCCTCGTTTTGCTGGGGATGTTTGTCGCTTAGTGCTCTTACTGTCCAATCCAGTGTTGCGCATAGCTCTTAATGTCCTCGGTAAAACCGTCAAGGTCGTCAAGGGTGATAACGCTGTCGATAAGCAAATTGGCTATCTCGCGGTGCATTGTGCTGCGGCGAATGTCGTTTGCAATTACGCCTGAGGACAGCTTGTCTCTATTGAGGCGCTCTTCTAGTGCCCAAAATCTACTGGACGCTTCACTGTCGCCGTTCAGCATCTCAACGTACTGGCCGATGAGCTTTTCCATATAACGTTCTTGCCATTGAGGAAGCATTTTCTTAAACAGCTTCCAGTCGCTTTCGGTTACGTCGCGCATATGTCCTCCGCTCGTCAAACGGGCTTTCCGTTTGCCTTTCATTCTATTTGGTTTTTGCTCGCAAGCGTTGATGAGAGGCTCTCTTTAGCCTTCGAGATTGGGCTTGAATGGGTTGTATGCCACAAAACGGGCCTATCTACTACGTTTAATTGGATACCCTCAACCATGCCGGGAAAACGAAAAATAAAACCGACGCTCCTATAAGTTGTCAATAGGCAGTTTGCGGGAGCGCTCCCTTCAATTCGCACAGGAGCTCGTAATACCTCCTCTCCAGTTTCGTCGACCGCCGTCTCCCATGTTCCAGGTGACCGAGTGAGGCCGCGG
>DBFWCI010000055.1:0-5769 GCA_048485235.1 Collinsella sp.
CCCTTCGACTCGAATTCTTGACGGCCTGAACAATCGTCAATATCGGTCGGAGGGGTGGCTTTGTAAAGCCGTTTGTCTCCACCCGCGTAGCGGGTGGTTTAAAGCTGGCCGCTGCGCGGCCAGCGGACTAAAGTCTTGAAACAAAAAAGCTCGCCGGCTAGGCCGACGAGCTGCAAGTTCTTGGTCGCGGGGGCAGGATTTGAACCTACGACCTCCGGGTTATGAGCCCGGCGAGCTACCAGACTGCTCCACCCCGCAATGTCTGGGCGCCTCATGTGCGCAAGAAAGAATATTACGCGGGAGTTCGGTAAACGGCAAGGAAAATCTCGTAGAGCATAATTCCTTCATATTTAAACCCCTCAGCCCCTATCACCGTAAACGAATCGCAGCCGAGCGCCGTCGACGGCACGTATACAATGGTGCGCGTCCTTTTATGCCAACACCGGGAGTAGACATGCTGCTCGCTATCGATATGGGAAACACGCAGACGGCCATGGGGCTGTTTGACGGAGACGAGCTGGTGCAGTCGTGGCGTATGCCCACCGACCGCTCCTATACCGCCGACGAGATCCATGTGCGCCTGATGGGTTTCTTTAAGATGTACGGCCTTTCGCTCGATGCGGTCGACGCGATCGCCTTTGCGGGCGTGGTGCCGCAGCTCTCGCGCGAGTGGCACGCCGTGGCCGACCGCATTGCCGCGGACGCCATCGTCATCGGGCCGCAGACGGCCGCCGTAACCAAGCTGCGGGCGGCGCGCCCCCAGGCCGTTGGTGCCGACCGCATCGCCAACGCCGTCGCTGCCGAGACCTTCTATGGCGCGCCGGCGATCGTGGTGGACTTTGGCACCGCGACCAATATCGACGTCATCGATGAGGACGGTTATTACATTGGCGGAGCGATCGCGCCGGGCATTCGTATCTCCATGGACGCGCTTGCCGCCCGTGCCGCCAAGCTCGCCAGCGTGCCGCTCGAGGCGCCCGAGCACGCCATCGGCCGCGATACCGAGGAGTGCATCAAGGTCGGCGCCGTAACGGGCGCCGCCGCCATGGCTGAGGGCCTGGTCGCGCGCATGAAGCGCGAGCTGGGCCGCGAGGATGCCACCGTTATCGCCACGGGCGGTCTCGCCAGCATCGTCGCCGATTCGACCGATGCCTTCGACGTGGTCGACGGACAGCTCACCATCAAGGGTATCTGCGAAATCTACCGCCGCATGCAGGAGCTGGGATAGAGCAGGGGCTTAAGTCAAGCACGCCCGATGCCACAGTCCCCGCAAATGCTCGCCAAGCCTATTCCCCAGATAGGCGAAACCCTCCCCGGCACAGGCCGAGGAGGGTCTTGTTGTCATCGTTGTCTTTGAGCGCTGGCGCCTCGCGCTACAGTCCGCGAATTCGTACGGCCTCGGGCGGAAACTCCTGCTCGCCGGCGTCGGTCTTAATGGTCGCGCGACCCCAGATGTCCAGGCCCGCAAACACACCGGCCGCAAGCGGCAAACCGTTGGGCGACACCGCCGCGACCTGACGACCCAGCAGTGGCACCATGTCAAAGTACTCGCCCAGCACGGGAGCCAGCGGCCCTGCGGCGCCTTGCGGCGTGTTGGCAACAACCGCCCAGGCGTCCACGCGGGCCAGCACGGCGGCGGCCAACTCCTCGACCAGCGCTTCGTCGGCCACATCTACACCGAGCTCGCTCAGCGCCGAACGCTCAATATCCACCGTCACGGCACCGAACATGCCCGCAGCTCCGGCACCGCCGTTGACGACAACACGCGCGAGCGACGTCTCAAACGCAGGCGCACCGCACACGATATCGCTCGGCCACTGGATACCCACCTTACCGGCAAGGCCCAACCCCGGCGTCGAAGCCGTGCCCACGAGCGCGTCCATCATGCCCATCGCGGCCACAAACGGCAGGCCGTGGAAGGCATGCATATTCACATCCGGACGCACGACCAGCGAAAACGTCAGCGATGCATCGCCCGCGTTCCACGCGCACCAGCCCGCGGACGCACCCTCGCGGCCCGCATCGCGCGCGGCGTCGAGCTCGGTGCCGGCGGCAACAGCATTCATCTCGATCATCTACATACGCCCCAATTCGCCCACGATATGGCCCACGCGGTCCTCGGGCTCCTTGACCTCGACGCCGTTGTAGCGGAAGAACCGCGCCGGGTCGTGCATCAGGTCCTCGAGCGGCACCAGCACAAAATCGCGTTCGCCGATCAGCGGATGCGGCAGGCGCAGCTTTTTGCCGCCGTGGGTCTCGCCGTCCATCCACAGCAGGTCCAGGTCGATGGTGCGCGGACCGTTGGCCTTGGCCTTTTTGGAGCGGTCGCGCCCCAGCTCGGCCTCGATCTTCATAAGCTCGTCGAGCAGCACCAACGGCGCCAGCTCGGTCTTGATCTCGATGACGGCGTTGGCAAACGCGTCCTGGCGCGTCTCGTAGGCAGGCTCGCTCTCGTAGATCTTGGAGGAGTTGGACACGCAGGTGAGTGGAATCTCGGCGATCATCTCGCGTGCAGCGCGGATGTTGTCGCAGCGATGCCCCAGGTTGGAGCCCACAGCCACAAACGCGCGGCGCGGCTGCGGCTTGGCAACCGCCCAGTAACCGTTCAGGAACTGCGCAAAACCCGCGGCGTCGTGCACGCGCACGATGTTGGCACCGGCCTGGATGGCGCCCAGGCACACGCCAAACGTAGCGGCATCGCGCTCGGCGGCCTCGGTCACACCCGAGACGGCGCCCACAAAGCGCTTGCGCGACACGGCGCACATGAGCGGATAGCCCAGTGACGCCATCTTGGCAGTCTCGCGCTGGATGACGATGTCCTCGTTAGCCGACTTACCAAAGCCCGGGCCAGGATCAATGCAGATGCGGTCGCGCGACACGCCGGCATGGATGAGCGTGCGGGCCTGGTCGGACAGAAAGCCCATAACGCGGCGCATGATGGGCGCCGAATCGGGCAGGGTGAAGCGGCGGAGCTGCGAGGTGGGCACGTAGGCTTCCTCGCGGCGGGCGCTGCGGCGCATCATGGCTGCCAGGTGGTCATTGGACTCCGATGCGACCTCGGTGGCTGCGGGCGCGGCCTCGGGCGCGGGCGCGACGGTCTCGGCGGCAGCAACCTGCTCGGCGGCCGGCGTCTCCTGCTCGCTTGCAGGCTCGGACGTGGGCTCCGGTTCGCCAAACGGCAACGAGGGCTGCACCACGCCGCCCGGAAGCTTGGCCTCCGGCTTAGGCTCGCCCAGCAACTTGCCGCGACGGCGGCGAGCCGGCTTCTCGGCCTCACGCGCGGCCTCGGCAGCCGCCTCGCGCGCCTTCTCGGCAACAAACGCCGCTGCCGAGGTATCGAGCTGCACCGTTGCGTGCGTGCGGGTGGGCGCGGCGACCTCGCCGGCATGCATCACGATGACGCCGCAGGTGCTCGTCTTAACAAACTCGACCATCTTGGGATCGGTGAAGCCGGTCACGTCGTTGACGATCGAGGCGCCGCAGCGCACGGCCGCCTTGGCAACCGCCACATGACGCGTGTCGATCGAGACGATGGCGCCCTCCTTGGCCAGCGCGCGCACCACGGGCAGCACGCGGCGAGCCTCCTCGTCGGGGTTGACCGGGGTAAAACCGGGGCGCGTGGACTCGCCGCCCACGTCGATGATGTCGGCGCCGGCGTCGAGCATCGCCAGGCCGTACTCGATGGCGGCATCCGGGTCGAAGTGCTCCCCGCCATCGCTAAACGAATCGGGCGTCACGTTGAGGACGCCCATGATGCGCGGACGGTCAAAGCTGAGCTCATACTTTCCGCACCGCCATGTCTTGCTGTCGTTCGCCATGAACATCCTCCTAAAATGCCCACGCCGCCGAGCTTGGGGAGCTGGCGGCGGGGTCGCTTTGCACTCAGTCTTTCTATTGTATCCGCGCGCGCGGGCTAGAACGCAAACGCGGCCGCGATGTCGCAAGAAATCAGCAGGTCGGCATTTGCATCCTGATCGGTGGGAGCAAGGTTGCATATGGCCAGCGTATCGCCGGTAAAGTAACGCGTAAGGCCTGCCGCCGGATACACCACGAGCGAGGTCCCACCCACAATGAGGGCATCGGCCGCGGCGATGGCGGCAACGGCGCCGGTCAGCACGTGCTCATCGAGCGGCTCCTCGTAGAGCACCACATCGGGCTTAATGCGCCCGCCACACGCGGGGCACACGGGCACGCCCGCGGCGTCCTCGTGCTCGCGCGAGCAAATCCACTCGGCGCTATAGACCGCGCCGCACGACTGGCAAATGTTGCGATGGACCGATCCGTGCAGCTCGAACACGCGCTGTGAGCCGGCCATCTGATGCAGGCCGTCAATGTTTTGCGTCACCACGGCATTTAGCTTGCCGGCGCGCTCCAGCTCGGCCAGCTTGGTGTGGCAGCGGTTGGGCTTGGCGCCAAGCGCGATCATCTTGGTGCGGTAGAAGTCGAAGAACTCGGCCGGGTGCACCTCGTAAAAGCTATGCGAGAGCATGGTCTCGGGCGGGTAGGCAAACTGTTGGTGATATAGGCCGTCCACGCTGCGGAAATCGGGGATGCCACTCGCCGTGGAAACGCCCGCGCCGCCAAAGAAGACCACGCGCTTGTGGGTGCCAAACAGCTCCGCCAGCGCGGCGGAGGCCTGTTTGGAGTCCGTTATCGCCTGCGTCATATGAGTCCTCCGTCCTTGTTAGTCGGGCAGCGTTGGACGACGTCCCAGCATGCGGCCTTTAAGTCAGCATGCGCGGAGCCCACCGCGCCCCTGTTGCGCTAATCTTAAGCCTGCCAACCCCGTCGAAAGGACACCATGCCTCAGACTTACACTTTCGCCTCGTGGAACGTTAACGGCCTGCGCGCCGTGCTCAAAAAGGACCCGAGCTTTATCCAGATCGCGCAAGAACTCGACGTCGATATCCTGGCGCTGCAGGAGACAAAGCTGCAGGAGGGCCAGGTCGATATCGATCTGCCTGGCTATCACCAAATCTGGAGCTACGCCGAGCGTAAAGGCTATTCGGGCACTGCGGTCTTTAGCCGCCAGGAACCGCTGCGCGTGCTGCACGCCGACGCGCTGTTACCCTACGCCGGCGAGGGCGAGGCGGCCGAGCTCGTCGCCCAAGCCGCAACCGAGGGCCGCGTCTGTGCGCTCGAGTTCGACAAGTTTTGGTTTGTGGATGTCTACACGCCCAACGCGCAAAACGAACTCGCCCGCATCGACGTGCGCATGGCCTGGGACGATGCCTACCGCGACTTTTTGAGCGCGCTCGAGCGCGAGACCGGCAAACCCGTCGTGACCTGCGGCGACTTTAACGTGGCGCACGAGGAGATCGACCTTAAGAACCCCAAGTCCAACCGCGGCAACGCCGGCTTTTCGGACGAAGAACGCGGCAAGTTTACCGAACTGCTCAACGCCGGGTTTACCGATACCTGGCGCGCGGCAAACCCCGACGTCGAGGGCGTCTACAGCTGGTGGAGCTACCGCTTTAATGCCCGCAAGAACAACGCAGGCTGGCGCATCGACTACTTCCTGGTAAGCGACGCAATCGCCGACAACGTACGCGACACCGGTATCCGTGGCGACATCTTCGGCAGCGACCACTGCCCTGTCACCCTCACGTTGGAGCTCTAGCCCCAGCTACCCATTACAGTCTGAAGTGGGCCACCGATAAATTTCGATGGCGAGCATTCGGCGCATTGCCTACGATACGGGCAAGCCCCGAGGGGCCGCCGATCGGGCGCCTCCGGATGGCCGTCTGCCCCTGCCCCGTAGAGGGCCCG
>DBFWCI010000056.1:0-30565 GCA_048485235.1 Collinsella sp.
TCGGCGGTGAGGACGGGAAGGAGGAGGGCGCCTAGGCGCCGAAAGCGGCACATCCGCGTTGGCGAATCCGGTGTATCCGCGTTGGCGCGATTGGCGAAAATGCGTTGGTGGAAATGGTGAAAATTATATTGACGCTAACAAGGCCGCGTGGCACTACCTGACGTGCTCGGGGCGGCCGAAGGAGCCCGCCAGGGGCCAGGCCCCGGACCGGGTCGCCCGCAGGCATGCCGCCAAGGGCGTGCGGAGGCTGGTCGAGAGGCGGGAGGCGCTGCTCGCGCGCGGGGTCCACGGCAACAAGGCGAACGTGGCCACGGCGCGCGAGCTCGCCTGCTGGGTGTGGGCGGTCGGCCTCATGGCCGAGGAGGCGTAGGGGGCCGGTCCCCCGCACATAAGCCGATCACCCCGGAAGCGGTTCGGTCCGAAGCCGTTGAGGCGAACCTCAGGTCCCTTTTCTGCGAGCGCCCAGGGCGCCACACGCGTGCACAGACTGTCGGTTCGACGAAGAAGCCTCAGCCGTAGCAACGGATTGCCCAGCGAGAGATCGCCACGGGCGGATATTAAACTGCAAAGACGAGCGTCGGGAAGACACGCCGAGGTCGCCGCGGACGGGCTGATATAGGGAGAGGGCCTGACCCCATATCGTTGGGGCCAGGCCCGATTTTGCCTCTTGACAATGTCCTGCTCATATTAAAAGGAACGTCCCCAAGTGCCGGCAGTTTGGGACGGTCATTGTTGACGAAAATCGGGCGCAGCGCCAAAGGCCCCGTTGGGCGAAATGTCGAACGGGAAGGTGCCGCAGCGATTGAACGCGGCGATAAACATGCGGATGGCGTTGGACGGCGTGGTGCCCACGAGCTGGGTTGCCGCCGCGAAGGCCGCCTTTTCCTCGGGCAAGACCTTCGCGACAACCGGGGTCATGTGTTCTGCCATGGCGCTTCCTTTTTGAAACGACGGTGATGCGGATAGATGCGGGCCACGCGGCTGGGCGACGGGCTGTGAAGGCAACCCGATTGGCCCGCATCTGGAGTTTGTTTCTACGGCGTTGGTATTACTTGGTATTCCTAAGTATTACCCAGCAGATAGAATACCATACCCGGCCCTATGGAGACGGAGAAAAACGGATCATTTTGTTGCTGGGTAAGTATTTAGAGCGTGATGATGTCCGAGATATCGAGGGCCCGAGCGTCAGCGGAATCGTGCGTGGCAAGCAACAGCATACGGCCGTCGAGCAAGTCGAGCACGGCCTCGGCGCATGCGTCGCGCGCAGCGGTATCTAGACCGGTAAAGGGCTCGTCCAGAATCACCGCGTCGCCTGGGCACAGCAGGGCTCGGGCAATCTCGACGCGACGGCGCTGCCCGCCCGAGAGCTCGGCCACACGAGCATGTACATCGACCCCCGGCACCAGCAGGCGCAACAGGGCTGCGGCACTCGAGGCATCCACGCGCGCGTCGGCGCACACCAGCACGTTATCCAAAGCCGAGGCGCCCTCTACCAGGCGCACATCCTGAAACACCATGGAGCACGGCGCGCACTCGCCCGCCGCCAGCGCAAGCAGCGTCGACTTGCCCACGCCCGAAGCGCCCATCACGCAGGTACGCCCACCGGCGGGCACGCGAAGTACCAGTCCGTCGAGCGCCGGTGCCCAGGGAGCGCGATCGCCCACGGCGAACGCAAGCTCCGCAGGAGCCCTGCCGCCAGCAGAGCCGCCCGCACGTCCGCGACTACCACACCCATGCGCCCGCACGGCAGCGCGCCACGCTACGGGCCCCGAAACCCGCAGCAGCCACACCAGCACACGCTCGCATGCCCACGATGCCGCCACGACTAGCACGGTCCAAGCCAGCAGGTCAGCCGTCTCGATGAGCAGCTTCGCCTGATAGATGCGCTCACCCACGGTGCCCACCGCCATGCCGATCAGCTCCGCCGCCACGCCGGCCTTCCAGCTCATGCCGATCACAGCGCGGGCGCACGAAAGCACAAACGGCAGGACTTCGCGCCAGGTGTGGGCACAAAACAGACGCCAACCCCGCACGCCATGCAGACGAAACATCCGCTCCAGCGGCCCATCCACTTGCGTCAAGCCCTCGACCAGCGAAAAATATACGCCCGGCAGCGCCATCAAAAAGACCGCCGCAATGCTCACGCGCGCCGACCCCAACCAAATGAGCAGCAGGACCACCACGCAGGCAACCGGTGTCGCCTTAACAAACGAAAGCGCCGGCGCCACCAAGCGGGCAAACGTCAGCGATCGCACCGAGACTCCCGCCAGTACGCCGCCGCACACCGCGGCAAGCGCCAGCCCGCCCAAGATTCGCGCACCCGAGCCTGCCAGAATCGCCCATGTGCCGACATCGCATACCAGTCGCAGCAACGCCACCACGACGGCGCCCGGCCCCGGCAAAATCAACGGCTGCGCCACGAAACCCGCCATCAGCACCCACACGGCAAGCCAAAAGGCGGCAACGGCACCTGCTGCCGCCACCGCCTTCATACGCTCTGTCATTTGTCGAGCAAACGCACGCACGGGCTACTCCATGTAGTAGAAATCGTCAGCCGGGAGCTTGCCGCCCACGGCGCTCGCGTCCGCATCGGCCAGCACCTGCAGGTACCCACCGAGCGCCGCCTTCATATCCCTCCCCGTCTGGCATACAAGCATGCACCCGGGAATCGCCTTTTCGGCAATCGCGGCGTTATCGACGACACCCGCATCGACCACGGCCTGCGCCCAGTCTGCCGGCGCCGCATTGACAGCCTTAACGCTCGCCGCATGACAGCTCAAGAACTCCGCCACGGCCTCGGGATGTTCCTCGGCAAACGCGCGGCGCACCACGGTCACGCCCGTCAGCAGGCGCGAACCCGTGTCACCCGCCAGCTCATCCCACACATCGGTCAGGCTCACCGGTGCCGAAAGCTTGCCTTCGCTCTTGGCGATAGCAGCGGTCTTGAACGGCTCCGGCAGCACGCCCACGGCGGACGGATCGGCAAGCAGGGCCGACAGCACCTCGGTGGGCTCGCTCTTAAACTCGAGCGTCACCTGGCCGGTCAGGCCCGCGCGCTCCAGCAGGTAGTTCATGACGTACTCCGGCGTGGTGCCCTTGCCCGTCATATAGACGGTATGGCCCGCCAGATCGCCAAACGAGGTAACGTCCGCGTTACCCGTCACAACGTTCAGCACGCCCAGTGTGTTGATGTCGATGACCTGCACCGCGCCCTCGGTCTTGTTGTAGAGCACGCTCGCCACGTTGGCGGGCACTAGGGCGATATCGACATCGCCCTGAATCACCTTGGGCACGATCTCGTCGGCTGCGGCGCTGATCGCAAAGTCGAACTCGTTGTCCGTGGCACCGTCGGCTGCCTGGTCCATAAACTGCACCAGACCGATCGACGTCGGACCCTTGAGCGAGGCGACGTGCACCTCGACCGGCTCTGCGGCAGCACCGGCGCCGTCCGTGGCAACCGAGCCCGCGGCGGACCCGGCACCGGCAGCCCCGCCGCCACAGCCCGCGAGCGCAAGTGACAGGGCGCCCGCGGCGAGCGCCGAGGCAAACCCCCGGCGCGACATCTCAACATCAAACGCGCGCATCGCTAGCATGTCCCCTCGTTAGGCATCGACCAGGCATGATGGTCGGTATGCAGCAACTCCTCGGCCAGCGGCGAGAGCGGCGCGCCCAAAAACTCGCGGTAGCACGCCTGGACATCGGGATTCTCGTGCGAGAAACGAATGTCCGCCTTCGCATCCAGGCTCCACAGCACCTGGCCACGCTCAGCCGCCAGCTCGCAGCCGTCGTGGATGGGCTGACCGCCGCCACCGACGCAGCCGCCCGGGCACGCCATGACCTCAACAAAGTCATATCTCACACGGCCGTCGCGAATCGCGTCGAGCAGACGGGCGGCGTTGCCCAGCCCGTGCGCCACGGCGACGCGCACCTTGGTACCGTCGATATCGGCCACGGCCTCCTTCCAGCCCTCGAGTCCGCGCACGTCAGTGAAGAAGTCAGCATCCGGGTTCTTGCCCGTCACCAGGTAATATGCCGAGCGCACGGCGGCCTCCATCACGCCGCCCGTGGCGCCAAAGATCACACCCGCGCCCGTGCCAAAGCCCAACGGCGTATCGAGCGGCTCCTCGACCAGCGTGTCAACGCTCACGTGGCTCGCGCGGATCATGCGCACCATCTCGCGCACCGTCAGCGCAACGTCCACGTCGGGCGCGCCGCCCTCGCCCATCATGCTCGGCAGCGCACACTCGGCCTTCTTGGCCGTGCATGGCATAACGGACACCACGAACAGACGCTCGGGCTCCACGCCCAGCACCTTGGCGTAGTAGGTCTTGGCGATAGCGCCGAACATCTGCTGCGGCGACTTTGACGTGGACAGGCTGTCGACAAACTCGGGGTAACGTGCCTTCACAAAGCGCACCCAGCCCGGGCAGCAGCTCGTAAACATGGGCCAGCCGCGGCTGTCGCCCTCACCCTTAGCGGCGGCGCCCAGGCGCTCGAGCAGCTCGGAGCCCTCCTCCATAATGGTGAGGTCGGCCGAGAAATCGGTATCGAACACATACTCAAAGCCTACGCGGCGCAGCGCGCAAGCCAGACGCTCGACGGTTGCCTCCTCGCGCGGAATGCCGAGCTCCTCGCCCCAAGCACTACGCACGGCCGGCGCGATCTGCACCAGCACGATCTTGTCGGGATTAGCGAGCGCGTCAAACACGGTCTCGGTGTCGTCGCGCTCGCGCAGCGCGCCCGTCGGGCAATGCGTGATGCACTGGCCGCACGCGACGCAATCGGTCTTGCCGATCGGCACGCGCCCGCGGGTGCCCACGGCGGTATGCGTGGCGCGGTTGGTCAGGTCCCAAATCCCTAGGCCCTGTACGCTCTCGCACACCTTGATGCAGCGCATGCATTTAATGCACTTGTCGTTTTCGCGGATGATGGGGAAATCGAAATCCCAGCCCTCGCCCGCCAAATGCCTTTGATACGGCAGATAGAAAATGCCCAGGTCGTTGGCAATGGTCTGCAGGTTGCAGTTACCGCTGCGCACACAGCTCGTGCAGCGTGAATCGTGCTGCGAAAGCAGCAGCTGCACGTTGGTGCGGCGCGCCTCGCGGGCCTTGGGGCTGTTGGTGTGGACCACCATGCCATCGAGCACGTAGTTGTTGCAGGCGGCAACCAGCTGGTCGCAGCCCTCAACCTCGACCACGCACACGCGGCAGCCGCCGATCTCGTTCAGATCGCGCAGGTAGCACAGGGTGGGAATCTGGATGCCGACGGACTTGGCCGCGTCCAGGATCGTGGTGTGCTCGGGCACCACGACCTCGCAATTATCGATAGTGAGCTTGACCATATTGAGTGCTCCGCTTTCGGTGTTATCGCTGACAGTGGGGTTGTTGAGCTCTACCATTCCAGGTTCCTCCCTCCGCGGAACGCGCCAAAACCAAAGTGGTCGCAGCGCAGGCAGCGGCTCGCCTCCTGGCGCGCCTCCTCCTCGGTGAGACCCTGCTCGACCAGATTCCAATCGTGAATGCGCTCGCCGGCCTCGCGCTCGCCCAGCTCGCAGCGGCCGCACTCGTGCTTGCCCTTAAACTGCACGGTCGGCAGCTCCACGTCGAGCTTGATCTTGTGGTCAAAGCCCAGGTAGCGGTCGATGTTTGCCGAAGCCACGCGGCCGGCGTTGATGGCACGGATGACGGTGGCGGGACCGGTCTGGCAGTCGCCGCCGCTAAAGAGGCCATCGAAGTTGGGCACGGCGCCGTCCGAATCGGTAACGACGCGACCCCACTTGCAGGCGATGCCCATGTCCTCAAACGGCTTGGAATCGATGTCCTGGCCAATGGCCACAAACACGCGCTCGCAGGGAATGACGCGCTCGGGCGTGGCTGCGGCACGCGGGGCCGGACGCCCACGGCGAGGCTCGCCGATAATCTGCGGTTGCACGCGCAGGCCGCTCACGCGACCATCTTCGCCCGTCTCGATGGCGAGCGGCGCCGTGAGCTCCAGAACCTCGCAACCCTCGGCCTGGGCGCCGGCGATTTCGGCGTCCTGAGCCGTCATATCGCAGATGCGACGGCGGTAGACGATGCTTACCTTTTCGGCGCCGCAGCGCACGGCGGAGCGCGCCACGTCCATGGCCACGTTGCCGCCGCCGATGACGCACACGCGCTGGCCGCTCAGGTCGGGCAGTTCGTCGTCACCGATGGCACGCAGCATCTTGACGGCCGACTCCACGCCGGGCGCCTCTTCGCCCGGAAGGCCGAGCTTCTTATCGCTGTGGGCACCGATGGCCAGGTAGACGGCATCGAACTCGTCGCGCAGGCGGGCAAGCTCCTCGCCGTTGACGGAGTGATCGAGCTCAACGTCGATGCCGGCGCTCAAGACCCAGTCGATCTCGGCCTGCAGGCGCTCGCGCGGCAGACGATAGCTGGGGATGCCGTAGCGCAGCATGCCGCCCAGGTGGTGGCGCTGCTCAAAAATGGTCACCTTGTGGCCCATCACGGCCAGGTAGTAGGCGCAGGAAAGACCGGCCGGGCCGCCGCCGATCACGGCGACGCGCCTACCGGTGTTGTCCACTACATGCGGCTTGTGGTCGTTGAGGTCGCTGTGCTCAACGGCAAAACGCTTGAGGGCGAGGATGTTCATGGGGTCGTCGACCATGCCACGGCGGCAATGCATCTCGCAGGGATGCTCGCACACCAGGCCGCAGACGAGCGGCAGCGGGTTATTCTTGCGGATGACCTTGACGGCATCGGCATAGCGGCCGGCCTCGACGAGCGAAATGTACCCGGGAATGTCGACGTGCGCCGGACAGCCCGAGACACACGGGACGCGGGCCTCGCGGTCAAAGCCGCAGGAGTGCTCGCGAATGTGATGCTCAAAATCGTCGCGGAAGCCGCGAATGGCCGTGAGCGCCATGGCGCCGGCCTCGTAGCCGATGGCGCAATCGCTCGAAAGGTAGATGGTGCGGGCCGTGCGCTCAATCAGGTTGAGTGTGGACTCATCGGCGCGCCCTTCGAGCACATCGGCGAGCAGGTCGCTCAGCGCGCTTAGGCCCACGCGGCAGGGCGTGCACTTGCCGCAGCTCTGGGTGGAGCACAGGTTGACGAGCGCTGCCGTAAACTCAACGGGACACGGGGCGAGCGAACTCACCGCCAGACGACGTCCGAGCGCATCGTGCAGGTCGTCCATGACGGCCTGAGCGTGGCTGCGTTCCATTACGTGCAGTCGAGCCATAAGATCCCCTCTCACATGGCAGCCCGGAGGCGAGGCCGGGCGAAATTGCTACACGCACAACACTGACCTAAAAAGTTGTGAGGTCTCCATACGGTTCGGCAGGCGGTATAAAATGTCACCCTCAGCGGTGAAATAGAACATTACCGCAGATAAATGCCATATTTGATAAAACGCGTTACCAAATTGCAATATTCAATGTGAAAAAGAGCGCCTTACTATTTTTCCTTTTTGATCCGTTTTCCTCCGTCTCCTTCGGATCACATGATCCCTTGGGAACGGAGGAAAACGGATCGTTTTTGGTGCAAAAGGGCCAGGTTTGTTTGCACCAATCTCACTTGCGCTAGATGAAGAGCTCGCATTCCTTCCGCGCGACGCAAACCTTGCTCAGCATCTGGGAAACAGCGGATAGTTTGTTGGAATCAAGCTTGCGAGCACCTCGCGGACATACGGCGATGCAGCGCATGCAGGAGATGCACGCCTCGCCAGCTGCTCGTTTGGGGTCACTCTTGTCGATAGCGCAAACGGGGCACGCCGCGGCGCATGCACCGCAGGAGACACAATCCTCTGTTGCCTCGGGTGCCATGCGGTGACCTCCGGCTTGTTTATAAGGACGATTGCCGGGGATAGAGGGCCCGGACGCATCCTCAGCCAACAGCTTTTGCTGAATTTGCTGCGCAAACTCTGCGAGCTGCGCCGCATCCTGCGCATCCGGTCGCCCAGCAGCAAACTGACGAGCAACGGAATGCTCAGCAATAGCAGAAACCGCTGCAACAACCCTAAATACGGCGCGCTTCGCAACGTCCTCCAGCTCTACGAGCGTGTCCTCAAACGCGCGGTTTCCGTATACGCAAACCAAAACAGCCCGAGCCCCGTTGCCGCGCACCATGCCCAACCGGTCAGCCACCACAGCCGGGATTCTACCGGCATACGCCGGCACAGAGATTACGGCCACGTCGTCCTCAGTCATCGAGACAGCGCTGAAATCTAGCCCGCTATCGGCCAGATCGACGGTAACGGTATTCTTGCCCAGTGCCCCGGCCACAAGGCCAGACACCTTCCGCGTTCCACCCGTCGGACTAAACACAATTTCGAATACGCTCATCGAGACACCCTCCCCTACGCCTGGCAACGCGTCAAGCCGCTTTCACATTCAGACAGAGTATACGGCGCATGGGGGGGGGAGCTCCCCGTTTTGGTGCGCTAGGCAGCCCGATACACCAACCCATACTGCCCGCCTTTTCGGTTTGCATAATTCCCGGTACAGATTGCATATATTTACTGGATACCGCCGCGTTCTCCTGAGGTACCCCATCCTGGCCCGTGCAAAAAACGGAGTATTCTGCAACGTGACCGCGCCAGCACCGCCGCGGGTGGGCAAAACTGTAGGGCGCCGTATCATTTTAAGTCCCGACATGGCGAGAATGACGCGCCCCTGCTCCGGAAAACGGCGAAATCTGACTCGGAACGCTCGCTAGGGATATCCGAAGGCCACCGTTGGCGACGTCGAATCATATGCAGACAACTCGAACTGCAGAATACTCCAAAAAATGCACGGCGCACCCCATAGGACCCATTGCTGCATGGCGAAAAATAGGTCCTCGGCATCCCCCAGATGCATTCCCGAGAACATCACGTTTGAATTAGCGATGGACACGGCAAACAAAAGGGCCCGAGCGTTGTTTGCTCGGGCCCTTAGCTTGTCTCACGCTAGCGCGCGATGCGCATCTTACTTGCGCTTGCCGCCGCCGTCGCCGGGGCGACGGGAGCTGCCACCGCGCTTGCCGCCACGGCTGTTGCCGTAGCTGCCACGGTTATCGCGACCGCCGGCACGGCCGCCACGGGAGCCGGCCTGGTTGCCGCCACGACCACCACGATAGCCGCCGCGACGCTCTTCGCGGGTATCGTCGTAGTTGCGCCAGTCATCGCGACGATCGCGGCTGGCACGCGGGTCACGACGATCACGCGACTCGTTAGAACGACCAGCGCCGCCGCGGCCGCCATTGCCGCGAGCACCCTCGCGACGCTCGCCGCCGCGGCTACCGCGCTCTTCAAAGCGCTTGCCGCCACGGGACTCACCGCCACGGGCAGTACGCTCACCGCGACCCTCGCCGCCGCGACGCTCATCACGGCCGCCGCGCTCGTCATCACGGCCGGAACGCCGGCGGTCGCCCGCACCGCGCTTGCCACCGCGCGAACCGCGGCCCTCGTCCTCGCGCTCGACACGACGACGACCGCCGCGGTCCTCGTCCTCACGACGACGGCGGTGTGCCTCGCCCTGGAACTGCTTGGCACGACGCTCGGCACGGTTGCCGCGCGGGGCCTGCTCAGCGGCACCAGCACCGCCGCGCTCCTCGGCAGCTACCTCGCGAGCCACGCTCTCAACAGCCTCGTCCACGCGAGCCTGAACGCCCTCGCGCACGCGGGTCTTGCCGCCGCGCTTGGGACGGCTCGGACGCTCGCCGTCGCCGCGGCGCTCGTCGCGACCGCGGTTGGAACGACCGGCAACATCGCCGTAATCGTCGCCGTTGCGCTTGCCGTCGCGACGCGCCTGCTCAAGCTTCTTCTTGCTCTTGGACTTGCCGCGCTTAGTCTTCTTCTTCACCTTAAAGGCCGCAGGGTCGCGCTCGGGATCAACCGCAGGCGGGTTGGGACCCACATGCAGGTCGCCGGCTTCGTAAATATCGGCCGTCTTGTCCATGAGCTTCTCGATCTCGTAGAACTCATCGACGTCCTGCTCGGTCACAAACGTAATGGCCCAGCCCAGCTCGCCGGCGCGGCCCGTACGGCCAATGCGGTGGATATAGTCGGTCGGCTCGGCCGGCACGTCAAAGTTCACGACGTAGCGCACGTCGCTAATGTCGATGCCGCGGGCGAGAACATCGGTTGCCACCAACACGTCGACGGTGCCGTCGCGGAAGGCAGAAAGCGCGCGCTCGCGCTGGGCCTGGCTGCGGTTGCCATGAATCGCGGCGGCCTTGATGCCCTTACGCTCCAGACGACGGCAGCAGCTGTCGGCGCGATGCTTGGTGCGCATAAAGACGATGGTGCGCTCCGGGCCCTCCTTCTTGAGGAACTCGGGCAACAGGTTGTTTTTGGCCTCGATGGACACCGGGAACACAAACTGGTCGACGGTGTCGGCGGTCGACGTGGCGGGCGCGATCTCCACGCGAGCCGGATCGCTCACCAGGTCGGTGATCTCGCCCACGGCCTCCTCGTCGAGCGTCGCCGAGAACAGCAGCGTCTGGCGCTCGGCCGGCGTCTCGCGCACAATGCGGCGGACGGCGGGCAAAAAGCCCATGTCGAGCATGCGGTCGGCCTCGTCGAGTACCAGCACCTTGACCTCGTTCAGGTGGCAGGCGCCCTGCTCGATCAGGTCGACCAGACGGCCCGGCGTGGCGACCAGGATATCGCAGCCGTACTTGAGTGCCGCGGTCTGCGGCTTGTAGCTCACGCCACCCACGACGGTCACGGCGACATGGCCGGTGACGTCGGCGATCTTGCTCGCGACCTCGTCGATCTGCTGGGCGAGCTCGCGCGTGGGGGTGATGACGAGCATCACGGGGCCGCGGCCGTTGCCCTCGGGCTTTTTAACACCGCGACGGCGGTTGCGGCCGCCGCGCTCGCGCACGGGTTTGGGAGGAGCGATGTGCTCCAGATTGTTCATGGTCGGCAGCAAAAAGGCAGCCGTCTTGCCGGTGCCGGTCTGAGCGGCGGCAAGCAGGTCACGGCCCTCGAGCACTACGGGGATCGAGCCGGCCTGCACGGGCGTGGGCGCCGTGTAGCCCAGGTTCTCGATAGCACGAAGCATCTCGTCGGAGAGGCCCAGCTCGTCAAAGGCGGGCAGGCTCTCGGTAGCGGACTCGACGGCCTGGGCGGCATTGGCCTCATCGGCGGCATCGAAGGCAGCCTGGGTCATGGCCTCGCGGGTCTCGTCCAGAATCTCGGCGTCGGTGACGTCAGATACAGAATTACGCATATGTTGTTGTTCCTTATCTGCACGCGCAATGGGCACGGCGTGCGGCCGCGCGGGCGTGCTTGGTAGTGCGCTAATACATACAAAAACAGGTGCGCACAGAGGGGACGTTGCTCAGCACGCTGGCGATCGCTTTGGCAGCCCTATCACGCGCCGTCCAGACGCAGCAGCTCTAAGCGATGGAGCAGATTCGCCGCCGGTTAGTATACCCGCACTCCGTATGCCCCCACGTAAACCACAGATGACGAGGCGGACGGGGCGGGCCTGGCCGATTGTCTCAATCTGTAACAGATGCAGGGCAAAACCGGGTCCAAATGTTACAGAACAAGACAGAGGGGGATTTCCGTCCAGTCCAAACCAAATCTCTCAGGCTTCCTGCAATTTCGAACATGTGGCCTATAATGTTGCTTTGGTTACGCTATATATTGCGCAGCCATTTAATACGTCGCCCACCGGGGGCCATTAATTCCTATCGCCATATTGGCTAGGAAGCAATCAAAGGAGGTATCCGTGGCAGCAGAGACGCCTTGCTCGGTCCTCTATAACGATATTCGCTCGTTCGGCGGTCTTAAACATCTCGAGATCGCCCGAATGCTTATCAATGGAAACTCTTATCTCGGCAGTACCCTGCTCGAGAAATGCTCTTCCAACCGCTCGTATCTCACCCGTTACATCGTCCATCGCAAGCCTGACCAGTGCGCGCCCGCCATCTACAGCGACTTTACCGTCACCACGCTCAACCTTTCCGCGGCAATCTGCAGCAAGCTCGGCGGCGGCGAGTCCGCCTATCGGGCAATCGCCGAGCACTATCGCGGTCCGGCCGCCAACGAAATGATGTCGGCTCTCACCAGCTACAAGCTGGACAGCCGCCTATATGCAAATGCCCTCAATCGCATCGACAACTTTGACGGCAATACCGTGCGCGAGAAAAGCACGCTTTACCTTATGCTCTTTGTGGCAACGGGGGCGCTCGCCGATCCCGTTCAGGGCGTGGCCACCGTCGAGCGCTTTTGCGACAGCAAGACGGGCGGGCACTTTGGCACCACCGAAACTACCGTCGGACGTGGCTTTATGAGCAGCCTGGAGCAGCCGCGCACCGTCGCCCCCAACCTCGGTCTGCTCAGAACCCATGCCGACAACTGCGCCGACATGCAAATCCATCCCCTCACACGCGATCCGCGCGGCACCGTGATTGGTTCTTTGCCCAAAACCTCGCCCAGCATCACCGATGTGGGCGCCGACGCATCGCGCGAGCATCTTCGCATTTGGCTCGAGGGTGAGCACTGGTACGCCCAGGGCCTTGGATCGACCAACGGCACAGTGCTCGAATCGGGCGCGGGCGACGGCGATATTGTGATTGAGCCGCCGCGCGACCAACGCGAGCCCGGCAAAGTCTATCCCCCCGTGGAAATCGCCAACAGCGACAGGCTCCATCTGGGTCTCTACACGACATTCCTTGTCATTGTGGACTAGCACGGACGGCGATCGGAAGACGGTCGCCGTCCGTCTTTCGTCTTCTACCTTCTGCGTCGTAAACGACAATACTCAGCGGCATACGTGGGCAGTGCGGCTATCATGGTTCTTTACCGATATCCGCACTGCTCACGTATACGTGCGGCAACCCATGCCAGACAAAGGAACGCCATGGATACTACCGATAGCGCCTATGGCGACAAACTCATCCGTCTTGACACGTTCGACACCGCCGTGGCGGTCGACCCCAGCGCCGAGGACGAGGCCAAGCGTCGGTTTACGACGCTTATTCTCCAGACGGCCCACCGCAACAACGGCAACAACGGGCACGTGCTGCGCGCGACCAACACGAGCGGCGAGGTCTTTGCCGTCAAGCTACTCAAGGACAACGCCATCCTTTCCGGCCAAGCCCCCGACCGTTCCGCCGAGCAATCGGCAGCGCACCTGGCCAACACCGCCGCGCTGTTCGAGGAGTACCGTCATCTGTGTACCGTCTCGCACCTGCGAGGATTTCCGCGCGTCTATGGCTACGGATCGTGCGAGGACGACCCGCTCATCCTCATGGAGTGGGTCGAGGGCACCTCGCTCAAGCAGGCGCTGCCCCTGCTTCCACATGATGCCTCGGGCGGGCTAACCACCCAGATGGTGGCCGCCGTTGGAAACGCCGTGCTTCGCGCACTCCTGATGACCCAGGGGCTCGTGAATCCGGTCGTCCATCGCGACCTGTCGCCCGCCAATATCATGTTCCGCACCACCAGCCGAACGCTCGAGCAGCAGATCGCCGATTGCTCCTTTGACCCCTGCCTCATCGACATGGGCTCCGCGACCATGGCCCTCGGCGATGACACGATCACCCGGCGCGCCGACATCTGGCGCTTTGCCACGCCCGCATACGCCGCACCCGAGATGCTCACGCAGGATATCGAAGGCATCGCGGCCCTTCGCCGCTCGCCTGCCATCGACGTCTACGCGCTATCGAGCATTCTGTACCAGCTCTACAGCGGTCGTAAACCGTTCGATGTCGAGTCGACGGGTGCCGCGGCAACCGGCTCGTTCTACCTCATAAAGACCAAGACCAAGCCGGCACCGCTTGAGCCGCGATGCAATGACGACGAGGCGCTCGTCCAAATCATCATGAAAGGCATCTCAGTCGAGCAGTGCGATCGTCCCACCGAGCAGCAGATGCTCGAGGTGCTCTCGGCATACCTCACCGATGCCGAATCCGAGGGCCGCGAAGGCGCAGGAGACGAGGCCGCGATTGATATCGATTCTGGTACGCACCTTAAGGTCGACGTCGCCGGCGAGCGAGCGCGAGAGATCCTGGAGCAGGCCCGGCACGATGCCATGACCCGCCGCCGCTTTATTATCGGTGGCGTTGTCGCAGCCGTTGCGGGGCTCGGCGTTATCGGGGCGGCAACCCATGGCTTTGGCATCCCCGACTACCTGGACGGCATCCGCGGTTCACTTGATGACTACACCTGGGATCAGCTGCAGGAGATTTCGCTCAAGATTAAGGCTGCCGAGACCCGTAGCGAGGCACGCGAGATTGCCAAGCGCTACCATCTGCTCGATGACAACGGGCATATCCCCTATCCATGTACCAAGCGTGTCACGCTCACCAACGGGCTGCAGGTTGGCGCGCAGCTTGTGGGCATCCGCCACGATGAACTTCTGGACGGGACGGGCAAGGCCGGACTGACGTTTATGTTCGATGCGGGTATTGCCGAGCGCAACGCTGCGGCTGAACCGCCGAGCGCCGGCTGGGCAGATTGCGAGCTGCGGGAATGGCTCAACGGCGACGGCCTTAAGCTGCTGCCCAACGAGTTGTGCGCACTCATTAAAGGGGTCAAGAAGGTCTCGAACAATGCGGGCGCCGCCAACAGCGCATCGTGCCTGAGCGAGTTGCCCGCAACCCTTTGGCTGCCCGCCATGGTCGAGCTGTGCGGTACGCAACCGCCCGATTCGTTTACCGAGGGCTATCACTACCTGGCAGACATCTACAACGGCGAGGGCAAGGAGTATCAGCTCTTCCGCGAGCTCAAGGTGAGCCCGTATTCCACGAACGAGACGATGGTCCGCCAGTGGAAAGGCAAGGACACCTGTTGGTGGGAGCGCACGGTGAGCCCCGACACATCGGAGAGCGAAGGCACGCTCTATATAAACCGCGTGGGGCACGACGGCGACGTCTTTACGTACGCAACGCCTGCGGAAAAGCCAAACAAACGAACCTGTGTGATCCCCGGGTTCTGTATCTAGGGAGCGGGCATCTTGCCGTGACGGGACCCCTCCCCGGCAATTGTCTCGATCTGTAACAGTTAGAGGTCATTTTCCCTGCTAGATGTTACAGATTGAGATGATTGGTTGGGACGATCCATCGGCCAACCATCCATCCTCATCTGTAACGAAATGTCATACATTTCTTTCTGTACTGGACACCCCCAGGGGGTATGGGTGTATAGTATCGGCAGGTTAACAATTCCAACACCGAACTACAGAAAGGAGAAGCCATGGCTCAAGATAAGTTCGACGTGGGCGGCATGACATGCGCCGCCTGCCAGGCGCATGTGGATCGCGCCGTGAGCAAACTCGACGGCGTCCAAAGCGTCGCGGTCAATCTGCTCGCCGGCTCTATGCTGGTGGACTACGACCCTGCGCAGGTCTCCCCCGACGACATCTGCACCGCTGTCGACCGCGCGGGCTACTCGGCCTCACCCATCAGCACGGGCACCGACGCTGTCCAAAGCGGAAGTGCGCAAGCCAGGTCCGGCGCCGCCCATATGGAGTCACTGACCAAAAAGTTGGAGGCCGCCGCCTCTGCCATGCGCACCCGCCTCATCGTCTCGATCATCTTCCTCATCCCACTGTTCTACATAGGCATGGGGCACATGCTCGGCTGGCCGCTGCCCGGCATCTTCACCGACCACACCCACAGCATGACGCTCGCGCTCACCGAGCTCGTCCTGCTCATTCCCATCGTCTACGTCAACGACGCGTACTTTATCAACGGGTTTAAATCGCTCGCGCACGGCGCGCCCACCATGGACGCCCTTATTGCCGTGGGCGCCACCGCCTCCATCGCCTGGTCGCTCTACGCCATGTTCATCATGGCCGACCAGCTAGCCGCAGGTCAGGTGCACGAGGCCATGATGACGAGCATGGACAACCTGTATTTTGAGAGCGCCGGCACCATCCTGTCGCTCGTCACCGTGGGCAAATACCTCGAGACGCGCAGCAAGTCCAAGACCGGCGGCGCTATCGAGGCGCTCATCGACTTAGCACCCAAGACCGCGACCGTCGTGGCCGAGGACGGCAGCGAGGCCACCGTCGACGTCGATGCCATTCTGCCCGGCCAGGTGCTGCGTGTGCGCCCCGGCGAGTCCATCCCTGTCGATGGCGTGGTGCTCGAGGGCAGCTCGGCCGTGGACGAGAGCGCGCTCACCGGCGAGTCCATCCCCGTGGAAAAGACCGCCGGCGACACTGTCAATGCGGCCACGGTCAACCGCACGGGCTCGTTTACCTTCCGCGCCACGCGTGTGGGTGCCGACACGTCGCTCGCCAAGATTATCCAGCTCGTCGAGGACGCCAACGCCACCAAGGCGCCCATCGCCCGCATGGCCGACAAAGTCGCCGGCGTGTTCGTGCCCGTGGTGTTCGTGATCTCGGCTGTGACCTTTGCGGTGTGGATGGCACTGACCGGCAGCATAAACGAGGCGCTCACCTCCGCCGTGGCCGTGCTGGTGATCAGCTGTCCGTGCGCATTGGGTCTGGCCACGCCCGTCGCCATTATGGTCGGCACCGGCAAGGGCGCCGAGATGGGCATTCTGTTCAAGAGCGCCGAGTCGCTGGAGAATCTGCGCAGCGTGGGCACCGTGGTGCTCGATAAGACGGGAACGGTCACTCGCGGCAAGCCTGCCGTGACCGATATCGTGGTAGCCACGCGCGCTGACGGCTCGTCCGCCATGAGCGAAAAGGCGCTGCTCAAGCTGGCCGCCGCGCTGGAGCGCTCAAGCGAGCACCCGCTGGCCGAGGCGATTATGGCCGAGTGCGAGGCGCGCGGAATCGTCGCACGCATGGTCGAGGACTTTGCCGCCGTGCCCGGGCGAGGCGTTACGGCACGCGAGGGGCAGAATATCATCGCAGCCGGCAACGTGCGTCTGATGGACGAGCTGGGCGTGAAGGTTCCCGCTGGCCTTGCCGAACAGTTCGCGGCCGAGGGCAAGACGCCGCTGTTCTTTGCCAAGAACAGCGAGCTTGTCGGTACCATCGCCGTGGCGGACGAGGTCAAGGAGACGAGCGCCGGGGCCATCGCCGCACTGCGCTCGCTTGGCGTCGACGTGCGCATGCTCACCGGCGACAACCGCGTAACGGCCGAGGCCATCGCCCGCCGCGTGGGGCTGAGCAGCGAACAGGTCATCGCCGACGTCCTCCCTGCCGACAAGGAGCGCCACGTCCGCGAGCTGCAGGATGTGGGCGGCAAGGTCGCCATGGTAGGCGACGGCATCAACGACTCCCCCGCCCTGGCGCGCGCCGACGTGGGCCTCGCTATCGGCACCGGCGCCGACATCGCCAAGGAGGGCGCCGACGTGGTACTCATGCGCAGCGACCTCATGGACGTCGCCCGCGCCATCGAGCTTTCGCGCGCCACGATCCGCAACATCAAGCAGGACCTGTTCTGGGCGCTGTTCTACAACAGCATCGGCATTCCGCTCGCCGCGGGCGTGTTCTTCCCCCTCACGGGCTGGCAACTCTCGCCGATGTTTGGCGCCGCGGCCATGAGCCTGTCGAGCGTATGCGTCGTAAGCAACGCGCTGCGCTTAAAATCCTTTAAGCCAAAAGTGGCAAAATAGGCTCACCATTACGTCCATTTAGAACGGGTTTTCCAGGTGCCCGAGATTGACCTGAAAGAGGAGCGACGCGTACTTTGGTACGCGAGCGACGGCTTGAAGGTCAAGGTCGGGTGCCTGGGAAAGCCGACACAACAGGGAGGAATACCCATGCGATACACAATCAAGACTTCCGGCCTCATGTGCGGCCACTGCGACGCCACCGTCGAGACGGCGTTGCTCAACGTTGCCGGCGTGACCGACGCCGACGCCGATCACGAGACTCAGACCGTACAGGTGGAGTGCGCCGACACCGTGACCGCTGAGCAGCTCGCTGCCGCCGTCGAGGGCGCCGGCGAGAAGTTCCACGCCCTTTCGGTGACCGCCGCATAGCAGTCGCTGCCTACTCAATCCTCAGAAGTTGCGGTGAAATACGGACTGTTGAGCCGCCCTAGGCCCTTAAACAGTCCGTATTTCACCGCAACTGACGGGGACATCCGGAAGATCGACCAGAAACGAGGACCCGCCATGATGGCAGACCACAAATCGGTGACCCGCATGCTCAAAACGGCACGCGGCCAGATCGACGGCATCTTGCGGATGGTCGATGAGGACCGCTATTGCGTCGACATCTCCACGCAGCTCATGGCAACACAGGCGCTCCTCGCGCGCATTAACGCCGACGTGCTCAAGGCGCATATCGAGGGCTGCGTGACTTCGGCAATCGAATCGGGCGACGAAGACCTCAAAGCCGCCAAACTCGCCGAAATCGAACGCGTCGTCGACAAACTCTCCAAGTAATTGGGGCATTGGGGACAGGTACGTTTGCACCACATTGGTGCAGATTAACCTGTCCCCCTTGCTCTAAATCGGGTATAAAGGCGTGCGGCATATCGAATGAAAGGCAATTTGCATGAATGACTTTATGAAGGGCCGCAATGGCGCTGACGAACTCACCATCGTGATGGGCTTCGCAGGCATTATCATCGCCATGATCGGATCGATAGCCCGCATCCAGTGGCTCAGCTGGATTGCCATCGCCGTAATCGTGATTGGCGTGCTGCGCGGCCTGTCCAAAAATATCGACGCACGTCACAAGGAGAACGAGGCCTTTGTCGCCGCGACCGCCAATGTTCCCGGCTTGGGCAAGTTTGTCGCCAGCTTGGGCGCCGGCGCCGCAGCGGCCAGCACCTCACGCGCAGCCGGAACGAGCAAGGAAGACTTTGAGCGCGCCAAGCGCACGGCCAAGAAGATGTGGAAGGGTCGCAAGACCACGGCATACCTCAAGTGCCCCAACTGCGGCCAGATGCTCTCCGTCCCCAAGGGCAAGGGCAAGATTCGCGTCACCTGCCCCAAGTGCCACGCCAAGATGGAGACGCGCTCATAGCCGCTACACCATAGGACAAATAAAAGCCGAGGCCTCGCACCGGGACCTCGGCTTTTTCTGATTATGACAAAAGGATTGTCCCTTTTTCGCATCGCCATATCGCGCGCTTACGCCACGCCGTCGCGGGCAAGCTCCTCGGCCAGCGCCTCAGCCGGCATGGCCATAATCGCGTCGAGCTCGGCGTCCACCTCGGGAATACGTTTCACCTTGAGCTTGCGTACCAGATCACCGCGACACATCACATGTATCGGCTCACGCAGAGCGCACAGATTATCGAGAGGATTCTCGCGCGTTACCAAGATATCGGCAGCCTTGCCGCACTCGATCGCGCCAGTATCGCCGCCCAGCCCCAGCAGCTCGGCATTAACCTGCGTGGCTGTATGCAGTGCGAAGGCGTTGCTCACGTCGACATACTTGGCAAAATAGGCGACCTCGCGCCACATGTCATACTGCGTCACGAACGGGCAGCTTGAGTCCGTGCCAAGGCCCACCTTAACGCCAGCTTCCAGTGCGGCACGGGCGCTCTCGATGATGCCCGAGCACACGATGTCGCCGTTCTTCTTTTGCGTATCGGTAGAATGGGTCTTTTCCGGGTCGAGCAATACAAACGGCAGCGCCGGGCTGATAGTGCAGGTCACACTCGGAGCACGCCCCTCGAGCTGCGTGCCCGCGGCGCCACGGTACAGCTCCAAGATTTCGGGTGTCAACGGAGCGCCGTGCTCAATCGTGTCAACGCCGGCCTCAAGCGCGGCCTTCACGCCCTCGGTACTCTCGACATGGGCCATAACCGGAAGGCCCATATCGTGCGCCGCCTTGCATGCCGCCGCGGCAACCTCCACTGGCATACGCAGCACGCCCGGCTCGCCCACCTCGGTCGCATCGAACACGCCGCCCGTCACGAACAGCTTAATGACGTCGGCACCACGCGCATACAGGTCGCGCACCTGTTCGGCTGCCTCGGCGGGACTGTTGGCCACCTGGGCGAACAGGCCCGCACCATGGCCGCCCGGCACCGTGATGCCCGTTCCCGGCGCCACCAGGCGAGGACCCTGATACTTGCCGGCATCGATAGCATCGCGCACGGCCAGATCGGCAAACAGCGGGTCGCCCGCGCCGCGCACCGTGGTCACGCCGCTTGCTAGCTGCTGCTGGGCACTGCCTTTGAGGATGCGGCGGACGATGGTGCGGCCCACGGGATTATCGAGCTTCTTCATCAGCGCGCCCGCATCGCCGGCCGAGACAGGCTTGCCCGAGCCGCACAGGTGCACGTGCATATTGATGAGACCGGGCATGAGATACGCACCACCCAGGTCGATAACCTCGGCACCCGCGGGCGCCTGCGCCACAGCACTCGGCCCCATCCATGTGATGACACCGCGCTCAACGGCCACGGCCATATCGGGTTGCGGCTCCATATGCTCCGAACCATCCAGAATGGTCGCATTGATAAACAACGTAGAACGATCGGCAGACGCCATATCGAGCTCCTCCCTCACGATTAACTTGAACATTTGTCCATTATTATCCAGCGCGGCAGGGTTGCTGCGGACATATCGGCTAACGGAGGGAAGAGGGGATGTGGGGGACGGAATACGTTGCAGCCCCACCCCAGCAACATCAGGGGAATGTCTCGATCTCTAACAGTTACGGGCCCAAACAGCCGCCAAACGTTACAGATTGAGACAAAGTCAGGGCAGCAGAGCGACCCCAGTAACATCCCCTACTCCCACTCCTGCTCGTAGATGTTGAGCGACTTTACGTACCGCCCCTGGGCGCCCATGATGTCGCGGACCAGACGCAAGAAGAAACTGATGCACGAGGTGTCAAAGCCATCCTGCAGGTCCTCCGGATGCACCGCACCAGGCCCATCGACCGCCGTGTCACTCAGGCGTGCGATGTCATACAGATAGAGTTGTCCCGCCGTCAGCCAGACATCGTCGACGCAGGCGAGGCGCACCGCAATCGCTCCGTCGCTCCAATGCTCCTTTTGCACGATATGCGGGTCGTAGACATCAAAGCGACGGTCGGTGCGCGTATCCTTCAGCGCAACTATGCCGTTCGCAGGATCCTTGTCCAAAATGCCAAAGCGCGAGAAATACTGCGTGTCGCGTACCTGCTCGAGCCGCTTGAGCGAGGCAGGCGAAAGCGATGCCGGCGGCTCGTCAACATACAGCTCGAGCAGCGTCTTGCCATGGCGATAGGAGCGCTCGAAGAGCAGCCAATCGGTAAACGCCATGTTGTAGGCCATGATTTCGTTTTGCGAAGGCTCGGTGCAATAGCTGAGCCACGGGTCGACAATGATCTCGAACTGTTCGCGCGCCGGCTCCAAAAACTGGAACTTCCGCAGCATCCAAAAATGGGCCATGTCGGCAATATCGTTGCCAACGGCTTCGGCCAGATGCGCTCGGTCTAAAGCGTGGTCAGTCATGGCATCCTCCTCAAACTGATAGACCTCAATTTGAGCTTACGAGGAGGGTGGTCGGCCACGACCAGCGCGGGCAAAATAGGCCTCCGGCTGCAAACCAGATGCTGACCAAACACTTGACGAAAAGCTTGACCGAAAATGCGCACCGCAACAAAACCGCAGGTAAACATAGACGGCCAACCCGCCCTTTTGAGCCAGATACCCACAGCCACCACAGAAACAACAGGTGACCACAGCCCAAGAAGTCGACAAATAAACACCCGTACGTCGACAAACGAGCAAATCGCTCGCAAAGAGTGTCCCCAACGACTAGACAAAAAATGACTAGTCATTGGGAACGTTCTTAAATTACTACTTTACAGCTCCAGCGCCTCGGCGACTTCGGCAGCGCAGGCCAGGGCGTCGGCCATGGCGCTTACCACGAGCGAACTGCCATTGCGAGCATCGCCGGCCACGTATACCGGTGTGGCGCCCGCGGCGACGCCGTCGACACGGGCCGCAAGGTGCGAGCCCTCGGCAGCCATCACCGGCAGCGGACGACCAGCGGTGGCAACAGGCACGCCAACGGCGTCGAACACGCCATGCTCGGGACCCGTAAAGCCGCAGGCGATGAGCACCAGCTGGGCCGGCACCTCGTGCTCGGAGCCCGCGATGCGCTCGGGCTTGCCAGCCGACCAATCCAGATCGACCACGCGCAGGCCCGCGGCCGCGCCCTTCTTGTCCAACAGTACCTCGAGCGTATCCACACCCCAAGCGCGCATCTCGCCGCCCATGGCAGCGATGGCCTCCTGCTGGCCATAATCGGTCTTCTTCACGTTGGGCCACTGCGGCCAGGGGCTGCTCGCCGCGCGCGCATCAGGCGCCGCCGGCAAGAACTCAAACTGGCGCACGCTGCGCGCACCCTGACGTACCGCGGTGCCCACGCAGTCGTTACCGGTATCGCCGCCGCCAATGACCACAACGTCCAGGCCGCGCGCGTTCACCGCGGGCTCGCCGCCATCGAGCACCGAGACGATCGAAGCCGCCAGGTAGTCCACGGCATACACCACGCCCGGGGCATCAATGTTCGCAGCCGAAAGCCCACGCGGAGCACGGGCGCCGGCAGCCACCACGACGGCGTCAAAGTCGTCGAGCTTGGCGGTAACCTTGGAATCGCTCACGTCGGCACTCAGCTCGAACACAATGCCCAGCTCGCGCATGAGCGCCACGCGACGCTCGACCACGGACTTCTCGAGCTTCATGTTGGGAATGCCGTACATGAGCAGACCGCCCGGGCGGTCGTCGCGCTCAAACACCGTCACGCGGGCGCCACGACGCGCAAGCTCCCATGCTGCCACCAGACCAGCGGGACCGGAACCCACCACGGCAACCGTGGGTGCACCCTCCCCTGCCGGCTCAAAGCGGTGCGGACCGCCGTTGGCCCACTCATGGTCGCTAATCGCGCGCTCGTTGTCATGAATCGTCGTGGGCTGGCCATCGACCGAGCCCAGGTTGCATGCGGCCTCGCACAGCGCCGGGCACACGCGACTCGTGAACTCGGGCATGGGCGAGGTGAGTGACAGGCGCTCGGCAGCCTCGTCCCAACGGCCGCGGTACACCAGCTCGTTCCACTCGGGAATCAGGTTGTGCAGCGGACAGCCGCTCGGACGTGCCTTGCCAAAGCTCGCGCCCATCTGACAAAACGCCACACCGCACATCATGCAGCGGCTCGCCTGGGCACGGCGCGCATCGTCGTCGAGCTCCACGTACAGCGGATCGAAATCGCGGCTGCGCTCCTCCACGGGGCGCAGCTCGTGGGTCACGCGATCGATATCAAGAAAAGCACCGGGCTTACCCATGGCACTTACGCCTCCTTCTTGGTCGAAGCAACAGAGCTGGCGGCGGCGGGCACAGCGCCAGCGACACCACCCGCCACATCAAAGCGAGCGACATCGGCGGCGTCGGCGCGACCGGTCACAATGTCAAACGCCAGCTCCTCGGCCTGCTCATGCGTCTTGCCGACGGCCTCGGCGGCGGCGACAATCGCCAGCACGCGCTCGTACTCGGTCGGAATGACCTTCACAAAGTGCTTGCTCATCGTCTCAAAGCTGTAGAGCAGCTTAATGCCGCGCGGGCTCTGCGTCGCGTCCACGTGCTCCTGGACGAGCGCACGAATCTGCGCCAGCTCACCGGCCGTCGGGGCTTTAAGCTCAACGCTCTCGTGGTTCACACGGGCATCGAGCGTGCCGTACTGGTCAAAGACGTAAGCCACGCCGCCCGTCATGCCGGCGGCGAAGTTCTGCCCGACCTCGCCCAGGATGAGCGCCAGACCTCCCGTCATGTACTCGCAGCCATGGTTGCCGCAGCCCTCGACCACCACCGTGGCACCGGAGTTGCGTACGCCAAAGCGCTGGCCGGCCAGGCCGTTAATGAAGCCGCGGCCACTCGTAGCGCCAAAGAACGCAACGTTGCCCACGATGATGTTCTCGTCGAACTTGTAGGTCGCATGCGGGTTGGGGCGCACCGACACCTCGCCGCCCGAAAGGCCCTTGCCAAAGTAGTCGTTGGCGTCGCCGCACACGTTGAGCGTAATGCCGCGCGGCAGGAAGGCGCCAAAGCTCTGACCGGCCGAACCATCGCAATCGATGGTGATGGAGCCGGCGGGCAGGCCCTC
Source organism: Collinsella sp. (assembly GCA_048485235.1). GTDB lineage: Bacteria > Actinomycetota > Coriobacteriia > Coriobacteriales > Coriobacteriaceae > Collinsella. The sequence continues at coordinate 23,959 of DBFWCI010000056.1, forward strand.
GGGATGCGCCTTGGTCACCGCGTTGCCCAAGATGGTGCCCACGCAGCGGTTGACGTTGGCGATATCGGCGCGGAAGCGAATCGGACGCAGGTGCGCACGGGCATCGGCCGTATAGGGCACAAACAACGTGGAGTCGAGCGTCTTTTCGAGCTCGCTGTCCGCAGCCATCTGGGGCAGGAAGTGACGGCCGTCGGCACCCGGGATATGGGCACCAAACTCACAGGTCGCGCTCGCCAGCACGGGCGACAGATCCAGCAGGTTAGCCTTGCGGTTGCCCGGGACCTCAATCTGGCGCAGGCACTCGGGATGGCCGACCATCTCGTCGACGGTGCGGAAGCCCAGGCTCGCCATGACCTCGCGCAGCTGCTCGGCAACAAAGAGCATAAAGTGCTCGACGTGCTCCGGCTTGCCGCGGAAGCCGCGACGCAGGCGACAGTTTTGCGTGGCGATGCCGGCCGGGCAGGTATCCTGCTGGCAGTCGCGCTGCATGAGGCAGCCCATGGAGATGAGCGGCATGGTCGCAAAGCCAAACTCCTCGGCACCCAGCAGGCAGGCGACGGCAACATCGGTGCCGTCCATGAGCTTGCCGTCGGCCTCGAGCACCACGCGCGAGCGCAGGCCGTTTTGCAGCAGCGTCTGCTGGGCCTCGGCAAGGCCAAGCTCCAGCGGCAGACCGGCGTGCCAGATCGAATCGCGAGCAGCGGCACCCGAGCCGCCGTTGTGGCCGCTGATCAAAATCTTGTCGGCAGCGCCCTTGGCAACACCAGTGGCGATGGTGCCGACGCCGGCCTCGCTGACCAGCTTGACCGACACGCGCGCGCCGGGGTTGGCGTTCTTAAGGTCAAAGATCAGCTCTGCCAGGTCCTCGATGGAGTAGATGTCGTGGTGCGGCGGAGGCGAGATCAGGCCGATGCCGGGCGTGGACTGACGGACCTCGGCAATCCAGGGGTAGACCTTCTTGCCGGGCAGGTGACCGCCCTCGCCGGGCTTGGCGCCCTGGGCCATCTTGATCTGAATCTCGAAGGCGCTGCACAGGTAGCGGCTCGTCACGCCAAATCGCGCACTTGCTACCTGCTTGATCGCGGAGTTCTTGGAGTCACCGTTAGCCAGTGGGGTCTCGCGACGCGGATCCTCGCCGCCCTCGCCGGAATTGGAACGGCCGTGCAGGCGGTTCATGGCGATGGCCATGCACTCGTGCGCCTCTTTGCTGATGGAGCCATACGACATGGCGCCGGTGTTAAAGCGGCGGACGATATTGAGCGCAGGTTCCACCTCGTCGAGCGAAACCGGGGTGCGGCCGCTGGCATCAAAGTCGAGCAGGTCGCGCAGGCGCACGGCACGGCCGGTGCGGTGCAGGCGGGCGCTGTACTCCTTAAAGGTGTCGTAGCTGTCCTCACGGCAGGCGGTCTGCAGCAAGTAGACAGTCTGCGGATCGATGAGGTGATCCTCGCCGCCGAGCGGGCGCCACTTAGTCAGACCCAGTGTGGGCAGCTGATCGGGAGCCGGGCTCTTAAGGATGGCGAGCGCGGCGTCGTAGCGTTCGTTCTGCTCGCGCTCGACGTCCTCGACACCCATACCGCCCACACGGCTCACCGTGCCGGCAAAGTACGCGTTGACGAACTCGGGCGTAAAGCCCACGGCCTCGAAGATCTGCGCCGAATGGTAGCTCTGCACCGTGGAGATGCCCATCTTGGACATGATGGAGACGATACCCGCCGTCGCGGCCTTATTGTAGTTGTCGATGCCCTGCTCGGCCGTCACGTCCAGGTCGCCGCGCGCCGCCAGATCGCGAATGCACGCATGCGCGTTGTACGGATAGATGCCGCTCGCGGAGTAGCCCACCAGCGCCGCAAAGTCGTGCGGAGACACGGCATCGCCGCACTCCACCACGATGTCGGCAAAGGTACGCACGCCGGCGCGGATCAGGTGGTTGTGCACGCAGCCCACAGCGAGCAGCGACGGCACGGGCACCTCGCCCGCAGCGGCACGATCGCTCAGCACCACGATGTTCACACCGTCGCGGACCGCAGCCTCAACGTCCTCGGCAAGCTGCTTAAGCGCAGCCTGCAGCGCGCCCTCGCCGGCGTCGCGGCGGTAGACGGCACGGAAGCGACGGGTCTTAAAGCCCACGCGGTCGATGGCGCAGATGCGGTCGAACTCCTCCTCGTTGAGCAACGGGCGCTCCAGGCGCACCAGCTGGCAGGCCGTGCGGGAGTCCTCGAGCAGGTTACCGTGGTTGCCCAGGTAGAGCGTGGTCGAGGTTACCATATGCTCGCGCAGGGCATCGATCGGCGGATTCGTGACCTGGGCGAACAGCTGATAGAAGTAATCGAAGAACGAACGCGTCTTCTTGGACAGGCAGGCCAGCGGCGCATCGATACCCATCGAAGCGAGCGGTGCCTTGCCCTGCTGGGCCATGGGGCGCACGACCTCGTCAACATCATCCCAGTGATAGCCGAGCTTGGCCATACGCACGGCGGTAGGCACCTCGTCGTCCTCGGCGGGTGTTGCCGCAACGGGCTCATCGAGCGCGTCGACGGTCAGCGTCTCCTCGGCAATCCAATCACGGTAGGGCTTTTCCTTGGCGTAACGGGCACGCAGCTCGTCGTTGTAGATGACGCGACCGCGGGCAAAGTCGACCTCGAGCATCTGGCCCGGCCCCAGACAGCCGCTCGTCAGGATGTTCTCGGGGCTCACCTCGATGGTGCCCACCTCGCTTGCCAGCATAAAACGACCGTCGCGCGTCACATAGTAGCGGGCGGGACGCAGGCCGTTGCGGTCGAGGGCAGCACCCAGGGTACGGCCGTCGGTAAAGGCGATGGCGGCCGGGCCGTCCCAGGGCTCCATGAGCATGGACTGGTAGGCGTCGTAGGCGCGGCGCCCCTCGCTCAGGCTGTCGTTGTGGTCCCACGGCTCGGGCAGCAGCATGGACGCGGCACGCGTGAGCGGACGGCCGTTCATGACCAAAAACTCAAGCACATTGTCCAGAATCGCGGAGTCGGAGCCCTCGCGGTTGATGATGGGCATCACGCGCTCAAGATCGTGCTGCAGCACGGGGCTGTACAGGTTGGGTTCGCGGGCGCGAATCCAGTTGACGTTGCCCTTGAGGGTATTGATCTCGCCGTTGTGGATGATAAAGCGGTTGGGATGTGCGCGCTCCCAGCTGGGCGTGGTGTTGGTGGAGTAGCGCGAGTGGACGAGCGCCACGGCCGTTTTGACGGCGGCGTCGTTGAGGTCGATGAAGAAACGGCGCATCTGCGTGGCCACAAGCATGCCCTTGTACACGATGGTGCGCGAGCTCATGGAGCACACATAGAAGATCTTGTCGCGCAGGGCGAACTCAGCGTCGGCCTTCTTTTCGATGGTGCGGCGGCACACGTACAGGCGACGCTCAAAGGCATCGCCGGCGGGAGTGTCGTCCGGACGGCCCAGGAAAGCCTGCAGGATAGTAGGCATGCAGGCGCGGGCCGTCTCGCCCAGGTCGTGCGGGTCGACCGGCACCTCGCGCCAGAAGAGCAGCGGCACGCCGGCTTCGGCGCAGCCCTCCTCAAACACGCGGCGGGCATCCTCTACACCCTTGTCGTCCTGCGGGAAGAACAGCATGGCCACGCCATAGTCGCCCTCTGCCGGCAGAATCTGACCGCACTTTTGAGCCTCTTTACGGAAAAAGTGATGCGGAACCTGGAACAGGATGCCAGCGCCGTCGCCGGTGTTCTTCTCGAGTCCCGTACCACCGCGGTGCTCCAAGTTAACCAGAATGGACAGTGCATCGTCCAGAATCTGGTGATGGCGCTCACCGTTGATATCGGCAAGCGCGCCGATGCCACATGCATCGTGGTCGAATTCGGGGCGATAAAGGCCCTGCTGCTGAGCGGAATCTGCCTGCATCGCGATCCTCCCCTAGGTGTTAGACAGTCAGTTGACTAGGCATACTAGAAGCATCACCGGTCCGTTGTGTTTCCCGCCCGTTTCGAAACAATCGCGTAACGCACGCCCTACGAGTGGACACCGCCGACCTCAAGGGCGACAACATAGGCCCCAAGTTCGGCCTGCAAACTCACCTCTTCAAACATCTCAATCTGTAACAGTAAGACCCAATTTCCATCCCTAGTTGTTACAGATCAAGGCATTTCGGCAATCCCCTTTCACCAGCCTATCCAAATACAACAATTTTGTTAGTCTTGGTTAACTTTTTAGCCTAAAACAGGTATCCTTTGCGGCGTCAAACAAACGACACGCAGGAGCGCACCATGCTCAACCATCTCAAACATCATTTTGGCTCCCGACGCACCGGTGGTCACGGAGGCCTAGACATTGCGCGGCACATCGGCCCCGGGCTGCTCGTGACCGTCGGCTTTATCGATCCGGGCAACTGGGCCTCAAATATGGCCGCGGGCTCGCAATTTGGCTACGCGCTGCTGTGGGTGGTCACGCTGTCCACGATTATGCTCATCGTGTTGCAGCACAACGCTGCACACCTGGGTATCGCAACGGGCGCCTGTCTTGCCGAAGCCACGACACGCTACCTCCCCCGTTTCGTTGGACGCACGGTGCTCGCCAGTGCCTACCTCGCGACCATCGCCACCGCTATGGCCGAGGTCCTGGGCGGCGCGATCGCGCTCCAGATGCTCTTTGGACTGCCCGTGCGCGCCGGCTGCGTCATCGTGGCCGCGGCATCGATGGCAATGCTCATGACGAGCTCCTACAAGCGTGCCGAGCGCTGGATTATCGCCTTCGTAGGCGTGGTAGGACTCTCGTTTTTGGCCGAGCTCGCGCTGGTCAAGGTCGACTGGCCGCAAGCCGCCATAAGCTGGATCACGCCCAGTATGCCCACTGGCTCGGCCGCGATTATCGTTAGTGTCCTGGGTGCGGTCGTTATGCCCCATAACCTCTTTCTACACTCCGAGGTCATCCAATCCATGCACTTCGAAGGCCAAGGCGAGCAAGTTATCGAAGAACGTCTGCGCTACGAGCTCTTCGACACGTTCTTTTCGATGGGCGTGGGCTGGGCAATCAACTCGGCCATGGTCGTCCTGGCCGCAACGACCTTCTTTGCGCACGGCATGGTCGTAGACGACCTCGCCGTCGCAGCGGCCACGCTCTCCCCCATCTTAGGCCCGGCGAGCTCGACCATCTTTGCGGTGGCACTGCTGTTTGCGGGCATATCGAGTAGTGTGACGGCAGGCATGGCGGCAGGCACCATCACCGCGGGCATGTTCGACGAGGAATACGACGTCCACGACCGACATTCCTCGATCGGGGTGGCGGCCTGTTTCGCCGGCGCAGTGGCGGCGTGTCTGGTCGTCCCAAATCCTTTTGAAGGTCTCATCTGGAGTCAGGCACTGCTGTCGCTTCAGCTGCCGATTACGGTCTTTGTGCTCATACGGCTCACCAGCTCAGCCCGCGTTATGGGCAAATACGCCAACTCGCGCCCGCTCAACGCGCTGCTCGTAGGGATCGGCGCCATCGTGACGATTCTCGACATCGTGCTGCTAACGGGGATGTAATTGGGATGGCGTGGCTGTCCAGATATAACGTCTCAATCTGTAACACGTGAGACCGTTTTAAACCGTCAGATAAATCAAAAGGGTCCCGGCCGAGAATTCGACCGGTACCCTTGGACAGAGCTATATGTTGCTGCAAGTTATGTGTCTACGAGCTACTCCTCGACAAGCTCAAACTCATCGGGACCAACGCCGCACACCGGGCACACGTAATCCTCGGGCAGCTCGGGCGTGTCGACCTCAACCTCGTAACCGCAAACGGTGCACACAAACTTATACGTCTTCTTCTCCTCAGCCATGATGTTCTCCTCTCGAACGTGACTGCTGGTGTACTTACTTATTAGTATATATTCTCAATAACATAATGCAAGTATTTTTAGAACATTTCTAGCCTTGATACGACGAGGCTTTGGGCGGCGTCTTGCCCTTTAGCACCTTGTGATAGTAGTCGTACGTCAGCGGCGTCTCGTCGCTCAGGCGCTCGGCATCCTCGACCTCGCCAATAAACAGCAGATGCGTGCCCACATCCACAGTGTCGATCAAACGGCAGCTAAACAGGGCCGCCGCGTGCTCAGGCACATAGGGCATGCCCAGAGCCGTCTCGCGGGTCTCGTATTTGGCAAACTTGTCATAATCGCTGCTGGTGCGGAACCCAAAGTTACCGATGTAGAGCATGTCGGTGGCCTGATCGATCACGGTCAGCGCGAACGCTTTGGCCGAGGCGATGACGCCCGAGGTGACATTGTCCTTGTTCACGGCAACCGAAATACGCGGCGGCATGGACGTCACCTGCACCGCAGTGTTGATGACGCAGCCGGCGCGCAACCCGTCTGCCGCAGCGCTCACCACGTACAGACCGCTCGGCATGGTAAAGAACGCAGTTTTGTCCATAACGATCACTCCCCTAACTCGGGTTGGAACCTCATGAATGTATGTACCCACAAAAAAGGCGGCACCCATAACGGTAGTGTCGCGAATGTTGGTGTAGAGCTCGGTTCTCGAGGGTAGCCGCAGGCTGCCCGAGGAGCCGAGAATCACCTAGAATGCCGTCATTCTAGCGCATGCTACGCCGCCTTCCTGCCGGGAATCGGGTTGTCGGCCAC
>DBFWCI010000057.1:0-3135 GCA_048485235.1 Collinsella sp.
GCTTGACGAGGAGACGCGGGCGCAGCGCGTGTACACGGACAAGTCAGTGGACATCGACAAGGTGCGCGGCGCGGTCGATAGGGCGGTCGTGCAACCTGCCGAGGACGAAGCGGCGCGAATCGTCGCGGCGGCTAGGGAAGAAGCCGCCGCTTTGCTAAACGATGCCGAAGCGCGTAAGGCAGAGCTTGTTACCGAGATTGCCGACAAGGAGGGTGACCTTGCCGAGCTTGACAGCCAGCTCGAGGACGTGAAGCTCGATATCGAAGATGAGCAAGACCGATTGGAGTGTCTTCGGCAACGAGCGGACGGAGTTGCGCGAGACATTGGAGAGCTTCAACCCATCGCTACCGAGGTTCGGGGCTGGGAAGCTGCGGGAAAAGCTGAGCGCGGCGCAATCCTCGATAACATCGTTGTTAAGTGCGATGGACTCGCGAGCCGCATCAGAGCAGGAGTTGCGGGAATACGAATCAAAGTGGAAGAGCTTAGAAGCCGAATATCGCGCCCGCTCGAATATCTGATGCGCAGGGAACAGCCAAGGCAACAGAGCCTTAATGACGTGCTGCGCGATGCGCAGCGGGCGGCGGATGCGTGGAACCGCGACCACGCTGCACCGCAGAGGACGTATCGCGGACGGGCTAGATGATGTGTTATAGTAGTACCTGTAATACACGACAAGGAGGTGCGACATGGCTACCGCGGTCACATCAATGAGGATTCCAACCGAGTTGAACGAGCGCTACAGCCGTCTTGCGAAGGAGACTGGCAGGTCGAGGAGCTTCTACGTTAACGAAGCCCTGCAAGAAGCTATCGACCGTTTCGAGTACGAGTACGGGATTCTCAAGGATATCGAGGACTATCGTGCTGGCAGGCTTGAGACCTACAGCATCGACGAGGTAAGGGCGCACTGTGGCCTGGCGAATTGATTTCACGAGGAACGCCGACAAGGCGATGCGCAAGCTCGATAAGGGCGTTGCCGCGCGGGTGTTTGACGAGCTTGACGAGATAGCGAAGCTCGAAGACCCAAGAAGCAGGGGCAAGGCATTGACGGGAAATTTGGCAGGCGTGTGGCGATACAGGGTCGGTGACTACCGAATCCTGTGCGACATCAATGACGGCAGGCTCGTCATTCTCGTGGTCGATGTTGCGCATAGACGCGAGGTTTACAAGCGCAGATAAAAAAAGAAAAGCCCCAGCAAGCTTGGCGGCAGCAGGGGCATTCGAGACAAGGAGATTATAGCATGGCGGCAAACGCTGGCGAGACGAAGGTGAAGCTCTGGGAGGGCATCTGCTACCCAGAGAACATGCGCGATGACTGGCAGGACGAGATAGACGACATTCTTCAAGTGCCTTTCGCTTATGCGGTTCACGACATAGACCATGACCAGAAGAGCAAGCAGCGCAAGACGCATGCGCACGTCATTGTTGTCTGGGGCGGCAACACGACACGCAAGGCAATCATCAACGTCTTGAACCGATTGAGCGCGGACGGCAAGAAGTGCTGTTCGTCAGCCGAGCCAATCAACAACATCAGGCATGCGTATGACTATCTGATTCACGACACGGCTTCCTGTCGCAAGAAGGGCAAGGAGCTGTATCCTGTCGAAGCACGCATCGAGGGAAACAACTTCGACATTGGTCAGCTCGAACAGCTCTCGACTAAGGACAAGCAGGACATGCTCTTCGAGTTGGTCGGCTTCATCATGTGCGAGAGGTTCGAGACCATCAACGATTTCACGGCTGCGGCGCTGAGGGAGTTTCCCGAGCAGTACCGCGAAATCATCGTGGGGTACAACTCGATTCTCGAGCGCTATTGTCGCGGGAACTATCTGAACGCCGAACGTAAGCGCAAGCGCGTGGAACAGTCAGGTGCCAAAGAGTAGTCGGGTCAATGCAGCAATGCGTGACTACGGGGCGGCGTGGTCTGCGCTCGCGCAGATCTAAGCCGACTCGTTCACGGATTGCGGAATTGACGCGACGGCCAACCGAATAGACCAGACTTGATTAAGGGTCGATGGACGCTCTGCTCCATCGACCCTTTCCTTGCCCATGTCTCGACTGGATGAGACCTGCAGAATCGGGCGGCTCATTATTTTTCGCTAACTACGTCCGAAAAATAATGTGACAAATGACAAATGACAAATGACCACAGGGGGGCGAGGTACTACGACCTCGCCCATGGGAATCCGATATCCGATACCGATACGTCGGGGTGGTTTGGAGGGGTTTCACCCCTCCATCTCGGCGGAGCCGAGCGGGCAAGGAAGAGGTGCCGCCACCGATGACGCGCAGCAATCTCGACCGCTGGGAGGATTGCGGAGAAGCCCCGCAGGGCACGTCCTTAGCGCAGCTAAGGTCTAACGTGCTAGACTTTAGTCGATTAAGTCTGTACGGCTCGGAGGTTTCCATGGCTCACATCGCGAAATACAAGGCTCCATCGGTCGGGCACATGCTCGCCCACTACCGCCGCGACCGCAGCAGCCTGGAGCGCGACAATATCGACCCCGAGCGCATCAAGAACGACTTGGTGGTCGGCCACTACACGAACAAGGACGGCAAGCTCGTTGTGGGGCGCGTGGAGCCGCGCGAGGGCGAGCCGAACTGGGGCACGGTGGAGAGTCGCATCGAGCGCGTGAACAAAGCCCAGAAGGCCGCAGGGAAGCGCGCCACGCGCAAGGATGCGGTCGTTATGGCTGACGTTGTTGTGACGCTTCCCGACAATGTGCGCAAGGGCGATGAGGACAGGTTCTTCCGCCTGACGTACTGGTACCTGTCGAAGAAGTTCGGCATCGAGAACATGATGGGCGGGTACGTCCACAAGGACGAGGTGCTGAAGGACGGCACGCCCGCCCGCGACCACATGCACGTGCCGTTCACGCCCATCCTCGATGGGCGCTTCAACTACAAGAAGATGTGCCCCCGCAGCTTCTACCAGAGCATGCACAAGGAGCTTGGGGATTACCTAGAGGGGCGCATGGGCTACCGCCCCGCAATCGAGCTTGACGAGGAGACGCGGGCGCAGCGCGTGTACACGGACAAGTCAGTGGACATCGACAAGGTGCGCGGCGCGGTCGATAGGGCGGTCGTGCAACCTGCCGAGGACGAAGCGGCGCGAATCGTCGCGGCGGCTAGGGAAGA
>DBFWCI010000058.1:0-62033 GCA_048485235.1 Collinsella sp.
CCGAAGCTCCCGCTCCAGATCTTCCTCCCGAGGCCGTCGAGCAGGCACAGGACATGCACGTCCTTGTGCGTGTCGACGCCCGCGATGACCGTTTCGCCTTCCATTTTCGCTCCCCTCGGTCTGCCGCCTGCTCCGCGCCCGGGTCTCCCAGACATTGCACTGACGGGAGCGCTACAATCCAATTGGCTTGTCCGATTGTCCGCGCTCATGCTCCTATTAGGTCATGGCAGGACTCCGGGACGCGGATGCCGGGGCGAGACAGGTCGGATTTGAGGACGGCCGAAGAGGCGTCAGCAGGTCAGTGGGTCATCGTCCCGGCATTCAGCATCAGGGTAGCGCTGCGACGCGGAAATCGCGCGCCGTTGCCGCGCCCCGCAGTGCCCGCTTCCCCCGAGAACAATTATCAGTGCAGGTCACAGACTTGTGCTCTGTTGGTGTGGTCGGGGATTCGGTAAAAGTCTACTCACTTAGTTTTGCGTGATGAATATTGTCCGCAACGAGACCCCAGACGGGGTGATTCCATCGCAAATTCCGGTGACCGGGCAGCTAATTAGGCGCCGTATGGGTTGCGGTCGCGTTCGATGCGTTGGCGGATGCGGCGGTACTCGATTATCAGCAGCACCAGGAGTAGGGCCATGATGGCTAGGTAGCTCACTACAGCGCCCATCAGACCCAGCAGCTTAATCAGGATCACCGGCAGCACCACGCTTACGGCGAAGCAGATCAGGTAGATCTTGGTGACGTCTCTAGCGTGGCGTAGCACCGTGATGATGGCGTAGATAAAGTCGATGGCCGCGGTGACGCCGCCGGCGACGACCATCAGCAGCGCCAGCGTACGGTAGCGCTCAAAGCTGAGGCCGTACATAAAGCTCATGAGGGGAATACCGGGACCTGCCATAAATGCGGCGCACATGCCGGTGATGACCACGATCAGCGCCATAACGGCAACAATAATCAGGTCAAAGCGACGACGCTTGCGAGGATTAGCCCAAATGTTCGACAAGCGCAGGAGCTGCGGTTTATAGATAAATCCAATGCTCAGCAAAATAGCCTGCGCAGGAAAGAACAGGGCATTAAAGTACAGCTGATATTTGTATGCCAGCGTGCCTTCCATCACAAACTTGGGCATGCTCTCGATAAGGTTGAACAGGAACAGTGCACCAAAGAGCGGGGCGCACTGGACAAACAGGTGGCCGACCTCGCGCAGGCTCACGCGGCGCGATTTTTCGGTCTCGAGCAGGGCGAGCGGCGCGGTGACCAGCACGAGCGAGGCGATCGCGGTGACACCCATGTCCATGGCCGCGATGGGCATGCTGCGCGTGAGGAACAGCGCCACGCTGAAGACCGCGATGACGCCGACGGAGCGTAGCGTTTGGCTCATTCCAGCCAAGTAGAGTTTGTCGGCCTGCTGCAGGCGGCCTTCGTACACGTCGGCGACGCCGTCGATGACCTTATACAGGTAGACGCCCAGGCCGATCGTCGCCATCTGCGCGTCATAGCCGCGGGCGCTGCTATACATGAGGCCGCAGCCTAGGGCGAGCGCTCCGCAGATCCAACGATTGAGCTGGTAGGAGGCGAAGGACGTCTTTTCGTCGATGTCCGAGACCTGGAAATTGCGCACGCCGTAGTTGCACGCGATCATGATGAGCGTGCCGGTGACAAAGGCGATGGAGAACTTGCCGGCTTCTTCGGCGCCCACGAGCTGTGTGGACACGATGGTGAGCAGCGGAAACGCCAAGCCCCACACGGCGGTGCCGAGAGCGTTCCAAAGGTAATCGCGGCGGGTGGCGTGCTCCTCGTATTCCGCTTCCTGCATGGAGAACCCGCCGCCGTAGACGGCGCCGAGCAGACGGTTCCACCAAGCGTTGACCATGCGGCGGACGGGGCCGGGCTCCCGATCGCGTTCGCGCCGGCGACGTGTGGCTTGGCTGCTATCGGGCCCGCCGGCGTTGCGCTGACTCAGCTCTTGGATGCGTGCGAGTTCCTCGGCAGTGTGCGAGGCAGGGAAGAGGCCGTTCTCGATGCGGCCGCCCTGGGCCTTCGCGGCGCCGTCCTTCGATGCAGCGGGGTTGGAGGTGCCGTTGCGGCGGGCGATGGCGCGGCGAATGCTATCGAGGGGCGTGATACTCAAAGCGGAGTCCTTTCTATTGCTGCGCTTTAGTATAGACGCGACGGTGTTCGCTCGTGTTTTTGAACGGATTGTTCAATAATTTCGGCGGGCGGCTGTAATTTGTCGGTAAACGTGCGGTATCCTGTTGAAGTTTTGTGACACCCCCGATGCCGCCCACGCGGTACCAAGGAGCTTCTACCTATGGACGTCGCCGCATTCTTACTGGCTCTTGTGCCGATTATTTGGCTGGTCGTGATGCTGCTGTGCTTTAAATGGCCAGCTTGGAAGGCCGCTATCGGATCGTTTGTCCTTTCGTGCTTGCTTGCCTTCGCATGGTGGCACCTGCCGGCAGCGCAGATCGCGACCGCCTCGCTCGAAGGTTTTTTGATGGCTCTGTGGCCCATCGTCCTGGTGATCATCGCCGCGGTGTTCACGTATAACCTGTGCGTTCGTACGGGCGCCATGGACGTGATCGGCAGCATGATCACCTCCATCAGCAGCGACCGCCGTCTGCTGGCGCTGCTCGTGGCTTGGTGCTTCGGTGGCTTTATGGAGGGCATGGCCGGCTTCGGTACCGCTGTCGCCATTCCCGCCGGCATGCTCGCGGGCCTGGGCTTTGAGGCCGTGCCTGCCGTGCTCATCTGCCTGCTGGCCAACGGCGTGCCCACGCCCTACGGCTCCATCGGCATCCCCACGGTGTCCGTTGCCGACCTGGTGGGTTTGGATTCCCTTCACCTAGCGACCGTTCAGCTGGTGCAGCTCGCGCCGTTCTTTGTGGTGATGCCGCTATTTATTGTGCTGGTTGCGGGCCGTGTTGCCGATGACCAGGGCAATGCCGCGAGTGTGGGCGAGCGTCTGCACGGTGTTGCCGGCGTGGCGTTGCTCTCCGGCGTGTCGTTTGTCGGCGCGGCTCTGGTCGTTGCCATGTTTGTGGGCCCCGAGCTGGCCGTGGTCGTAGGATCCATCGTTTCGCTCGCGCTGACAGCTGCGCTTGCCATGCGTGCCGAGAAGTCGGGGCGTCTGGACGCACGCTTTCACATGAATATCGAGGCGGGGGAGAAGCTCACCGTTAAGTCGGCGCTTTCGGCCTGGTCGTGCTTCATCCTGATCTTTGTGTTGCTGCTGGGCACGTCTAACCTGGTGCCCGCTGTACATGCCGCGCTCGCGCCGTTTGCGAGCCACGTGCAGGTGTATTGCGGTGAGAATCCCGGTACGCTTACGTTTTCGTGGATCAACACGCCGGGCGTCTGGATTTTCCTGGCGGCGTTTGCCGGCGGTGCCATTCAGGGTGCTTCGCCACGCATGATGGGCGAGGTGCTGGCCGCGACTGTGAAGCAGATGATGCCGACGGTGATCACGATGCTTTCGGTGCTGGGCTGTGCCAAGGTGATGGGCTATGCGGGCATGATCTCTTCGATCAGCGCGTTCTGCATCGCCGTCGCCGGTGGGCTGTACCCGATTCTGGCTCCGTGGATCGGCGCAGTCGGTGCGTTTGTGACCGGCTCGGGCACGTCCTCGGGCATGCTGTTTGGCCCCATTCAGAGCCAGGCTGCCACTGCGCTGGGTGTGAGCGACTACTGGATGGTCGCGTTGAACGCCCTGGGCGTCGCCGCCGGTAAGATGATCTCGCCGCAGACCCTCGCCATTGGTCTTGCCGCCGTGCTCGTGCGCGGTAAGGATGCCGAACTCCTGGGCGCCGTCCTGCCCTACGCCGCCGGCATGCTGGTCCTGATGAGCGCCATAGCCATGCTCGGCCAAGGCCTGCCGCTGTAGTCGGCACTTAGGGACGTTCCTTATGTGCCGGCACTTTGGGAACGTCCCTAAGTGCCGGCATCCGGGGACACTCCTTGAATGTTGTCTGTTCAAGAGTGTCCCCAATGACTAGTCGTTTAAAAGCGTCCCTAACGACTAGGCCGCTTGCCTGCGATTTTTGACCGTTGGGCGGGCGCTTCGCCGTTGCCGCAAAAACGTTTTTGCATATCGGGTACAACGGGCTTTACGTGAGTAAAGTGCGCGCCGCGTCCACGTGTCGCGCTTTTAAAGGAGGCCCCATGCCTGGTGTTACCCCTGCAGAAGTTCTGTCCAACTTTGGTATTGCGCTGGTCGAAGATCCCGCCGAGAATCAGCCCCGTCTGCTGGTCGATCTATCCGCCGCGGAGCTCGTCGAGCACGCCATCCGCCGCGAAGAAGGCCGCATGGCATCCAACGGCGCGCTGGTGATCGAGACGGGGGAGCGCACTGGTCGTTCCCCCAATGACCGCTTTATCGTTGACACCCCCGATGTTCACGACAAGATTGCCTGGGGTGCCGTCAACCGCCCGCTTTCTGCCGAGAGCTACGAGGCCATCAAGGCCGGTATCGTCAACTACCTCAACGAGCGCGATGTGTTCGTCACTCGCGGTATGGCCGGTGCCGATCGCAACCATACGCGTCGCCTGCTTGTCGCCTGCGAGCGTGCCAGCCAAGCGCTCTTTATTAAGCAGATGCTCGCCCGCCCGCTTGCCCGTGAAATCGCACGCACCGGCGAGCCGGACTTCTGCGTGCTCGCCGCTCCCGGCTACCAGTGCGATCCCGCCATTAAGGGCCTCAACTCCAGCGCCGCCGTGGTCATCAACTTCCAGGAGCGCGTGATTTTGGTTGCCGGCACCGGTTACTCCGGCGAAATCAAAAAGTCCATCTTCAGCGTCATGAATTACCTGCTGCCCGTCGAGGACGACGTGCTACCCATGCACTGCTCGGCCAGCATGGATCCCGTCACGCACGAGACCGCCGTGTTCTTTGGCCTTTCGGGCACGGGCAAGACCACGCTTTCGGCCAACCCCACGCGGCTGCTGATCGGCGACGACGAGCACGGTTGGTCCGACATGGGCATCTTCAACATCGAAGGTGGCTGCTACGCCAAATGCGAGGGCCTGGACGCGTTCCACGAGCCCGAGATCTTCAACGCTGTCCGCTTTGGCGCGATCTGCGAAAACGTGGTGCTCGACGAGAACCGCAAGCCCAACTACGACGACATCTCGATCACGCACAACACGCGCGTGGCATACCCTGTGGAGCACATTCCCAACGCGTGGACCAAGGGCATGGGCACCACTCCAAGCGTCGTGCTCTTCCTGACCTGCGATGCCTTTGGCGTGCTGCCGCCCATCTCGCGCCTGACGGCCGACGCCGCCATGTATCACTTTGTGACGGGCTTTACGGCCAAGATCCCCGGCACCGAGGTCGGCGTCACCGAGCCCACGCCCACGTTCTCTTCGCTGTTTGGCGAGCCGTTTATGCCGCTCGACCCCATGGTCTATGCCAAGATGCTCGGTGAGCGCATCGCCGACGGCCGCACGCGTGTGTACCTGGTCAACACCGGCTGGATCGGCGGCGGCTACGGCGTGGGTCATCGCATCGAGCTTGCCTACACGCGCACCCTGGTGGCCCGCGCCCTCGACGGTACCATCGAGGACAGCGAGTTCGTGCACGACGACATCTTTAACGTCGACATTCCCACCACGTGCCACGGCGTACCCGACGGCATCCTGGTGCCGCGCCAGTATTGGCAGAGCACCGCTCGCTACGACGAGGCCGCGCACAACTTGGCCGTGATGTTCGAGGAGAACTTCGAGAAGAAGTACTCGCACCTGCCCGAGTCCGTCAAAGCCGCCGGCCCGCACGCCCAGGTGTCCGCCGAGGCCCGTCATCACGGCCGCGGCCTGCTGGGACTCCGCCACTAGCTTCGCCGTGAGTCCATATCCACCACAAAGGGGACAGGCACCTTTGTGGTGGTTTTGCTCGTGTGGATGACTCGGGTTACAATACGCCTGACATATCGTTCCCTTCTCCGGATGGGGACAGCGCAAGCGTTCTTGTGACGGCACCGTAGGACTTTGAAGGTGGCCGTTGTAAGGGCGCTTTTTGTTTAGGCGCCCTCACTCGGGCGCGCACAATGAAGGGAGAGCGTATGAAGAGCTTTATTGCCGAGGATTCATTCTGGGAGCTGTTTCCGCAGGCAGCGGTCGGTGTTGTGGTCGTGGAGGGCATGAAGCCCACGGCTCAGATTCCTCAAGAGGACGTGGATGCGATTGCGGCGTTGCTCGACCGCGCCAATATCGATGCGGAGCGTCATCTGACCAGCGACACTATCAGCGAGAACGCACCGGTCAGGGCATGGCGCGAGGCCTATCGTCTGTTCAAGACCAAGAAAGGCGCGCGCTGCTCGATCGAGAACTTGCTCAAACGCGTGCTCAAAGGCAAGCCGGTGGGCCACATTACGCCCGCGGTGGATATTTACAACACGGTGTCGCTGACCTACGCGCTGCCCGTGGGAGGCGAGGATCTGCATGCGATCGAGGGGGACCTTCGCCTGAAGGTGACCGACGGTGGCGATGCGTTCTTGCCGCTTGGCGAGGAGACGGACGATCCGACGCTGCCCGGCGAGCTCGCCTACATCGATGATGCGGGCGCTGTGTGCCGCTGCTGGAACTGGCGCGACGGCGTTCGCACGGCGCTGTCCGATGATTCGGCCGATGCGTTCCTAGCGATTGAGTGCGTGGAGCCCGAGCGGATGGGGGATTGCCAGGCTGCGATCGATCGCTTAGCCGAGCTGCTTGAGCGCTATCTGGGAGCGACGGTTGTCATTAAGACGCTTGTGACCCGCGACAATCCTTGCGTGGAGCTGTAGCGGCGCCTAGAACCTATTGATGCCCCAAACCACCACAAAGGTGCCTGTCCCCTTTGTGGTGGTTTTTATGTTGATGGGTTAACAAATGGGGTATTTGGGTACGGGTGTCGCCTTATGCGACTAAGATGTTTACCCGTTAGCATTATGCAAGCGAAAGGCGGTCGTCTCCCATGCAGCAGAGCGACGAGACACGTTTCGAGGACTTTGTCGGACTGATCAGCGGTCTCTACAAGGAGATCCAGCGCATTAAGACGTCTGAGGGCGCAAGGCTGGGCCTCAAGGGCTCCGACGTTATGTGCCTGTACTATCTTGAGCGCAGCAAGGACGGCCTGACTGGTGCCGACCTGGCTCGCATGGCAGGCGTGACCCGCGCCGCCGTCTCGCGTACGCTCGCGCATCTGGAGGAGGGCGGCTACGTCGAAGTCGATGATTCGGGCGATGCCGCCGTTAAGTATCGTGCTCCGGTTCGCCTGACCGCTCTGGGCGGCGAGAGCATGAGCGAGGCGGACCGCATCATTCGCGAGGTGCTCGATACCACCGGTAAGGCTATGGGTGTGGAGCAGCGCGAGCAGATGTATGCATCGCTGCGTACGATTCTCGACACCCTGCGCGAGATCTAAGGCCGCCAAGGCATTTGCTTCCCATTAACAACTGCATAGTCCCGTTTGAGCGCGTATACCGTGCCGGGGCATTGCTGTCAAAATTCCCCGCGCGAGCTCCGCGCAAGAAAGGATTTGTTATGTCCATTCGTATTATTACCGATTCCGCAAGCGATATGTCGCCGGCGGAGCACCCCGCTCTGCGTGTTTTGCCGCTGTCCGTCACCTTTGGCACCGATGTGTATATGGATGGCGTCGACATCGATCATCAGCGCTTTTACGAGATGCTCGTGGAGCGCGATGAGCTGCCCAAGACCGGCCAGGTCAACCCGTACGCGTTTTCGCAGGCGATTGCCGAGGCACGTGAGGCCGGCGACGAGGCAGTGATTATTACCGTGGGCGCCAAGCTTTCGGGCACCAATCAGAGTGCCCGTACCGCACTTGCCGAGGCGCCGGGCGGCGACGTGTTCGTGGTGGACAGCAATAACGTCACCCTGGGCGAGCGTGTCCTGGTCGAGTATGCGTTGCGCTTGGTGGACGAGGGCCGTAGTGCGGCCCAGATCGCGGCGGCCGTCGAGGCAGTCCGTGACCGCGTGGTGGTTATCGGTCTGCTTGAGACGCTGGAGTACTTGGTGCGCGGCGGTCGCCTGTCTGCTGCGGCCGGCGCTGTGGGCACGTTGCTCAACGTAAAGCCCGTTGTGGCCGCCGAGGACGGCCTGATCGTGCAGCTGGGCAAGGCGCGCGGTTCCAAGAACGGTCGTAACCTGCTCAACCAGAAGGTAGAAAAGGCGGGCGGCGTCGACTTTTCCATGCCGCTGGCGCTGGGCTATACAGGCCTTTCGGACGCCGTGCTCAAGAAATATATCGAGGACAGCGCGGCACTGTGGGCCGGTCACACCGAGGGCGAGCTGTCCATCCACACCATTGGCGCTACCATCGGCACCCACGTGGGCCCCGGCGCCGTAGCCGTAGCCTTCTTCCGCCCCGCCAACTAGCTTTCCGGTCAAAACCACCACAAAGGGGACAGGCACCTTTGTGGTGGTTTATGCTTTTCCGGGTGGAAGGGAGCGAGCAATGGCGTCTGAGGGCTTTTTTGAACGGGTGTACGAGGTGGTCGAGCAGATCCCCGAGGGGATGGTCGCCACGTATGGCCAGGTGGCGCTGCTTGCCGGTCGTCCACGAAGTGCGCGGTACGTGGGGTATGCCCTGCATAGTAATCCGCGCCCCGGCGAGATTCCCTGTCACCGCGTGGTGTTTGCCGACGGGCACATATGCGAGGGCTTCGCTTTTGGCGGTCCCGATGCTCAACGTGAGCTTTTGCTAGGGGAGGGTGTGGCGTTTAAGGACGACATGCACGTCGACTTGGCCGCCTGTCGCTGGCCTGCCGGACTCTAGCGGCTCTGCAGTGGCCAAAACCACCACAAAGGTGCCTGTCCCCTTGGTGGTGGTTTTCCGTTGCAGGTTTACCGGAGCTAACTTATGGAGAAGGTATGGCGGCGCATATTGACGCTAGAAAGTAAACCACGGTGAACTATATTGGTTTCAGCAACGGAGCAGGCAATAGGCGATGAAAAAGCCTGCCCTGTTGAGTTTGATTCGCATCCCTCCCCTCTGTGCGATTCAACGGTGTACTTCGGGAACAGGCCCGCTGGCAACTATCTGCCAGCGGGCCTGTTCCTGTTTGTCGGGGGAGTGCGATGGACGGAGCCGAAGCGGTCCGGTTCCAAAAAAGGCGGACGCCGTAGCGCCCGCCCTATAGCAATCGAAAGCTCAAGCCAGCAGATCGGTCTAGTACACCATACCCATGGCGTCCTGAACCTCTGCCAGGGTCTGCTCGGCGATCTCGTTGGCGCGACGGTTGCCCTCGTGCAGCACGTCCTTCACGTAATCCAGATCGTTCTCGTAGCGCTGGCGACGCTCGCGGATAGGTGCGAAGTACTCGTTGACGGCCTCGGTCACGTACTTCTTGAGCTGGCCGGAGCCGCCCATGCCAATCTCCTCGGCAATTTCGACCTCGGAGCGACCGGTGCAGATGGCGGCCGTCGAAAGCAAACCGGACACGCCGGGGCGGTTCTCGGGATTGAACGTGATCATGCGCTCGGAGTCGGTCTGGCTCTTCTTGATGCGCTTGGCCGTCTCCTCAGCGGTCATCGAGATGTTGATGGCGTTGCCGTAGCTCTTGCTCATCTTGCGACCGTCAAGGCCGGGCAGTAGCGGGGTCTCGGACAGCAGTGCCTCGACCTCGGGGAACACCTTGCCGTAGCGGTTGTTAAAGCGGCGGGCGATGGTGCGGGTGAGCTCGATGTGCGGCAGCTGGTCACGACCGACGGGCACCACGTTGCCCTTGCAGAACAGGATGTCGCAGGCTTGATGCACCGGGTATGTGAGCAGAAGGCCGGTAAGCTCATGGCCCGAGGCCTCCATCTCGGCCTTGACGGTGGGGTTGCGCGCCAGCTCGGCCTCGGACACCAGCGACAGGAACGGCAGCATGAGCTGGTTGGCGGCGGGCACGGCGGAGTGCGCGTAGATCATGGTCTTGTCGGGATCGATACCGCAGGCAAGGTAGTCCATGACCATGTTGTACACGTTGTCCTGGATGTGCTCGGTCGTGTCGCGGTCAGTGATGACCTGGTAGTCGGCGATGAGCACGTTGGTCTTGGCGCCCATGTTCTGCAGCTCAACACGGCCCTTGAGGGTGCCGAAGTAGTGGCCCAGGTGCAGACGGCCGGTGGGGCGGTCGCCGGTGAGCATGGTGAACTTCTCGGGCGTCTTGGCCAGGCCCTCGCGAATGGCGTTGCTCTTTTGCAGCGCGACTTCGTAGCTGTTCTCGTTTGGCATGATTGCTCCTAACGTATGTTCATGGGTCAAGATGATAACGCGTTTATTAAAGGGGTGGTGCGTAAGTAGGCGAGGGGCGGGAGAGGGACGCGCGTGGTGTGGCATGTGCGATGGGTGCGGCGCGGCCGCGCTTGGCTAACGGTGCCTTGGCACATCCTCGGCAGCTTGCCCTAGAGCTTGTGGTGGCGCTCTTCTTTGCGCTCCTCGGCTGCCTGCTCCTCCTGCTTAAAGGCGGGGTCGTCGGGGGTGACCAGTTCGTCCTCGTGCGTGCGCTTGTTGTAATGGTGGCGCAGCACGGGTTCAAACAGGTGCAGGTGCTTGGCAAAGGCCGCCGAGCCAATGGCAAGCACGGTAAAGATGAGCACGCGCATGGGCACCTCGACCTGATTGATGGCGGCGGCGCCGGCCGAAAGCATAATGCACCAGGCATAGATGAGCAGCACAGCCTGTTTTTGGTTGTAGCCTTCTTGGATCAGGCGGTGGTGGATGTGGCCCTTGTCGGCCTGCCCGATGCTAATGTGGGCGCGCTTGCGGCGCACGATGGCGCTAAACGTGTCGATGATAGGCACGCCGGCAACGATGAGCGGGATGATAAGCGAGGTGAGTGCGGCGGTGCGGCTCACGTTGAGCAGCGAGATGGAGCCCAGCGCAAAGCCCAGAAGCAGCGACCCCGAGTCGCCCAAGAAGATGCTTGCGGGGTTGAAGTTGTAGCGCAAAAAGGCCAGACAGGCGCCAAAGAGCGCAATGGAGAGCGCGGCGGCGTCGATGCGGCCCGAGAGAACGGCCATCGAAAACATGGTGAACGAGGCGATGCCGCAGATGCCCGTGGCCAAGCCGTCGAGGCCGTCGATGAGGTTAATGATGTTGGTGAATGCCACCAGATAGATTACGGTGATGGGGTAGGCGAGCCATCCGAGCATGATCTCGCCGGGAGCAAACGGGTTGACGATGACGCCGATTTTTAGGCCGCCCATGCAGGCGATAAGCGCGGCGAGGACCTGTCCGGCCAGCTTTTGCTTGGGCGTGAGCTGGAAGACGTCGTCGATAGCGCCGGTCGCAAAGATGACGGTAAAGGAGAGCGCCAGCATGGGATAGCTAATGTGAAGGCGCGGGTGCGGCACCAGGACGGGTGGCCAGCCTAGGTACCAGGTGCCTAGGATTTGCACAATGCAGGCAACGACCAGGCCCAAAAACACCGCCGTTCCGCCCAAACGCGGGATGGGCTTGGTGTTGATGCGGCGCTTAGAAGGATAGTCGACGGCATCGAGCTTAATTGCCAAGCGCTTGACCAGGGGCACCGCGAGGAAGGTCGTGATAAAAGCCGCCGCTGCCACGCATAGGTACGGTATGTAGCTCGGGGATGAAGCCATGAATCTAAAAACCGCCAAGCGTCGAAGGAAAAGGTCAAAGGTTGCTACGCGGAAATGGCATAGCTGTCCCATGATACTCGACCGAGGGGGGTGCGGAGGTTTGCACCGTGCGATTATCACGCGCATACCAGATATTGGAATGTTGTCGATGGCTTGTCGGGATGCCGGCGGGGATCCATATGGACCGTGATGGTGATTTTCGGCAAAAGAAAACCACCCCCCACGTTACGAAAATGAACCCACCTAAAACAGGTGGGTGCCCTCATCGACTGTTCCAGCGTCCTTAACAACGAAGGATACCTGTACTAGGTACGACTGTGTGGGCTCCCTAAATAAACGCGACGGTTCACCCAGTTGCTCCGCGGGGGGCGGAATACCTACATCATAAAGCGGCACTTTATCGATTCCAGTCTTGACATTACAAAAATCGTGTCGGACGATTACGGCGCCTTAGGGACGGAGCCGTCTACGCGGTCTGGCCCTTTACGTTTGAGCTGCTGAATCGTTGTTTTGGAGCATGTTTTTATGCCGACGTCGTTGACCGAACTTTTTTCGCCCGCCTGCCATTTGTGTCCGCGCCGTTGCGGTGCGGCGCGCGATGAGGGCGCGCGCGGCGTATGCGGTGCTAACGACACGCTCAGGGTGGCCCGCGCGGCGCTTCATATGTGGGAGGAGCCGCCTATCTCGGGCGAGGCCGGTTCGGGCACGATCTTCTTTAGCGGTTGCTCGCTTAAATGTATCTACTGCCAGAACCACGAGATTTCGACCGGCAATTTTGGCCTTGAGATTTCGCCTGAGCGCCTGGTCGAGATTATGCTGGAACTGCAGGACCAGGGTGCCAACAACATCAATTTGGTGACGGCGACGCACTATGCGCACCTGTTGCCTGCCGTGATTGCCGCGGCACGGGCGCGCGGACTGGTTATCCCGATCGTCTACAACACGAGTGGTTACGAGCGCGCGAGTGCCGTGGCGGCGCTGGGCGACCTGATCGATGTGTGGCTTACCGACTTTAAATATGCCAATGCCGGGCTTGCGCAGTCGCTCTCTCATATAAAGGACTACCCACGTGTGGCCGTGTCAGGCCTGGCTCAGATGGCGCGCGAGATCGAGCGCCGCGGGGGAGAGATGGTGGATGAGGGCGGGCTCATGAAGCGCGGCATGATTGTGCGCCATCTGGTACTGCCGGGACATGCAGACGATTCGTGTCGCGTGCTGGACCTGGTGTGGCAGACGGTGGGCGATGTGCCGATCTCGGTCATGAACCAGTACACGCCCAATGCACTTATGCGCGAGCAGGGCGGCGACCTGGCGCGTGCCGTGACGCGCGAGGAGTACGAGCAGGTGCTCGACCATGCCGACGACCTGGGTTTTACGACGATGTTCTGGCAAGAGGGCGGCGCGGTAGACGAGAGCTTCACCCCGGCCTTCGACACCACCGGTGTTCTTACCAGCGCAAAGTAGTGCGTTCGTCGATGATTTTTCTGGGACGGGGATAAAAAATCATCGAGAGGATCGCCTGTTCGAAAAGTTGCCAAAATAGCCGCGCCCCAAAAAGACTGGTTATTGGGCGTTGACAGTTGGCGAGCCGTAGGTAAAATATCGACTTGTCCTGGGGACGTAGCTCAGTTGGGAGAGCGCTGCCGTCGCATGGCAGAGGCCGAGGGTTCGACTCCCTTCGTCTCCACCATTGGATTATTAGGCGAACCCTTTTCGGGGTTCGTCTTTTTTTGTTTGGGTTGGAAGTCATCGCCCCAGTAGTCGAAAGCGAAATAAAGCTTGAGTTCATCCTCATCTACTTCAATGAGCCGCACGGACGTTTCGATGATTTCTGCTGCATCTGGTTCCTGCGCAATGTGATCGAGCCAAGCGGCTATGGCTTCACCAGACAGATTCGCCCCTTCGTTAGCTTGAGCTTGCCGCAAATCGGCTTCTAATGCCGCTTTCTGCTCACGGAGCATAGCAACGCGCTCTTTACCGCCGGGCGGCGCAATACCGTCCTCGATAGCCTGCCAGATACGCTCAAACGCCGTGTCGATGCGCCTGATCTCGCGCTCAATGCGCTTGCTCTCCGGTTCTTCCTTCTCTTCATTCATTTCGTTGTAAAGAGCCATTACATCAACGATACGTTGACGTACATCCGGCTTCTTAATCGTTTCGAGGACGGTATCTAGCACGGCTTCTTCAACGGCATCGCGCCTAAAGGTGCGCTTACATTTCTTGCACTTGTAGTAGTGGTACACGCGGCCTGTTTTAGATGTTCCGCAGGTGCCAACGTAGTATTGGCCGCACTCTGGGCACCACATCTTGCCAGATAGCGGGTAATCGTTGGTGTCACGCGTCTTGTTGTGCTTGCGCCCGTTTGAGCCCAAGATGCTATTGATCATGTCCTGGTCTTCGCGCGACCACAACGCAGGCATGCCATCTTCGATTCGCACGCCCGCATAATCATAAACGCCGCAGTTCTGCTCGCGCCTAAGCAGCTTTGTTATCACACCGTGCGTTAGCGGCTTGCCGCGCTTGCCGCGTTCGCCTGCGACAGCACGCTTGATTTCGGCTACAGTCGAGCCAGCAAAGAGCATGTTTTTCATACGGTGCATCACGGCGGCTTCACGCTCGTTGACCTCGTAATACCCGTTAACAATGTCCCAGCCGTAGTGCGTGCGACCGTTTGCCATCCCGCGCTGGGCGTTCTTGTTGATACCGTCACGGATACGCTCGCTGTCGATTGCACTTTCCCATTCAGCAAGCACTTCGAGCATTCCGAGATTCAGAACGCGCGTTGAGCCTTCGCCAAGGCTTTCACCGGCATAAAGGATTTCAACGCCTGCCTTGCGCAGCCTGATACGTGCAAGCGCCATTTCGTCACGGTTGCGCATGATACGCGTAACCTTATAGATCACTACATAATCGAATAACCCTAGTTTTGCGTCTGCCATCATGCGTTGAAATTCTACGCGCTGCACGTCACGGCCTGTTTGTGCGTAATCGCTATATACGCGCACAACGTCAAGGCCGTTTTCCGCGCAGTACTCACGCGACTTCTCTACTTGGATGTCAATACTTTCACTTCGCTGGTTATGCGAACTGAAACGTGCATAGATGGCGGCACGTGTGCCCTTTGGCATGATAAAATCACCTTGCCTTTTCATTTGAACGGATTGGCAAGCCCTGCACTGGTCTTGGCGGATAGGTGCGGGGCATTTTTATGTCTAATCTTCTTTTGATTCCCTTGCAGCTGCCTTGGCTGTCATGGCGATGTTTTGCTGCCACTCGGGCGAACTTTCGCGGTAATGATCAATCATTTCGCGCTCGTCAGACGAAAGGTCATCAACGTTATCAAATTCGCAAGTCTCATCATTCCAACCGAGTATGTCATTTGGGGAACAGCCCAATGCAATGGAAAGATTCCAAATCTGCTCAGCATTCATCATTGCCGCGCCAGATTCCCATGATCGATAGGTGTACTTGTTCACACCAATCTTTTCGGCAAACTCGTCTCTGTTCGAGTAACCAGCGGCTTTCCGCAGCTTCATAAGGCGAATGTTCACTGCTAGTCTCCTTCTCTTCTAATGTAAGTGCATAGTACAACGAAATTAGCCAATACACAACGAAATTATTAGTTTTCGCTTGACAGCGTTATTTTGCATAGCTATAGTGCGTAGCCAGTTGCTAAGGAAATTAGCAGCTGGCTAATATTCCCAGGGTAAACCCTAGGAATATACGGGTTGGCTACTTGACAAGCAAGTAGCCAAATATTGGCTCAATGCAGAAAGGAGGAAACGTAATGGGTTTCAACAAGGAGGTGTTTGCGGCGAACTTGCGAGCAGCTCGCGCGAAGCTCGATATATCTCAAGATGAGTTCGCAAAGCGCGTCGGTATCTCCAAAGATTCCGTCGTGAAGTACGAGAGCGGTGAGGGTTACATCCCAGGCGCAGACAAGATCATGTCCATCTGCCGAGTTGCGCACATCAGCCCCAATGAGCTTATGGGATGGGGGGAAATCGCGTAATGGATGAATTTATCGATGTATTGACGCTCTGGTTGTTCATAGCAACTGCCGTTGCCGTCGGCAACATGATCGGCAAGTAAGAAAGGAGGGGTTTCAGATGTATGAAACCCAATCGCAAACCAACGGTTTGCATCGTGGTTTTGACGAGTGCGAAACGCCGCAAGCTCGATGTTTCGCAGGCGGCATTTTGCCGGCGCGTCAGAGCTATGACGCAAGCTCGCGAAATGAAAGCGCCCGCACCTGGCGGCAACCGGGCACGGGCAATGTCAGAACCTTGACCAGTAATGACAACGAGAATTTTACACCACTAGCAACGGTTAAGCGGTGGTTTTGCGGCGCTATTGCCGTACTGGCGGCAACTGGAATCCTGCTCATTGCCCTGGCTGGTGCCATTATCTGGCTTACGGAGACGTACAACCTGCCTTGGCTGCTGCTCGTCCTTGCCGGTCTTGAGCTTTGGTTCATCGTCCGTATGGTCGACCAATGAGGGGCTATCTCGACCGTGACGCAAACGGTTTCTGGGTCGCGCGGGTGATCATCGAGGAAGCCCGCAGGCCGGGCGTTAGCGGCGCGGGAGACGTTCGCACGCGCCACAGGTTGCCCGTGCCACCATCGGCACCGCGAGAGGTCGCAGAAGTGGCGTTCAGGCGCTTTATGAGCCGCGAAGCAAGGAAGCGCCATGGATGTTGACGATTACACCCAGCCGCTCGAAACCGTGATGCGGCAGGAACAGTTGGCAATGTACCCGGTGCCGCTCAGGCTGCAAGACCGGCAGGAGCTTTTCAGGCTCTGGTGCGAGCTCAATCCAAGGGCGCTGCGGCAGATCGAGCTTACGGCGCTCGCAATCGACCAGCGAGGTATCCGAGTAAGCGCCAAGTACCTCATTGAGAAGCAGCGTTACGAAGGCAGCGTCAAGCTCGTCGGCGTTCCGTTCGTGGACGGCAACGGCGTTGAGCATGTCTTTGGCATTAACAACACGGATACGCCGCTTCTAGCCCGTTGGCTTCTAAAGCGGCATCCGAAGCTGAACATCAAGCTTCGCAATTCCATCTATGACAAGGAGAACAATCATGAAGCGTAAGGAAGCAATCAAGTTCCTCGATTCCGTTGCCGAGTATATCAGCGGTGTCGACGGCACCATTACGCTCTTCAACCCCAAGAGCAATGAGAGCGTCGAGCTTGATACCGACCTGGCTTTCTGTTTCATGGGGACACCCATCGTAGCCATGAAAGACATGCTCGAGAGCGACAAGCTCGACGATATGACACCCGACATGTTTGTCCATCTGATGACCAAATCGGCGTGCAATGCATATGCGCAGCAGCTTACAAAGCGCTGAGCAGCTGGCGCTCGATCTTTTTGGTGAGCAGCCGATGCCAACGCCCGGGCAATGCCAGTTCGAGCTTCATCTACTCGAGCACGGCGAAAAGCCCAAGAGCGCGTGTGGCTTTCGCGGAACGACCGTCTGGACTAACTGCCGCGAGGTTGGCAAGTGCCTTTGGGACGGCTGGCACCAGCAGGGGACAAGCGATGGATTAACGACGGGAGGTGATGACGATGACGGCGATTCCTAAAGACGTGCACGATCAGGCGCAGGAACCAATGGCGTGGTTTCAGCACGACGCTAACGCGCAGCGGGACATCAAATGCCAACGGCTGCTCATGCGTCGCGGTAACGAGGGCTACGGCGCTTACTGGCGGCTCTGCGAGCTTCTGGCGAGCACCAAGCACCACTCAATCGCGGTGGACACCGATGAAGACTGGCTCATTCTAGCCGGCGCAATCGGTATGCGCTCGATGGGGGCGTTCGACGAGACGGTAAGCATCGCCGAGACACAAGATTTCATCGACTGCCTGCTCGAGATCGGATTGCTCGTGAGGGACGGAAAAGGCCGAATCGAGAGCGAGAGGATGTGCAAAAACGCCCTTTATTTTGGCAAGCAGCGCGTCAACGGAGCCAAGGGCGGCAGGCCGAAAAAGAAGCAGGAAAACCCGCAAAACTAGCAGGTCAGAGCGTATGTTTGTGTTGTTGCGGATTGAAACCAGCGCGAAACCATCGGTTTTAGGTTGGGCTAAGCCTAACAATACATAACATAACAGTACAGAAGCGGGTTTTTGGGTTTGGGTCATAAAACCCAAACCCAAAGCCAAAAACCCGCACTTGCTTGTTATGTTGACTTACAAGCAAGGTTCTTCTTTCTTGCTTCTTCTTTCTTGATCGATTCGTTTTTCGAGCGATTACAAAGCCTGTTTTCGAGTCTTCAGCAGTAGTTATCAACAGGTTTTCAATAAGTTTTCAACAATAGCAAAGTTTTCAACAAAGGAGCGTTGGCGATGCCTTACGGGAGCTATGTCAACAAGATCCGAGAGCGCACGTGCCCTTACTGCGGCACCAAGCGCCCTCTGGACTGGTTTATCGAGGACAGCGAAGCCTGCTGGAAATGCAGGGAGACGAAGAAGGACGAGAAGGAGGTGAAGAGAAATGACAGCATCGGTTGATCTCGAATGCCGCGCTTACGTCAAGCGTAGCCTTACGCAAGACGATCTCGCCTTTCTCAAAGACCTACAGCATGAGCTGAACAATCAGCCGACATTGGCAACGGCTGACCCACGTTTTTGGGTCATTCGCGACTACGTATATCGCGAAGCAACAGATGGCGATGACATCGAAGCCGTTGAGCTTTTTGAAGATGGCGAAGGTGAGATCATCGGCTTAGGGGAAGCGGTGTCGCGAGCCTACAAGGACGAGCTTAATTTAGGCGGCGAAGAGCACGCCAAAGAATGGCTTGAAGACAACTGGCTTGATCTTGACGATGACGGATGCATTCGGGCACGTTTCACGAATATGGGCATCAGCATCTCTAAGGGTGTAGTCAAGGAGTACGCCGAAAACAACGCGCTGGGCTGCGTGTTCCTTACGAAGCTGTGGGCAATTGTCCCGGACACCATGTTTCTTACGCTTCGCGAAGCGGAAGAGCACCTTAAGGCCAATTACTACCACTACTCGACAGAGGCGCATACGTTCGGCATGCACGCTTGGCGCTCACCAGAGGTCGCGCAGCTGATAAAGCTGCTCCATACGGTCGATTTTGACGAGTTGTCGAAGTTGGTTTCGAAGGAGTGATGGCAATGAGCTCTTACGTTAAGTGCGTCGGTGATCTGGCTGAGCCTGTTGAGCTCAGCGCTTCGCAGGTTACCGAGAAGATGACCTCAACGGTCGATTCTGAGTTCGACTCAGTGATCAAGCCTTCGCATTATGCGGGGCACACCGGCATCGATTGCAAGGCGGCGATAGAGTCGATGCTTGGAACAGAAGCGTACGTGTCCCATATGCAGGCATGCGTGCTCAAGTACATCTGGCAATGGCGTGACAAGAACGGCATCGAAGACCTCAAGAATGCACGAGAGTGCATCGACAACATGATTGAGACGCTGGAAGGCGGCGCGTCATGAGCGGCGGTGACTTCTACGCCGCACCCAAGCTTGTCACCGTCCGCAAGGCGCATCAGTGCGCGTACTGCGGCGAGACTGTTCCAGCGGGAACG
This sequence comes from Collinsella sp., assembly GCA_048485235.1. GTDB lineage: Bacteria > Actinomycetota > Coriobacteriia > Coriobacteriales > Coriobacteriaceae > Collinsella. Next base: position 19,145 of record DBFWCI010000058.1, read on the forward strand.
CGTGGCGTGCTCATGGAAAGCGGCCTTTGGATGCGTCTGTTCTGGAAGCGCTACGCATGTCCGCGCTGCCAGCCATATGTCAGTGAGTTTTGGAGCTGGCAAGGCTTGGAGAGCGAAGACATCGAATGGGATTTCGACGAGTTCATGCGGGAGTATCACCGCGATGTGTGGGTGACCGACGATGACGATTAGGAGCGACCGTAAGACCCTCGAGAACCTGTGCGCCGTATCGCAGGACATGAGCCGTCGCATTACGACGTGCGAGAAGCGCGGACGCGATGGTGCACGGGTCGATTACGACGATCTTGTTTGCTGGTGCGATTGCGTCGGTGACGCAATCGAAGTGATTCATCGAACTTTGGAGGAAAGAAATGAAAGAGTCTAAGACCAAGGAAGAGTATGAAGAGGCATCGACGATGCTGGTTGGGTGCGCCCTGCTGATCGTCCCGTTCGCGATGCTGGTTGCCAGTATCGCCATTGGCTTCATCTTCGGCGCAGGCTATGGGTTCCTGGCTTTCTCCTGTTTCCTGCTGATCATGTGCATCTACTTCATTTACACGGCAAAGCTCAGCATGCACAAGGCGAAGAAAGCGGCCAAAAAGGAGCAGGACGATGATTAAAGTTTCCGGCTGCTGCGACGGGTGCGGGAAGGAAGCCGACTGCACCAACATTAACGAATTCGCAAGGGTGCATGCCTTTGACAAGGGCAAGCTTATCGAGTTCGACATTTGCAAAGACTGCATCCACGAGATTCGCGACATGCCGGGCAGCGTTATCGACGTCGTACGTGAATTGAAGCGCCGCCATGGACGTTGAGGTCAAGCGCGACCCAAAGGGCGTGTGGTACGCGCAGCCGTATCTTGGCAAGGCACCGGACGGGCGGCAGATACGGCCACGCCGTAGTTTCCCGGATGCCAGGACGCGCGATGAAGCGCAGGCTTTGGCTGATGCCTGGGCTTCGCACCTGACCTTTGACGGCAAGGTCAAGAGCACGCTGATAGTCGACCTGCTTTGGGAGTACATCGAGCAGCGGAAGGTCAAGGGCGCAGCCATTAACACCGTGAAGAGGTGGACGTTTTTCACACGAACCTACGTGGGCAAGTACCTTAAAGGCAAAGTCGCTCGCGACCTTACCGCCATTGAGCTGAACGACTTCGAGACGAGGCTTGGCGTGAGCAAGAAGAACGGCGGTCAAGGTCTTTCGTGCAACACGATCATCAGCGTTCACCACTTTTTGCGCGGTGCATACAACTTTTGGGTGCGCATCGGCATCTGCGAGAACAACCCAATGCTCATGGTCACAAAGCCGCCAGAGGAACACCATGAAGCCGTGAGCATCGACGAATGGGATTACAGGGCACTCGATGCCATGGTCTCCGAAAAGCTCAACCTTGAGGCGCCCGAGAAGCGCTTCATGCGCCAATCAGCCTACGCTTTCGCAGCTTGGCTTGCACTACACACGGGGATGCGCGTCGGCGAGGTGTGCGCCGTAAGGCGGCGCGACCTCCACAAGGCGCAGGGGTTCATCCTCGTGAGTGGAACGGTCATCGAGGTTCCGGGCGGTGGCGTTATCCGATCCAACGTGACCAAGAACAAGAAGACGCGGCCTGTGGCGTTAATCGACGAAGAGTGGGAGCTGATAAAAGCCTATCTCGCGCAACAGGATTCGATTTCAGACGCTTTTACACCCGATTCGCCACTGGTGAGCATAGACGGCTCTTACATGCGCCCTACGACCGTCTCAAAGGCTTTCAGCCGCGCTCGCGACCGTGCGGGCATGCCGAGGACGTACGTGTTCCACTCGTTGCGCCATACGCACGCCACGTGGTGCCTGGCGAACGGCGTTGACCTCAAGACGCTCGCAGATCGCTTGGGGCACTCGAACGAAGCGACAACGCTGAAACTCTACGCGCACCTTCTGCCGGGGCGCGACCAGGCGGCGGCTCAGGCGTTCAACAGCTTTGCCAAGCAGCTTGAGGACGGAGTGTAAACGGTGTGTAAATGGCAAGACCTCGGCCATTTGCGTCACGACACGAAAACGAGAGGTCAGAAAGCAAAACCGATGGTTTGGGAACGGTTAGCCGCCGTATTCCAAGTAAGAATCAGGAGATACTGAAAATGGTACCGAAATTGACCGCCGAGCAAAGGCGTGCAGCCCTCGATAAGGGGATGCAGATCAGGCTTAAGAGAGCCGAGTACAAAGCCAGGCTGAAAAACGGATTGATGTCCATTGAGCAGTTCTTTGAGTTGGCTGACGGTGGTGAGCAAGCTGCGTTGGGTATGCGCGTTGAGTCGCTGATTAGGTCGATGCCCGGTTACGCAGTCCCGCGCACCGAGACGCTCATGAAAAGCCTGCACATCAGCGCGACCCGCCGAGTGAAGGGACTTGGGTACATCCAGCGCGAGGGACTTATCAAGGCTCTTGGGGGTGGATGCCGTGAGTAGGTCGAGTGAGCGAGCACGCCGCCGAATCAAGAGACTGAGTGTGCTTGTAGCGGTGCTCATAGCGTTGTTGGGCTGCATCATCGTCTTTCTTTGTTTTTGCCTTATGGAACTGTTCATAAGCATCATTACCGGTTGCCTGTTCTCTTGGCTCGTCCCATTGCTCGCAACCGCGATGGTGATCATGACCTATATCGCATTGGCAATCGTGAGGGGTGGTAACTGTGAGTGACAGCCTTAACAGCGTCACCTTGAGTGGCAACCTTGGGCAAGATGCAGAGGTTCGGTACACCAACAGCGGTCTTGCAGTAACGAGCTTTTCACTAGCCGTGAACAAGAGCCGCAAGCAGCAGGACGGCAGCTATAAGGATGTGACCAGCTGGGTCGACTGCGTGATGTACGGCAAACGCGGCGAAGCGATGTTCAACAACGGCCTTCTGATGAAGGGCGCACGCCTGGCTATGCTTGGGCACCTGCACCAGAACGTGTGGGAGAAGGACGGCAAGCGCTACCGCAAGCTCGAGGTCATCGTCGAGAACGTGGCAATCATGACCTCGCATCGACAGTCGCAGCAACCGGCGGCGGCACCTCAAACCGCGACCTACCCAGACGTGTACGACGAAGATATTCCCTTCTAAGGAGCTGACATGTACGGACGAAAGATGAACGTTTGCCTGACCGACGGAACGGCCATGCCGACATACGCGCACGATGGCGATGCTGGCTTCGACCTTTGCATCACCGAGGACGTAAGGCTTGAGCCCAATGCAAGCGCGGTCTGCGGGCTTGGCTTTGCCTGCGAGATTCCAAGCGGTTGCGTCGGCTTGGTCTTTCCGCGCTCCGGCCTTGGCGCTCATTATGGCGTGACACTGCGCAACAGTGTGAGCGTCATTGACAGCGGATACCGTGGCGAGGTGCACGCACCGCTGGTCAATCTCAGCTGTGACACCGTGTTTCTTCCCAAGGGTACGCGTGTGTGCCAGATGGTCGTTGTCCCGTTCGTGCCGTGCGATCTTGTCGGGGTCGATAGCCTGACCGACACCGAGCGCGGTACCGACGGCTTCGGCTCTACGGGTATCGACTAGGGTTGATGCCTTGTGGATGCCAAGGAATACTTCGAGCGCATCCGTGACGAGGTGGCTAGCATCGAGCATGCAAAGGAGATGCTAGCCCGCCTTAAGGCTCGCGAGGGAGCCAAGGCGCAGAGTTACAGCGCAGGCGGCGGCGGTGGCGGCTCAGACCCTATGGATGCGATTAACGGACGCATCGACTTTGAGGGGAGGTTGGAAAGGAGGATCGCGGACAGCCAAGCCGAGGTGGACGAAGCGTGCGTGCTGCTCTACGGTGCTGACAATCGCGGCGGCTTGGCTAAGCTCAAGGGCAACCGCTACGCCGACGCGCTGTGCATGGCCTATCTCCAAGCGATGCCATGGGACGAGATAGCCGATGTGATGCAGTGCTCACGCCAATGGTGCAGGGAGCTTTGCAACACTGGGTTCCGCTATATCGACGAGGTGGGCTTTGCCGCGCTCAAAGATATTTGAGATTGGTACTTGTCATCACTTTTCAGTTTGTGCTACATTTCGGTACGGTGGATTATCAGAAAGGGACACGGCTTTGGGTCGCGTCCCTTTTTTGTTGGGGGTCGCGCAATGGCAAAGGGCTTCTCGTATCGGTTCTACCATTCCAAGGATTGGGAACAGGCGCGAGAGCTCGCATTGCAGCGCGACGCCTATCTTTGCCAGCACTGCCTTAAGGCTGGCATCGCAACACCGGCAACGATGGTGCACCACATCATCGAGCTAACACCATCGAACATCAGCGATCCGAACATAGCGACCGACACTCGCAACCTTGTAAGCCTGTGCGACCTCTGCCACAAGAAGGTGCACGGCTGGGCAAGGCAGGGCAGCACAAGGCAAGGGCTGCGCTTTGACGAGGACGGCAACTTGATTTCGCTGACAGACGAAAACACAGAGCCGACACATTGCGACGAGCCGACATAATTTTATGCAAAACGGCAGCTCGCAGCGCTTCTCTATCCCCCCGGTCAAAATCAAACATACCGTGGGCATGGGACCAATGCCGCAAGAGAGAAAAGAACGCGCAGAAGATTTTAAAAGTGGGGTGGTATTGTGGGAAATCGTGGAGTATGCGATAGTAACAGTTTTTTATGCAAAGCTACGGAAAGCCCCACGAAGAAGCGCGCCGCTTCCATCGAGAGCCGATACCAAAGCGAGCTGAAAAAGCTCCAACGGCTCACCAAGGACGCGATACCGGACGAGAAGCGAAGCGCCGTGCTTCCGCTGATGTCGAACATCGCGTTCCTGAAGGTCAAGCTTGACGAAGCCCGCCGCGAGCTGATGTACGAGAGCATCTTCACCGAATATGACAACGGCGGCGGTCAATCCGGCTTGCGAGAGCATCCGGGTTTCAGCGCCTACAACAAGCTGTTCACAACCTTCTCGCGCGGCATCAAGCAGCTCACCGACATGATGCCGTCCGGCAGCACCGCAGGCGATGCGCTCATTGACTACCTCAATGAAACGCGCTTCGGCGGCTAAGAAGCGAAGCGGCGCTGGTCGCTGCGAGCAGGCGATACGAAGCTACTTCGGTGGCATCCTCAACGGTGAGATCACTGCTTGCGAGAAGATGCATCAGCTCGCGGAGCGCGTGCTGCGCGACCTGGATAACACCGATCCGCTCTATCCGTACCATTACCGCGAGGAATTTGCGGCAAAGCACGTTGTATTCATCGAGACGTTTTGCCGCCTACCGTCCGGCAAGCTTGGGCGCAAATTCAAGCTTGAGCTTTTCCAGCTTGCCATCCTGTCTGTAATCTTCGGCTTCGTCGATGTTGAGGGCGTGCGCCAATACCGTGAAGTGCTTTGGATTATGGGTCGCAAGAACGGAAAGACCGCGCTTGCGTCTGCAATCGAGCACGACTTGCTCATAAATGACGACGAGGGTGCACCGGAGGTCTATAACGTCGCTACGGCTCGTGATCAGGCGGCGAAGGGCTTCAACAACGCTTGGAGAATGGTGCTGACCTCGCCGGCGCTGGCAAAGCACGTGCGAAAGCGCATGAGCGACCTTTACTGTGATCTCAACATGGGGACGATCAAAGCGCTTTCCGCCAACACGAATCACCTTGACGGGCTGGACATCTCAGGCGCTATCGTTGACGAGCTCGCAGCCATGCGAAACCGCGACCTCTACGACCTGACGATTCAGGGTATTTCCGCCCGTAGGCAACCGCTGATTTTGGAGATCACGACCAACGGATTCGTGCGCGGCGGCATTTTCGATGCTCAGTACGAATACGCCGCCAAATGGCTGAACGGCGAGGCATCTGGAGAAAAAGCCGAGCATTTCATCGCTTTCATTTTCGAGCTTGACGAGCGCGAGGAATGGAAAGACGAGAAGTGCTGGATTAAGGCGAATCCCGGACTTGGAACAATCAAGTCTCTGAAATCGCTCAGGGAAAACGTCTCCAAGGCACTCGATGACCCGACATTCTTGCCGACGCTGCTGGTAAAAGACTTCAACCTCATTGAGAACCAGAGCCAAGCCTGGCTCAAATGGTCTGAGATACACAACGAAGCCACGTTCGACCCATCCGATGGGTCTTTTTCTTATGCAGTTCTCGGCGTGGACGCTTCGGACACGACCGACCTAACGGCGGCGTGCCTGCTTATGATGCGCCCTAACGACGAGCACATATACGCAATGCACATGGCGTGGATTCCGCTTCGCGCTTTGGAGCAGGCGGAAGCCGAGGGGCGGCGCGGTGGTCGAGACGGCGTGCCATACGATGCCTGGATTGCCCGCGGGCTGCTCAGGACGTCGGCAACGCCGATCATCGACAAGCGCGACGTGCTGGACTGGGTCACGGAGATTCAGGAAAAGTACGGCATCTATTCGGTTGCCTGCGGCTATGACCCGTGGCATATGCGAGACGTTCCGACTGTCGAAGCGTACGAGGGCTATTTCGGAGCCGATAACTTCAGAAAGGTAGTACAGGGTGCGCAAACCTTGTCCATGCCCATGAAGGAGCTTCGAGCGCTCTACAAGGAAAACCGCATCGTCGATAACCAGAACCCTATAGCGGAATGGTGCCGCTCGAACGTGATGATCAGAAACGACGCGAACGGCAACATTTCGCCCGACAAGAAGAACCAAGACCCGCGCAACCGCATTGATGCCTGGGCGGCTGAGTGCGATGCATTCGTTGTGCTCAGAGACATGATGGATGACTACCAAAGCATGATTGGAGGTTAAAACGTGCGAAAACCAACGCTTTTCCGCTCGATGTTCGATGCCGTGTTCCATAAGCCGATCATGCAGGCAGTCGATGGCTACTTTCAGACGTTCACGGCCTACGCGCCGCGCTTCACGTCGTGGTCTGGAGGAATCTACGAAGCCGAGCTGACGCGCTCCATTATCGAGCGAAACGCCGACCATGCGTCAAAGCTGCGGCCTGAGATTTCTGGTACGGCGCAACCGCAATGGACGCGCTCTTTGCAGTGGCAACCGAATCCATGGATGACAACGCCCCAGTTCTTGCATCGCGTCTCAACGATTCTTGACGTTTGCGACACGTGCTTGATCGTCCCTGTTGACGGCGGGGATGGAATTACGTCCGTTGGCTATTACCCAGTGCTGCCAAGTCAGTGCGAAGCCTACGACGTTGACGGCGCTTTATGGCTTGAGCTCCGTTTTCCCGGCGGCGATAAGACCTTGATTGAGTGGTCGCGCATCGGCGTTATGACGCGGCATCAGTTCAAGAGCGATTTGTTCGGAGACGGTACCAACGTGCTCAATCCAACTCTTGACTTGATTCACGCTCAAGAGGAAGCCGAGAAAACAGCTATCGAGCAGGGCGCGGCAGTGCGCTTCATCGGCAAGCTTTCGCAAAACCGAAACCCGGAAGACACGAGGAAGTCTGCCGAGGACTTCAACAAGCAGTTGGGAGCGTCGAACGCGGGCGGCATCGTCGTTTACGACAACAAGTATCAAGAGGTTAAGCAGATTGCGCCACAGAACTACACCGTTGACACCGCACAAATGGAGCGCATAGAAAAAGCGGCCTATCGTTTCTTCGGATCAAGCGAAGACATCGTTATGAACCGAGCCGACGAGGACACGTACAACGCCTTTTATGAGGGACGTACCGAGGTCTTCGCAATCCAACTCGGGTACGTACTCACGGCGATGACGTTCACGCCGAACGAGATTGCCCACGGAAACTCGATTATGTTCAGCGCGAACCGCCTGGAGTTTGCGAGCAATCAAACGAAGCTCAACGTCTCAACGGCGCTGTTCGACCGTGGCATCTGGTGCGGCAATCAGGTTGCAGAGGTGTTCCAGTCACCGTCTTACCCCGGCGGCGAGCGTCACGTAATTCGCGGTGAGTACATCGATCTGGACTTGATCAGCGAGCACACAACAGATCAGGCGGCGAAGGCCGCCGAGACGAACGCGAATATCGCCAAAATCGATGGAAAGGGTGGTGATGCCGATGCCGGCGAAACCGAATGAGCGCCAGTACCGCCAGATGTCGGTGGTCCTGAGAAGCCTTGACGGCGGCGAAGGCCGCGAGAAGCGCATCGAATCCGACTACTACGTCGAGGGATACGCTTCGACATTCAATGACCCATATGTCCTATATGAAGACCCTTGGGACGGTACCGAGTACCGCGAAGTCATCAGCCCAGACGCATTCGTCGATACAGACATGAGCGACATCATCATGCAGTTCGACCATGTGGGCGACGTTTTGGCGCGCCAGTCGAACGGAACGCTCATCGTCGAGCCCGATGAGCACGGGCTTTTTATGGCCGCAGACCTCTCGAAATCAGAAGCCGCCCGAAACCGATTCGAGGAAATCGATAACGGCCTTGTTACGCGCATGTCGTGGGCGTTCACCATCGGCGCGTCCGAGTACGACCGAGACACGCATACCACGACAATCACGCGCGTCAAGAAGATTTATGACGTGTCCGCAGTCAGCCTTCCTGCTGACCCGAACACCGAAATAAGTGCAAGAAACCTGCTCAACGGAGTGATTGAGCAGTCGCGTAAGGAGTTTGCGCGAAGGAAGGGCGCGTTGCTTCGAGCAAAAGCGTGCCTGGCAATTACCAATGCGAAGAAAGGTAACTAGCAATGACACTTGAGGAACTTCTTAACGACCTGCAAGCGCTTGTCGACCAGTATTCCGACGGTACTGAACCGACGGAAGAGGATGCAGCCCGCATGGCCGATCTGACCGACCAGATTAACGAGCGTACCGCCCAGACCGCACAGGCGGCGCAGGCTCGCAACGCCGCCGTCGCGAACGCCCGTGCCGCCATCGACGCAGGCCGCGCACAGCGCGTGGATTCCGTGCCGCTGGCGCGTTCCGCCAACGTCGCTGGCATCCCCGGCACTGCATATGACGTGACCGACTACGACACAGCCGAGCGCCATGCGTGGGCTAAGGGTCTTGCCGAGCGATCCGGCATCCAGCTTATCGGCGGCACCGCGCTTACCGATGTCGAGCGTGCTGCTCAGCGCCATGCAATCGAGCAGCGAGCCGAGTTCACCATGACCACGGCCAACACCGAATCCATCGTTCCCGTGGCCGTGCAGAACGAGATCATTTCCCTTATCGACAACACTGCTGTTCTCTTCGGTGACATCAGCCGAACGAACATGTCTGGTCAGGTCGAGTTCCCGCGCCACAAGTCCATCAAGAAGGGCGATGCGGCCAAGACCGACGAGGGCGCAGCCCCTACCGATATCGAGGAAAATGACTTCGATACCGTGCCGCTCGTAGGAACGGAGATTAAGAAAACCGTCGAGCTGTCCCGAAAGATGGCAACGCAGTCGCTTTCCGGCTTCGAGCAGTACATCATTTCCGAGGTTTCTGCACGTCTCTCCGTCGCGTGCAACGCATTCGTCCACGAGAAGCTCGCCGATGAGACTTACGGCATCGCGACCGCCAACAAGATTCAGACGGCGGCAGTAAAGAAACTTACCAAGGCCGACATCGTGAAGATGCTGAGCCTGCTCCGCTCTTACGGCAACGCAGCGGCTAAGGGAATCATCATCTACGCCAATAACAACACCATCTGGAACCAGATTGCCATGCTTGAGGATGCCAACGGTCGTTCTTATTTTGCAAATGAGGCTACCGATGACCCGACGGTTCAGGGTCGAATCTTCGGTAAGGTCGTAAAGCAGGACGATTCAATTGCCGACAACGTTATCAAGGCCGGCTTCCCCGATCTGTTCAAGGGCAACATGTTTGATGGCCCTGACGTTACGCCTTACGTCCAGCCGCGAACCCAGAAGCGCTGCTTCGACGGTTATGTTCTGTTCGACGGTGTTCTTGCTGTCCCCGAAGCGTTCGCACAGCTCACTATCAAGCAGGCTTAAGGAGGTGGCGCGGCATGGCCGCAAAGGCTAAAGGCAAGCTGCTGGATGCGTGCCGCGCCGCGCTTCGCATCCCGGCTTTCGTAAACGACTACGACGAAGAGATTTCAGACGTAATCGAAGCCGCCCGCGCCGAGTTGGTTGCGGGCGGCGTAGCGGATGCCAAGGCGCACGACGATTCGGACGGGCGCGTTCGGCTTGCGATAAAGGTTTACGTCAAGGCCAACTTCGGTATGGACAACCCAGACGCCGAGCGCTTCATGAAGTCGTTCGAAACCATGCTCACGAGCATGAGCGGTGATTCGGCGTACAACGGCGGTGATGCCGCATGAGCGGCTGGGCTGGCATCTGTACACTGATCGCCACGGTATCCGAGCGTGACGAGCTGGGAGTATCGCACAAAAAGGAGCGGCGCCGCCGTGTGCCGTGCAACGTCTACGGTATCAGCCAGGCGGCGTATTACGCCGCCGCGCAGGCAGGAGTTAAACCGCAGGCCGTTATCACTGTACGTGCGTGCGCCTACAGCGGTGAAAGGCTTTGCGAGTTCGGCGGCATCCGCTACGCCGTCGATTCAGCGGTTGTGGCGAACGTCGATAATGTGCGCTTAACCCTTGTTGAGAAAGTTGGAAACCGGTGAGCGACTACATCAAGATCGATGACCTCGATTTGATCATCGTAAATTCACTAGAAGAGGTCGTGAACGAGGACACCAACGAGCTTGAGTTGAGTGTCAAGGCTGCGGGACAAAAGGCCGTCCGTCTCCTGAAGCAGCGCAGTCGCAAGAAGAAACGGCACGGCGGCAGCTACGCAAAGGCGTGGTCATGCCATTTCGACAGCAACATCATGGGGACGAGCTGCACGGTTTACAACAAACAGGCATCTTTGACGCACCTGCTTGAGAAGGGTCATGCAATCAAGAACCAGCACGGTACATACCCAGGAATCGTCGTTGGCGACCATGTGATTGAGGGCGTTTACGAGGAGGTTGCCGCTGAGTTCTCCAAGGGGGCGCAATGAACAGCCTTAAAGACCTGGCACAGCTTCTTGATGCATTCGGCCTGCCGTGGGCTAACGGCGGTTTCCGCGATGGAGAGTTTCCCACACCTCCGTATATCGACATCGAAGCCGGTTACGGCGATGGCGTGAGCGCCGACAACGTGGGATGGTGCCGCTGGATGCCCTACGATGTGGCGCTTTACGTTCGAGAGCGCGACTACGAGCTTGAGAAGCGATTCGAAGCGGCGCTCGATGCCGCAGAGTTTAACTACAACAAGACGGTAATGTCGCTTGACGGTGACGAGCTGGTTGAGACGGCTTACGAAATCGACGTTACCGAATGATGAAAGGAGCCGACATGGCGCGAAATGGATTCTTCGGCGTTAAGAACGCGCACATCGCGCGTTTTACCAACGAGGATACGTTTAAATATGAGAAGCCTGTCCACATCCCCGGCACGGTCGAAATCAAGGTCGATCCGTCCATTGAGCAGGCAACGAGCTACGGTGACAACGAGCCGTGGTTGGACAAGTACCAGGACAACGGCGGTTCCGTCACGTGGTCGCTCTACGATATCGAGAGCACACCTGAGCTGCGCGAGCTTATGGCCGACATCAACGGATTCGACATCGACGAGAAAGGCCGCGTGCTGGCAACGTCGGGCAAGACTCCTAAACCGTTTGCGCTCTTGTTCGAGCAGCCCGGCCACGCCGTCGGAAGGCGTCGATGCATCTACAAGTGCACCAGTAAGCCCGTCTCCATTGATGCCAAGACGCTTGAAGAGAAGCCCGACATCACGCAGTTGGATTACGCGCTTACGTTCCGTCCCGTCAAGCTGCCGAGCGGCTGGCGCGGCAGCTACATCGACACATATGGCGATATTGACGGTTACGACAAATTCTTCGAAGAGGTAGATACTGCCGTCACGCCCAAGACTGTTAGCGAGAGCGTGTAATGGACGGCGGAATCATCGAGGTGGGCGGAGTTGAGTATCCCGTCGCTTGCAACGCCTTTACACCTATTGCGTACTCGCGCGAGTTCTTCGTTGAGCGCAAGGACGGGAGCCGCCGCCCCAAGGACATCAACGAAGCCATTTCCGTTGTTCTTGATGTCTCGGCAGCGTCGAATATTCCGCCTATCGTGCCACTGCTTGAGATTTTCTACGCCTGTGCGAAGACGTACAACGCCACGGCAAAGGAGAAGACAGATCTTGGCAAGTCCTTTGAGGATTGGGTTTGCGGCTTCCCGCAATCGGAATTCGACCTTGAGCGCGAAGGCGGTTGGGCATCTGACGTGATGCAGATCATCAAGGACAACTTTTTTCCGAACGCAAAAGCGGACGTGGAAGCCGCGACCGCCGAAGCATCAGATGCCGCCGCTTCCGCCGGAGCTGGAGAGTAGCTGCGACACGCTCTATATCTATTCTTGCCAGCAGGCTGGATTGAGCATCCAAGACCTGCACACGCTGTCCTATGCGCAAGTGCAAAATCTTATTGATATATACAGCTTCGTCAACGATGCCGTGGCGTATGCCGAGGATGACGAGCAGGCGCGGCAGGGCGAAGCGGCCTTCTGGTCTGGACTGTGAGCGTAAAGCGCCAGCGCACCGCATAGGTGCGCTGTTCTGTGCGCTCATTTCTTTCATTGACAACTGAAAAGAGGTGGAACCGTGGCTGTCACGTACAAAGGTCTGACTATCAAGTTCGGCGGAGATACGACCGGGTTGCAGGGCGCATTGAAGAGTGTGCAGAGCACGGCGAAGGATACGCAGGGCGCGTTGAAGGACATCAATCGCGCCCTGAAATTCGATCCCGGCAACACGGATTTGCTCGTAGAGAAGGAAAAACTTCTCAATCGAGCATACGGCGAGACGAAAACGAAGCTCGATGCATATAAAGCAGCGCTCGCGACACTTGATGAAAAGAAGCGGAGCGGCGCGGCACTCACCGAGCGCGAGGAAGCGCAGTACTCGAGCCTTAAGGCTCAGATTGCCATTTGCGAGAACCAGCTCGAGAGCTATTCCGACGATTTGAAAAGCGTCAGCCGCGAAGCCCAGGCATCGAAGAGCAGCCTTTACCAGTTCGGTCAGACAATTCAGGACAACAGCGATAAGCTGGAAAAGGCCGGCAAGGGTCTAGAGACTGCCGGAAAGACGATAACCGGTGCCGTCACCGGCACCGCTACCGCGCTTGTCGGGCTTGCCAGTAGCCAGGAAGAGCAGATCGAGCAGACGCATCAGCTGGACGCTGCCTGGAAGGATGCGGGCGGCACGTCCGAGCAGGCGCGAAGCTCCTATACCCTGTTTTATAAGCTACTTGGCGAAGAGGACACCGCGACCGAAGCCGCACAGAACCTGTCACGCTTGACCACTAACCAGCAGGAACTGGACAAGTGGAGCAACATCGCCGCAGGCTCGTTCTCCAAGTTCGGCGATGCATTGCCGCTCGAAAACCTCGTGGAAGCATCGCAGGAGACGGCGCACACCGGCACCGTCACCGGCGGTCTTGCCGATGCCCTCAACTGGGCAACGGCAAGCAATGAGCAGTGGAGCGCAGCACTCTCCGGCAACCATGCGGCACAGCAGGCTTTCAACGACCAGATCGCTCAGGGTGCTACCAAAGAGGACGCGTTCAATGCGGCGCTTGCCGCCTGCGGTGACGAACAAGAACGCTCCTCGCTTATCACGCAGACACTCGATGGCCTTTACGGCAACATCGGCGAGACGTATCAAGAGACTAATAAGACGATGCTCGACACGCGTGAGGCGCAGGCCGAGCTAAACCAGAAGATGACCGAAGCCGGCGAAGCGGCCATGCCCTTCAAGGAAAAGGCGCTCGAGCTTGGAACGACCCTGCTTGAGAAGGTAACGCCGGCGCTCGAGGGCGTTAGCGACTGGTACAAGTCCCTAACGCCAGAGCAGCAGGACATGGCAACAAACGTCGTTTTGGGGACGGTCGCGTTCGGCGGGCTCACAACGGGCATCGGCAAAACGCTCCAAAAGGGCATCGAGATCGGCCAGACGTTCAAGGACGTTGCCGGCGGCTTCGCTTCCCTCGCAGGCAAGTTCGGCGAGGGCGGCGGCGCTATAAGCACGGCTGCAACAGGCTTCGGCGGCATCGCCGAGAAAGCGGGCGGCTTGGCATCGACCCTTGGCGGCAAGCTCTCTACAGGGTGGACATCGTTTACCGGATTGATCGCCGCAAACCCAATCTTGCTTGGCGTGGCTGCGGTTGCCGCTGCCGTCGCTGGCCTTACGTGGTTCTTCACGCAGACCGAGACTGGTAAACAGCTCTGGTCTGACTTCACCGGCTGGATTTCAGAGAAATGGCAGGGCGTGCAGGATTTCTTCGCAGGCGTGCCGGAATTCTGGTCTGGGATTTGGGACGGGATAACCGGAAAGGCCGAAGAGGTCAAGAACGGCCTTTCGGAAAAGTTCGAAGGCATAAGGCAAGGCGCGTCCGATGCTTGGGAGGGTTTGAAGGCCAACGCGTCCGATGCTTGGGAGAATCTGAAATCCGGAGCATCTGAAAAATTCGGCGCTATCAGGGATTCAATCCAAGCAGATATGAACACCGGCAAAATTGTCGGTTCTTCGGCTTCAAATGCCCTGAAAGCTGCAATGAACGGTGATTGGGACGCTGCGAAGTCGCAGGCCGGTATTGCCTTCCAGGCCATTCAAAGCAACATCCAGACGAAGATGAACAATGCGAAGGATAACGCGATAAACGCCGGAAACGCCATCGGTGAAAAGCTTGGCTTCCCGGGGCTTGGCAGCAAGGTCGCTGGCGTTTTCTCGAACATCAAGAGCAATATCACTTCGCCGATCAACGATGCCTGGAACTTTGTCAGCGGCATCCCCGGCAGGATTCAGGGGGCGTTCAGCGGGATTCGCATCAGCTTGCCGCATATCAGCTTGCCGCATTTCCACGTCAGCTGGCGTGACATCGGTGGCGTTGTGGAACTGCCGTCCATCAGCGTCAACTGGTATGCAAAGGGCGCATCCTTCGACAAGCCTTCAATCATTGGCGTTGGCGAAGCTGGACTTGAGCACGTCGCGCCCGATGCAAAGCTGCGCACAAGCGTCAGAGAGAGCGTCGAGGCGGGTATTTCTCGCGTGCTCGACCGCATAAGCGGCGGCTTCGGTGGCGGAGCCCAGGTGAACGTGACCGTCAACGCCACCGTTGCAAACAGCATGGACGCGTACACGACCGGTCAGCAGATCGGCGCTGGTATTGCCAGCAGGTTAAAGCAGAAAGGGGTGCCCGTTGGAGCTTAAGCGTAAGCGAAACCAAAGCGACAGCATTGTCTTCAACGGGCACGACCTGTCGCAGCTCGTCTACTGTAAGGTGCGCCGCCCAATCATGGCTGACGTTTCGGCGAGCTTCGAGGATGCGCCCGGGCGGCACGGCGAATACTTCAAGAACGCCCGTCGCGCCGGTTACGATTTGCAGATTGACATGTGGATTCGCACCGAGCACCGGCGCGAGGTCGCAAAGGCGCGGCATGAGCTGGCGGCGCTGCTCTGGTCTGACGAGCCAGCGCCGCTTTATCTGCCCGATGACCCTACGCGTTATTTGATGGCGATTGTTAGCGGCGCAACCGACCTTGACGAGATCACCGACGATTGCCCGCAGGCAACCGTTACGTTCCACATCGGCGACCCCGACTATTACGGTCAGCATCGCCGGATGGACGTGAGCGGCGCGGCATCGTTCGCTGTCGGCGGCACGCTGCCTGCCGCTCTTACCGTGACAGCTAAGCCCGGCGCTTGCAGCTCTTGGCGCATCACCAACACCGATACCGCTGAGTTCGTCGAGGTTGTCCAGCCGTTGACGGCTTCGAGCGTCGTTCGTATGGATTTCGACAAAGAGCACGTGACCGTTAACGGCTCTGTCGCTCAGCTCAACATCATGAGCGACTTTTTCAGTGTTAAAGACCGTGCGCACATCAAAATCTCTAGCGGTTCCGCGACGTTGGAATGGGAGGAAAGATGGCTTTAACCAAGAAGGTCAACTTCACCCGTTTCAGCCGTTTTGGCGCGAACCTCGGACGGCTCACCTACACCGCCGCGACCCATGAGGACGCCACGGACGGCACCGACGAGCTTAAGATCAGGTGCGACGAGGATTTAGGCAAGGGCGAGTACCTTGTCTGGGTTGACCGCCAAGGCGTTGTGCACGAGCACATAGTCGACAAAATCGAGCGGCTGCACGATGACAGCGGCAAGCCCTACACCAGCGCAACGTGCATCAATTCCATCAACGAGACGTGGGATGACTATATCGAGGACAAGCGGCCGTCTGGCAGCGTGACTGTGGCGCTCACGTCAATACTCGCGGGCACCCGTTGGGAAGTCGGTAACTGCGACCTGCCCGGCAGCGCATCGCATACCTTCTATCATGTAAAAGTCCGCGAGGGCTTGAGCGATCTGCTCAAAACATGGGGCGGCGAGCTTGAAACCGTCATCGAGACGGACGGCGTGCGGGTCACGCACCGATACGTGCGTGTGGTGGCTACGCGCGGCAACCAGCAAAGCCCGAAGAGATTCACCTGGACTAAAGACCTGATAAGCATCAAGCGCAAGACCGGCAGCGCCAACCCAAAGACGAGGGTTTACGGTTACGGCAAGGGTGTTGAGACGGATGGCGGCGGCTATGGCCGGCGCTTGACTTTCGGCGATATAAACGGCGGCAAGGATTACGTCGAGGATGCGTCCGCAACCGAGGTTTGGGGGCATCCCGACGGCAACGGCGGCATCGCGCCCGCCGTGGACGTTTACATTAACGAGCAATGCGAGGACGCGGCGCAGCTTCTTGCCGAGACGAGCGATTACCTTGAGCGAGCCAAAACGCCGACCGTCTCTTATGAAGCGAGCGTGATCGACCTGTTCGCTTTCGGTCGAGATTGGGAAAGCGTTGCCGTCGGCGATTGCGTGGCGATCATCGACAAGGGCTTCTCCGCTGCGGGAATCAGGCTCAAGGGTCGCGTCTCGAAGCTGACCCGCGACTTGGTGACCGGCGATGCCACGGTGGCGTTCGGCAACTTAACCGATGATCTGGCCGACATCTTTCAGTCAATGGCGCAGCAGCTCAAGAGCGGCAGCAATCAGCGGGCTAACTACGATGCGGCGGCTGGCACGTCCGTCTCGTGGCTCAACCAGCTCATGGCGGCGCTCAACAAGGCGTTCAATGCCGTCGGCACCTACAAGGTCGAGACGTTCGAGCTCGGCGTGATCTACTCCAACGTGCCGCTGGATGCAGAAACAGGCGTGCCGCTCAAGTCAACGTCCGGCATGTGGGCGGTAAACATCAACGGCATGGGCATCCGCCTTGCCGCAAATCTTACAAGCGACGGTCAATGGAACTGGCGCACGTTCATCACTGGCGCTCAAGTCAGCGCCGATTGCATCAACGCCGGAACGATGCGGGCAGACCGAATCCGCGCTGGCATGCTCACCGACGAGGTGGGCGCGAACTATTGGGACTTGGAGACAGGCGAATTCCAGCTTTCGCCAAATGCCAAATACGGCGATGGCGGCTGGACTGTCGATGGCGTTATCGAAGACCTGCACAGCGGATTGGTGCAGAACGGAAAAAACATCGAGACCCTTGGGGAAGACTTCCAGACAAGGAATGAGGAGCTTGACGAGACGATAAGCAGCCTCGACAAGACGGTTTACGACATCGCCAAAGACGGCATCGTCACCGAGGCGGAGAAAGCTGCCGTAAATAAGATTCTCCAGACCGTGCAGAAAGATAAAGAAGACCTATCTGCACTACACAGATCCCTGTCGTCAAACAAGAATTTGCAGGTTCAGTTCAAGGCGCAAGTCTTAGAGCCGAGGTACAACAAAGCGTTCGGCGAGGGCGGAGCGTTCGATGTCCTGATGTCAGCCATCTCGGATGTCACAAACTGCTCAACAGCCGAGGCGCTGAATTCCGCCATGTCGGATTATAAGAGCGCCTATGAAAACTATTCATCCGCAGTAAATGTCTATGCGGCGGTAGCGCGACAGGCTACGAGCATGATCGCGCAAGAGGTAGCTAAGACCGATGCGGAGAAACTTGTCGACAAGCTCGACGAGAGCCTCAAACAGCAAGAGATCTTCAATCGCCTTACCAACAACGGAGCAAACAAAGGCATTTACATGTCCAGCGGCGAGCTGTACGTCAATGCGACATACCTCAAGAGTGGAACAATCGGAGACGGTCAGGGGAAGAACTACTGGAATCTGACGAGCGGCTATTTCCAGACAACCTATGGTGTCATCGGCGGGCTATCAATCGATAACAACAAATTGTATAGATATAAGCTTACGCTCGATTCGAACACCTCTGGTCTCTACATAGGTACAGACGGTTTCAGCGTCGGCAGCGGCTCCTGCTACACAGCAATGGCCAACGGATACCTATACGGCGGCACAGCTGAGGACATTACGGGCTACGTCGGATTCAACAACTACAACACCAAGTCCAAGGTGTATGGCGCGCGTCTCGCTGGCAAAGGGTGCATCTGCCTTCTCACCGATGACTGGATCGGCGTCGGCGAATACAAAGACCGTGGAGAGTACGTCTCCTGTAAGACCGGCATGAGCGGCAGCGTCACGCTCGTCGGGAACTTGAAAAGCTCGTGGACAAATCTTCAACTGACCGGAACGTATAACGTGTCCGGCCTTTGCCAAAACCTGTCTATGACTTGGACAAATTGGACGATCACTTTCGACCACGGACTAATGATCACGTCGCTATAAGGAGGTATGGAATGACCACGTACAGAGTT
This sequence comes from Collinsella sp., assembly GCA_048485235.1. GTDB lineage: Bacteria > Actinomycetota > Coriobacteriia > Coriobacteriales > Coriobacteriaceae > Collinsella. The sequence goes on from DBFWCI010000058.1 coordinate 37,778, forward strand.
GAGAAGGATGGACTCTCGTTTTACGTCCAACCACACATGCTCGATTACTACGCTGCGAGTGGCTATGCCATATACAAGACTGTAGAGGAAAGCGTCACAGACGTTGCCGCGGAAATCGCCGCGCTTGACGATTCGGCACCGATTGTGGAGGAAGTGAAGGTCAATGGATAAAGGAATCGAATCTCTGGCAACCGCGCTCGGTGCCAGCGTTACGGAAAGCAAGCAGAGCATCGAAATCGAGAACGTCATCCCCGATGAATATAGCAATGCCCAGATGGAGCAGATGCTTATTGCGCTCGAGCCGCTTCTTGACCGCCGTGACATCGTAGGCTATGCCGCCGCGCGTAATACGAGGGTGTTGCGTGCGGAGGCGCTTGAGTACCTAAAACGCCGTGATGAGCTTATCGCGCAGTACGGCGAACCTGAACTTGGTGATGATGGGCTTCCCACCGGTCGCACACAGCTGCGCATCGGTTCAGACGAGCACAAGGCTTTCTGCCGCGAGATCGAGATGTACGCAAACATCAAGCATCGACCTAACCTGTTCAAAATTGCCTATGCCGATGCAATCGGAAAGATGACCGGAAACGAGATTCTGGCGTGCGAGTGGATGTTGGTCGACGGTGATGCTCGATGAACACACAGACCATCGAGCTTGATATCGACAAGCGCGGATGCGGCAACAACTGCATCCGAATCGCCCAGGGAGAGGGCGGCGGAACGACCATCAAGGCGCTTATCTACGACAACGGCGGCGAGCTGTCTTTGTCTGGGTACAGCGCTTTTTTGGTTGCCCGATTGCCAGACCGAATCCACTATTACCGTGGCAGTGCCGCGGTCAGCGGCAATACGATCACCTACGTTTGCGATGAATCCAAGCTCGCAAGCGTTCCCGGCTACACCGACGAAGCCTATTTCGAAATCGTCAAGGACGATTTCCTTGCACAGACGGAGCGATTCGCCCTGGACATCCTGCGCAGCGCCAAAGAGGGTCAGCAGCCCGCGCAGTCTTGGGACAACGCGATTGATGACCTTATCAGGCGTGGAGAAAACGCCGCCACCAAGGGCGAACAGGCTGTCACTGACGCTGGCAAGGCGCTGAATAACGCCAACGCTGCGGTCAACATCTGCAAGAGCGCCACGGACGCGGCAAACACCGCGACGGGCAAGGCGAACGCCGCGACAAAGAGCGCCACAGATGCCGCTTCTGCGGCAAATAAAGCCAAGACGAACGCCGCCGCCGCAACTGATGCGGCGAATGCCGCGACAAACGCGGCGAAAGCATCCAAGGACAGCGCGGATCAGGCGGCGGCGGACGCTCGTAAGGCAGCTGAGGAAGCTCGCGGCTCCGTGAGCGCAGACAGACAGTTTTATTTCAAGCGAATCACAGACGAGAACGGGGACACGCGCCCTGTTCTCGTCGATATGACAGTTAGTTAGGAGTTGGCATGGACTATAACTTTCCGACCGATGAAGCGCTGAAAGACGGCCTTGCTTCCATCGCAACAGCCATCGGCAAGATTGCCGACGTGAAAGCTCTTGAGCGTGATGAAGCGACCGGACGATACAAAAACAGCGCAATCAAAGCAATGGTGGACAAGCATAAGACCGGGCTTATTTACACGTGGCGTGTTCCCGCCGGAAGTCCTACGGCGCTGATTCCCGTGAGCGCTGCGGCAAAGCGTCTTGCTGCGACAAAGTTCGTTGCCGCCACCGCAGCCACTCCAGCCGTAGATCAGTGTAATGCAGAGGGCGGGCCGTGGTTCCACGTCTCCGCGAACGCGGGTGCCGATCCCGACGGCGCTCCGTGGGTTGTCGCTATCGATTCGGTGGATTACGGTTTCTCGCGCATCGACAACGGTAAGGGTAACAACGTCTACGAGATTGCGCCTGTGGTGTGGCAGCTTTGGGAGCCGCTTGAAAACGGCGATGCCCTATGGTCTGTCTCCGACACGAAGTTCACCGGTGCCGTCGCGTGCCCGGATGCATACTTGCCTGATGGAAGTCTGCGACCGTATATGCTTACGCCGTCATACCCTCTATCTATGGATTCGGATAACAACCCGCGCTCCATCTCGGGTATGCCGGTAAAGACGCGCACGATCAGTCACGATTCGCTTATAGACATTACAAAGTGCGCCACGACGGGCTATGGCGGCATGAGCGCCTACGACCAGTGGTATATCAACTTTCACCAGCTCACCAAGACGCTTAACAAGTCCTCGCAGGTGGATTTTCAAGGCTGCTCAAACTTCAACGTACAGTTCCATCCTGTGATTGCCGAGAGCAATACAACGCGTATCATCGTTGCCGCTTCAATCGCCGCTTCGCTGCCGGTTGGATGCGCCCTCATGTACGGAACCAGCAACGCGGCTTCTTGTCCCGACCGTGGCGCATCGAACGCCTATGACGTGTTCGATGCTGCGGTAGTTGATGGCAAGGAGACGCTTGCGGACGGAAACGTTGCCCTGCTGATGCGTGTTGCAAAAGCGTTCTCCACTACCACTGATACGTGGGTTCAAACTTCGCCGTGGAACACCGGCTCGACCGACGAGCTTGTGGGGGATGGGCAGGTTGCCAATGATGGCAAACATCCGTTCAAGATCGGCGGCGTTGAGACAGCAACAGGTGCTTGGGAAGTCATGGGCTGCGCTCTGTTCGTGAGCGATGGAACGGGCTTCGGAATCGCCGTGAACCCCGACAGCCGCAACGAGAAAAAGGGAGCTGTTGCCGACGGCGTGATTGCAACTGCGGCGTGCATGCCGCTCAAAGAGGGCTACACGCTCAACTTGCAGATGGTGTGCGGCCTAATCCTCGAAAAGGATGTTGGCGGCTCCTCCACGACCGGCACGGGAGATTACTTCTACGTCAACGTTAACGACCAAACCGTGAAGGGAACTATTCGCGAGGTTCTGTTCCTCGGCCACCTGTGGGACGGCACGGGGGCTGGTCTTCGCTGCGCGATCGCGAGCGCGGGGTCTGGCTGGGCGGACTGGGACATCGCTTCCCGGCTTTCTGCCACCAGCCGCAGCCGGGGGTGAATCATGGCGTAGCCATGAGAGGGGGTTGACCCCCTTCTTTCTAACAACAAACAGGGATACACGGTGAGGGCGGCGCTGGTGTCTGGTTCAGTTCCTCGGCAACCTGAGGAACGGCACGAAGGCTGGTCTTCGCTACGCGAACGCGAACACGAGGTCTGGCAGGGCGAACTGGAACATCGCTTCCCGGCAATCTGTCTATAAACAAGAACCAAAAGTTCTCGCACCGTGCCTACCCGGCGCGTCGCTTTCTGGCGCGACCGGGCTAGCCTGGCTCAACTGAGCGAAATATGTCCGCAAGGCTCGCGGGTTAGTAGCCGCCTGGCGAAAGCTCGTATGACAGACAGAAAGAGCTTTGGATTTGAAAACCTATTGCAAAAACTACGTCTTCACGCGCCAAAAGGTTGCAGAAGCGCTTGAGGAATGGAAGAAGGGCGATTCCGGCAGGAAGAATGAGCACCGAATCCGAGAGGAATACGGCTCGGAATCGTCCTTCATCGACGTTATATGGCTTGAATTATCAACTGAAACACTGGAATTCGAGTCGATCAGAACGCATGTAAAGCACGACCCGAATTCAGGCAAGTTGCGCGAAATCAGCGTCGAGAGTGTCAAACGCCAAGTTTGCAACTACCTGTGCGTCAATGCGCTCGAGCCCCTGCTGTCGGCTAAAGTCGGCTTCTGGCAAGTCAGCGGCGGCGTTAAGGGCAAGGGTGCAGCCCTCGGCATGCGTAAGCTCAAGCGGGCGATTCGGCGCTATCTACTGCACGTCCACGTTGACATACGAAACTGTTACGGCTCCATGCGAACAGAGATGGTCTTTGAGCTTGCAGCACGTTACGTGCGAAACCACAAAGTGCTCTATCTGCTCTATACGCTGCTATCGAGCATGGGTGAAGTGCTTATTCTCGGTAGCTATCTATCGCTGCGACTGGCCGCTTTCGTCATCTCGTTCGCCTATCACGCAATCGAAGGCGTTGGGACGGTAAGGCGCGGCAAGCGCACGAATCTAGTAGGTTGTCAGGTCTGGTACGCAGATGACGGCTATTTGCTTGGCAACTCTAAAAAAGCGCTGAAAAGAGCAGTCATGCTCATCGCTCGCGTGCTCGCAGGCTTCGGTCTTGAACTTAAGCCTTGGAAGATCATGCATAACGGCGTTGAGCCAATCGATTTCGCGGGTTATCGAATTTGGGCAAAGCACGTCGATTTGCGGAAGCGACTTTGGAAGCGTCTCCGCCGCGCGTTTTTCCGATTTGACAAACGAAGAACGCCGAGACTTGCCCGCCGTGTGTGCTCGTACTTTGGGTGGATGAAGACGGCGGAGATGGAAGAGCAATTAGTTGTACGTCAAAGAGTGTTCAACGCGGCAAGAGCCGCGAGTTAGGAGAAAACATGATTGTTAAAGCCGAGCGCACTGGCGAAGCGCCGGAATCTGTCGAGGTTATCGGCCAGAATGTCTGGCTGCGCAAGAATATCGAGACTTCTACACGCGAGGACGGTTTGAACGATTCCGACACGGCCCCGGAAACTGTATACAGGTATGACGAGGTGTATTTCGTTGATTGCGGCTTTCCGACCGTCGAGAGCGTGCGTGAAAGCTTCGACGAGCTTTGGAGCGTCCATGCAGCAGACGGAATGCCCGATTCGGCGCGAATCGACGACGCTATCAGGCGGTTGGAGGCGGTCAAGGCATCTCTTGCGGATACCAACGCAGCGCTTCTCGAAATCGGCGACATTGTTGGCGGTGAGTAGCGATGGCGAAGATCTACTACGAAGCCGTCATGGATGACAGGCGTACCGTCGAGAGCGTACCCAAGCTTTGGCGTGCCGCCGTGCAGAAGATGATCGATGACAATGCGAAGGAGAAATAATGGGAGCTATCTACACGTTCACGGAGCAGCAGATCTGGGCAATCGGCGGCGCATTCCTGATGATGCTTATCGACATGGTTACAGGCATCGCCCAGGCAATTTACAACCGTAGTTTTAAGTCTTCGACGATGCGCCGCGGCTTGTGTCATAAGGCAACGCTTTCCCTTATCATCATGCTAGTTATATGTATCGAGATTCTAAGCTCGCATATCGTTGGACTGAATTTCGGTGGTATTACCGTCTATGTCGTTTGCATCGCCATCATCGGCATGGAGTTCGCTTCTATCCTCGAAAACATCAAGCAGGCTTATCCAGAGCTTGCCGATACGCCCATCATGAAGATTTTCGAGCACGCTAACGTTGACACCGATGATATTACGAAGGCGATTGCTGATGAAGTCGCGAAGCGCGGCTAGGATGCGGATTGCCGTCGCACTGCTGCTGGGCTTTGCGGTAGGCATGGGCTTATGGTTCGTTTTGACTCTCGACCACGTTGGCAGAGATACGGCAGCATTTGGAAAAGCATATAACCAAGGCTATAGCGATGGTTATACAGCGTCTTTGCCTGTTGATGAAAAGAAGACGAGTGCGAAGAGCGGCTATATGCCGCTCTTCTTGCAAAAAGACCCTCAATGGGCTGATGCCGCCTACTCGGACGAATCTATAGGTACATACGGCTGCGGTCTGACGGCGGCGGCAATGGCGTTGAGCTACCTCAACGGTCGCGAGGTCACACCCGACCTGCTGGCGGCTTTCGTCGGCGAAAGCTGCCTGACCGACCGGGTTAACGATATGGCCAAGTTCAGCGCCTATCTAGCGAAGACCTATCATCTCAAAACCCGTGACACGTTTTGGGGCACGGGCGAAGCCCTCAAGGCCGTCGATGACGGCTGGATCGTCTTCGCAGGCGTTACCGGAACCCTTGGCGAGCGCTCTTACAGCTCGCACGTCGTGATGATTTGGCGCGAGAACACCGACGGTACCTACGCGCTCCGCGACCCTGATGACGGCACCAATTCAATCCATGCATGGACATCCGACGAGCTTAACGCCGTTACTTTCACGCAATTCAATGCAATTAAGAGGTGATGCAGATGACCATGAAGGGCATCGATATTGCAGACTGGCAAAAAACCCTTAATCTCGATTCAATCGAATACGATTTTGTCATCATCAAAGGAACCCAGGGCACCAATTACGTCAATACGTTTTGCGACGCGTTTGTGCAAAAGGCTATCAAGGCGGGTAAGCTCTGGGGTTTCTACCATTTCATGAATATGGATGATCCTGTCAAACAGGCGGATCACTTCTATCAGAACTGTAAAAACTATTTCGGCAAGGGTATTCCCGTGCTCGATTATGAGGACGGCGGCAGGATCGGCACGGACGGTGCCAAGAAATTCCTTGATCGCATCTATGCGCTTACTGGCGTGAGATGTCTCTTGTATACCTACCGCAATCTCACCAAAGAGGAAGATTGGTCTAAGATTGCGCCCAACCACGCCCTCTGGGTTGCCCAGTATGCCAACGAGAACCAGACTGGGTACCAGGATTCGCCATGGCTTCCGGACGGCGGATTTGGTGCTTGGAATACCTGTGTGATGCACCAGTATTCTTCGCACGGCAGGCTGTCTGGGTACAATGGCAACCTCGATCTTGACATTGCCTTCATAGACGCTGCCGCCTGGTCGCGTTATGCGAAGCCCGGCACCTACAATGCGCCGGCTGCGACTGACAATGAGCACGGTAGCAGCACCGCCGACCTTGCGGCAGGCGTAATGCGAGGGGAGTACGGCAACGGTGACGAGCGCAAGGCCAAGCTGGGCGCTCGATTCAACGAGGTGCAAGACCTCATCAATCGCACGGCCACCGCAAGCGCCGACGATCTTGCAACGGATGTGCTCAACGGCAAGCTTGGCAACGGTGAGACGCGCAAGGTAATTCTTGGCATCCGCTATGACGAGGTGCAAGCCGTGGTCAATTCCCGCGTCAACGCCGTAGACATCGACGCTCTTGCACGCGCCGTCATTCGTGGCGAGTACGGTAACGGTGACGAGCGCAAGGCCAGACTTGGCGCTAACTTTAATGCTGTCCAAAAACGAGTAAACGAGCTTCTTTAACTAAAATGCCCGCGCCCTGTAATGGGGCGCGGGCATTTTGCGTTTAGGGGACATTGCAACAAGTCTCTAACGGTTCATGTCATCTCGAATCAAGCTCTTGATGTACTCGGTTGTATTGTTCTGCTCCTTGAGCCATTTATATATACTCTCGTCATCCTCGTTAGGGTAAAAGCGTATGACTAGCTGTTTCACCGACCTTTTGCGGTAAGAGGATGTTGCGCGTCTTTGCGCTTCGGTTGCCACTTCATTCACCGCGCTTTTCTCTGGCCTTGCGCCAGATGCGAAACGAGATAAACGAGATGACAAAAACTACAATGCCTGTTTTCATCGCTGCACTCCTGATGTAAGATGATTTTGGCTAGCGGGGCACCGCGGAAGCGGCGCCCCTTGCCCTACCTAGACCTCTTTGTGTGCTTTCCGGGCTTGCGAGAGGTCTTTTTCTTTAGGGCTTCGATTCCTTCATCCAGCGCCTTTGCCAGTAGCACGCTGATGACAACAATCGTTAAGTCCCATATTTTGTCATCCATTTGAACCACCTCCTTTCCTTCTTACGTCTATTATTATAAGGTATACCCCATAGTAAAGCAAGCTCATATTGAATTTTGCTAACTTTTTTTCGAGCTAAACAGTGTTATTATGCAAAACCAGTTAGTGGAGACTTTGATTTCGCGTCCGTTCGCGGCTATCGTAGGGTTCGCAAAGATTTTCTGAGGCTCCACCATTGGATTTGATAAGCCGCTGACATTGTGTCGGCGGCTTTTTTTAAAAGAAAGGGCTATACCATGGCCGAGCTTGAGTCCCAACCATTGTCCGACGAGGAGCGCGCCGAGTTGGAAGAGCTCCGCGCTGAGAAGGCCCGCCGCGAGGCTCGGGAAGAGGCCCGTCGCGAGCGTGAGGAGCTGGCTGCCCTGCGCGCCGAGCGTGCGAAGGCCGAGGAGGTCGCCTCGAACGCCGCATCCGAGCGCAAGCCCGCACCCGCACCCAAGCCCGCTGCTGCGAAGCCTGTACCCGCCGCGCCCAAACCTCAGCCTAAAAAGGCCGCTCGTCCCAAGTCCGTCGAGCCCAAGCCGAGCCGTGACGAGATGACCTTTGCCCAGCGCATGGTTACCTCCAAGGGACCTACGGGCGAGAACGAGATTCCTGGCATGGCGCCGGCTCAAAAAATCATCATTGTCCTTGCCCTCATCGCGTTTGTCATCTTTATGGGCTACACGATCCTGACCAGCATGGGCCTGCTCTAACCGATTTGCATCGGGCGTCATGTCCGCATCCTCTGTTCTCGTCTAACCCTCAAATTCTGTACCACACATCCGAAAGGTCGCCCCATGGCTTTGACCGACATCTCGCATCCCACCGACATTGCAATGCTCACCGATCTGTACGAGCTCACTATGGCCCAGGGCCTGTGGGAGAGCGGCAAGGCCAATGAGCAGGGTTGTTTTACCGCGTTTTACCGCGACCATCCCTTTGGCAGCGCCTATGCCGTCATGTGCGGCACCGCCGAACTGCCCGAGCTGGTCGAGAATCTGCGCTTTACGCCCGAGGACATCGACTACCTCGCATCGCTTGAGGCCCCGGCCGGCGGCGCGATGTTCAAGTCCGCATTCCTCGACTACCTGCGCGATTTTCGTGCGCATGTAAATATCGACGCCGTTCCCGAGGGCGAGCTCGTCTTTCCGCGCGAGCCCATGGTGCGCGTCACCGGTCCTGCGCTCGAGTGCCAGCTGCTTGAGACGGCGCTGCTCAACATCGTCGGCTTCCAGACGCTTGTCGCCACCAAGACGGCGCGCGTGGTGCTTGCCGCCGACGGCCGTCCCGTGGCGGAGTTTGGCCTGCGCCGTGCCCAGGGCCCCGATGGCGGCCTGGCCGTTGCGCGCGCGAGCTACGTTGCCGGCTGCTCCTCTACGTCCAATGTGCTCGCCGGCCGCCGCTACGGTATTCCCGTCTTTGGCACGCATGCGCACAGCTGGGTGATGAGCTTCGATTCCGAGCTCGAGGCCTTCCGCGCCTTTGCCAAGTCGAGCCCCAAGAACTGTACGCTGCTCATCGACACCTATGACGTGCGCGAGGGCTGCGAGCATGCCATTACTGTTGCCAAGGAGATGGAGGCGGTGGGCGAGCGCCTGTCGGCTATTCGCATCGACTCCGGCGACCTTGCCAAGCTCTCCAAGTATGTTCGCGGCCGTTTTGATGCCGAGGGCCTGCCCTATGTGGGGATCTCGGTTTCCAACGATCTTGACGAGTACACGATTCAGTCGCTGCTCGACCAGGGTGCGCCCATCGACAGCTTTGGTGTGGGTACCAAGCTTGCGACCTGCTATGACCAGCCGGCGCTGGGTGGCGTGTACAAGCTTTCCGCCCGCCGTGCGAGCGAGGCAGATCCATGGACGCCGGTGGTCAAGCTCTCCGAGCAGCCCTACAAGCGCACGATCCCGGGTGTGCAACGCGTGCGCCGTTATTACGACGGCTTTGGCGGCCCGGTCTGCGACATGATCTACGACGAGGACCATCTGGCGGGGGAGGGCGGCGCGCGCGGCAATACCCTCGTGGCCGTGAATGATGCCGCCCTGGTGACCGACGTGTCCGAACTTGAGTATCGCGAGCTGCTGGTGCCGATCGTGCGCGACGGCAGCGCGGTGGCTCCGCGTGAGAGCATCCAGGACGCGCGCGAGCGCTGTGTTTGGGCGCTCGATCATCTGGACGCAGCTTTCAAGCGCTTCCTGTACCCGCAGACCTATGTGGTGGGCATGGAGCAGGGCCTGGCTCAGGTGCGCGACGAGCTCGTGCGCAAGAATATGGCCGCGGCTTCTGCTTTTCCCTGGGCTCACTAATTCTTTGGGCGGTAGGGGCGAGTCACGCTCCCTTGGCCGCCGCTCGGCCGTTCGCTGAACAGTTGATTGGTTTGACGTATGACGACTTCTTATAAAACGATGGTGGTAAAGATCGGTTCGTCCACGGTGGTGGGCGCCGATGGCAAGGTCAACCGCGCCTTTATCGGCGGACTTGCCGATCAAGCCGCAGCGCTGCGCAAGCTCGGCTGGCGTCTGGTCGTGGTGAGCTCGGGCGCTATTGCCTGTGGCTATCCCGTGCTGGGCTTCGACCGCAAGCCGGTCGGTGACCTGCCGAGCTTACAGGCTTGCGCCTCGGCCGGTCAGTGCATCATCTCGTCGGCCTACGACGAGGAGTTCCATGCGCGCGACCTGCTCACCTCGCTCGTGCTGCTCACGCGCCACGACACGGCCCGTCGCACGTCCTACCTGCATGCGCGCGACGCCCTGCTGCGCCTCGTGGAGCTTGGCGTGGTGCCGATCGTCAACGAGAACGATACCGTTACCGTCGATGAGATCAAGTTTGGTGACAACGACACACTGGCGGCGCTTGTGAGCTGCCTGGTTTCTGCCGATCTGTGCGTGACGCTCTCGGACATCGATGGTCTCTATACTGCCAATCCGCACGAGGACCCGACGGCCGAGTTTGTTCCTGTCGTGCATAAGATCGATGCCAAGATTATTGCCTCGGCGGGCGATTCTTCCACATCGGTGGGCACGGGCGGCATGATTACCAAGATCCGCGCGAGCCGCATCCTGATGACGGCGGGCATTCAGAGCGTGATTTGCTCGGGCGAGGAGCCCGATGCGCTCGTGCGCCTCGCCCGCGGCGAGAGCGTGGGCACGCTGTTCGATCCGCCGGCGGAGCGTCTGGACATCGCACCCCGCAAGCTGTGGATCGCGCTGGGCGACAAGGCGCATGGCTCGGTGACGGTCGATGATGGTGCTGCGAAGGCGCTGGTCAGCCGTGGCTCTTCCTTGCTTGCGGTGGGTATTCGCGAGGTCGATGGCCAGTTTGCCGAGGGCGATGTGCTCGACGTGTGCGACCCGAGCGGCATGGTTGTCGCCCGCGGTATCGCCGAGGCCGATTCGGACGTGCTGGAGCTTGCAGCCGGACGCCGCCAGGACCAGATCGCCAGCAACCGCCTGCTGGCAGACCTGGCCGAGAAGCCGGCGATCCATCGAGACAACCTAATCGTCTTCGCCTAACCAATTGACGCTGCAAACGCCCCTAAGCGGCAATCTGACGTTCAATCGTCGGGCATGACCAAAAGGTCAATGCCCTCCTCTTTCACGTCACCTTGCTCGCTTAGGGGCGTTTTCGCTTTCCGTCCTCTACCTGCGATGACGTTATAAACCTGGCACTTGGGGACGTTCCCTTTGTGCCGGCAGGTGGGGATACTCCTTTGCTAGAAGATTCGGCGCAGGTCTCCGCGGTTGAGGGCCTCGTCGAAGAGGTGCTTGAATACCACGCTGCCGTGCAGGCCGTCGTGCTCGAACTCGTTGGTCACCCAGGCGTGCGAGTTGCCCACGCGGTCGAGCGTGTCGAGCTGCATGCCCGAGTCCACGTACATGTCATCGAAGTACACCGCGGCCTGGAGCGGCACCTCGTTGCAAGCCAGGCGCTGCGGGTCGTAGATCTTGTCCCAGCTGGTGTCTCCCATCAGCAGGTCCATGGCGGGTTTAAACGGCTTAAGCTCGGGCATCTGCTCGAACATCCACGGGAACATGGCCTCGCCGGTAAACATGAGCGGGCGCGCGAGGGTGTCGAACTCGGCACGGCGTGCCTTCTCTTCTGCCGCGGCCCAGCGAATGGGCATGGTATCGCCGTCGGCGTAGATGAACTCCTGCAGTGTCCAGTACAGCGGGTTTGTGCGCGTGTTGGTGCGCTCGAAGGCGCGCATCAAAAAGCTGTCAGATACCGAGGCGCCGCAGGCCAGCGTGCCGTCGCCGTCAACAAAAGCGTGATCGATAATCCAATGCATGCGCTCAAAGCTCGGCTTCATGCCAAAGTCGCTGCCCATGAGCTGTAGGCGCTCGACCGTCATCGGCGAGCCGTCGGGCAGCACGGGCTTTTGCTCCTCGAGGGTATCTGCCAGGGTCGCCACGCGCTCGACGTCGGCGGGGTAGCGGTCGTAATACTGCTGCGTCTTGGCTGCCATGCGTGGGAAGGTGTGCGCGTAGACCTCGCTGGCGCTCGCCGGCACGTGCGGAATGCCGCCGCAGGTAAAGCTTGCCGCCACGCCCTCGGGGAAGAGCGACAGATAGTTCAGCGTCAAAAAGCCGCCGTAGCTCTGGCCGAGCGTGACCCACGGCTTGCCGCCAAAGCCCACTAGACGCAGGTACTCAAAATCGCGCACGATGGAGCTGGCGAGGTGGCGCTTGAGGAAGTCCGCCTGCGAGCGTGCTGTATCGGCGCCGACGGCCGTTGCGCGATCACCCAGTGCCTTGATCGTGCGTCCGTCCACGCAGCTACTGCGTCCGGTGCCGCGCTGGTCGGGAAGGACCACGCGGAAGTGCTTGACGGCCTCCTCGATCCAGCCGTCGCTTGTGGGCGACAGCGGACGCGGGCTCTCGCCGCCGGGGCCGCCCTGCAAAAACAGGAGCAGCGGCAGATCGTCGTTGATGCGGTCGGGCGCGCAAACCACGCGGTAGAAGAGCTTGATGCTCTCGGGCGCGCCGGCGATTGGTGCCGGCATAGCGCCGCGGCGCATGGTGCTGCCGACGGCCAGGAGCATCGGCTCCAGGCCGCGCCAGTCAAGGGGGACGTCGATGCTGTGGTCCTCGACGTAAAGGCCGGGGACGTGGTACGAAGTGATGAGGGCCATGTGAGTCTTCCGTTCGTTGCGGTGTTTCGGGTTGACCAATTCTACCGCCGCGGGCGAGGCCATGCGCAAATCGGCTACCATGGTTGCAAACTTCTAGGAGAAAGGGCCGCCCATGTCGGTCGATATAGCCACGTATGTCCACGATCTTGCCGTTGCCGCCAAGGCAGCGTCGGCCTCGCTTGCTACGGCGAGCGATGAGCAGCGCCAGGAGGCCGTGCGCGCCATGACCGCAGCACTGCGCAACGGTGTCGACTCCATCGTCGCCGCCAACGAGCTCGATATGTCCGCTGCGCGCGATGCGGGTACCTCGGCCGGACTGCTCGATCGCCTGCTGCTGATGCCCGAGCGCGTCGAGGGCATGGCCGCCGGCCTGGAAAAGCTCGCCGAGCTGCCCGATCCCGTGGGCCGCGTGCTCGACCACCGCGTGCTTGCAAGCGGCGTGGACCTGACCCGTGTGAGTGTGCCGCTGGGCCTGGTCGCTATGGTCTACGAGGCGCGCCCCAACGTGACGGCCGACGCCGCAGGCATCTGCATCCGTACCGGCAACGCCTGCATTCTGCGCGGCGGCTCGCTGGCCTATCACTCGTGTGCCATGATCGCCGAGCTGCTGGCCGATGCGCTCGAGGCCAAGGGCTTCCCGCGCGAGGCCGTGTCGATGATCGAGTCCACCGACCGCGAGGCCACTGGCGAGCTCATGAAGCTCCGCGGTATTGTCGACGTGCTCATTCCGCGTGGCGGTGCAGGCCTGATCCAGCGCTGCGTGCGCGAGTCGCTCGTGCCGGTGATCGAGACGGGTACGGGCAACTGCCACATCTACGTGCATGAATCCGCCGACTTTGATAAGGCACTCAACATTATCGTTAATGCCAAGACCCAGCGCGTAGGCGTGTGCAATGCCGCCGAGTCGCTGCTGGTCGACCATGCTGTGGCCGATGCGTTTTTGCCCGCGGTCGTGGCCGTGCTGCATGACCACGGCGTGCTCATTCACGGCGACGAGGCAACCTACGCCGCATGCGCCGATGCCGGGCTTGCCGAGGGTGATGACTACGTCGCCGCGACTGAGGAGGACTGGGGTCGCGAGTACCTGGCGCTCGAGATGAGCGTGAAGGTCGTGGCAAACGAGGACGAGGCCATCGCACACATCAACCGCTACGGCACGATGCACTCCGAGGCCATTGTTGCCGAGGACACGGATGCTTGCGAGCACTTCCTGGATGCGGTCGATGCCTCGGCTGTGTATGCCAACGCCAGTACGCGCTTTACCGACGGCGGCGAGTTTGGCCTGGGCGCCGAGATCGGCATCTCGACCCAAAAGCTCCACGCCCGCGGCCCCTTTGCCGCCGAGGCCCTCACCACTTACAAATACAAGCTCCGAGGCACCGGCCAGGTCCGCCCCTAGCGACCGCGCAAGAAAAACCGCCACAAAGGTGCCTGTCCCCTTTGTGGCGGTTTTAGCTGGCGCGGGCGGTTAGGCCTGGAAGGTATCGCGATCGGGCGCGAAGGACTGCATGGCCGCGATGGTGCGGTCAAAGAGCTCGGGGAGCTCCCAACCCAGCATCTCGGCGCCCTGCGAAATCACGTCGCGCGAGCAGCCGGCGGCAAAGCGCTTGTCCTTGAACTTCTTCTTGAGCGACTTGGTCGTAAAGTCCATGACGCTCTTGCTCGGACGCATGATCACGGCAGCACCGATCAGGCCGGTGAGCTCGTCGCAAGCAAACAGGATCTTCTCCATCTGCAGCTCGGGCTTGGGCAGCGAGGTATTGAAATCGGACGTGTGCGTCTGGATGGCGCGAATGAGCTCGGGAGACGCACCTTCGCCCTCAAGAATCTCGGCAGCATAGATGGTGTGGTTCATGGGGTCGTCCTCATGCTCCTCCCAATCCAGGTCGTGCAGCAGACCGACGATGCCCCAAAACTCCTCGTTCTCGGGGTCGAACTCGCGCGCAAAGTAGCGCATAGTGCCCTCGACCGTCTCACCATGGGTGATGTGGAACGGGTCCTTGTTGTGCTCGTTGAGCAGTTCGAACGCGCGGTCGCGGGTGATTCCGGCGGTAAGCGGTTCTGCCATAAGAGACTCCTTGTGCTCGTGGGTATCGCTAAGAATGAATACTACTAGAACAAGAAAACCACCACAAAGGTGCCTGTCCCCTTTGTGGTGGTTTTTGGCGCGGGTGGGTTAGTTGAGGGCGGCTTGGGCTAGGCGAGCTTCGGCGTCCTCCTCGGTGACGCCCAAGGCCACGGCGAACTCCTCGATGGAGCGGCGCTTGGCCTCCTTGAGTACGCGCATGTAGTAGGAGCTGGGTTTTTTATCAGCTTCCTCGGCCTGGCGAATGCGGTGCATCATGGTTTTTGCCACGCGGACCGTCTCGGGCGCGCCCAGCTTGAGCTGCTGCTTAAAGTGTGTCTCCTCAAGTGAACTGTTGCGCTCGGTAAAGGTGTCGCACTCCAGCTCGTCATAGTGGCTCAGCAAGTGCTCGGCATCTTGCTGCGAGATGGCGGCGTGCAAACGGTCGGCCTGCGCCACGGGGTACATGAGGATCGTCTGCGCATGTCCCTGCTTGGTCTCGAGCAGCAGCATGGGCTGCGGCGTGTCGTCCCTAAAACCGACGACGGTGCAGACTCCCTGACCCGGATGAATGACGTGTTGACCGATTGAGAACATGCTACCTCCAACTTATACGAATTTACGTATGTCTAGAATAACACGCTGACGTGCGCAAATTCTCACTTTATGCAGGAAAAGCACACAACTCCGATAGGTAAGAGTATTCGATAACAGACGCAGCTCATTCACACCTTTATGCATTTTCAACGCCTGCATAATCTGCAGGCAGACCGGCATCTTTGAGTGACTCCATACAAGCTGTAGTCAATTTTGTGCATATGCAATATCGATTGGCTTTACCCTGCGACAGTGCCCGTCGCTTGTGATAGAGTGCTACAAACTCTGGCTTTTGCCCTACGAGTGACCAAGAGCTCGGGGGCTTTAACACAAGGAGGATCTATGCCCGAGAAGATTGAAGAGCTGGTACGCGCTGCGCTTGCTGCGGCCCAGGAGGCCGGCGACCTTTCCGCATTTGAACTTGACGATTGCGCTATCGAGCGACCGGCTGACACTTCTCATGGCGAGTGGACCTCTACCATGGCCCTGAAGTCCGCCAAGCTGGCCCACTGCGCCCCGCGCAAGATCGCCGAGGCCATCGTTGCCCATATGCCCGAGGACCCCGCGATTGAGAAAGTCGAGATCGCAGGCCCTGGCTTCATCAACTTCTACCTCTCCGTTGCCGTCAAGAATGCCATCTTTGGCGAGGCTCGCGAGAAGGGCATGGACTTCGCTAAGTCCAACGTCGGTGGTGGCCTGAAGACCCAGGTCGAGTTCGTTTCCGCCAACCCCGTCGGCCCCATGCACATTGGCCACGGCCGCTGGGCCGCGCTGGGCGACTCGCTCTGCCGTGTTATGGACCACGCCGGTTACGACATCCAGCGTGAGTTCTACATCAACGACCACGGCTCTCAGATGAACACCTTCGGCAACTCCATCAGCACGCGCTATATGCAGCTTGCCGACATCATCGCCAAGCAGGGCGTGGATATCGACGAGGCTCACAAGATCTTGATCGCCGACCGCGACGCCTTTGTCGCCGACGAGAACGACGAGCATCCCGAGACCCATCCGTATCAGGACAACTTTGCCGAGACCCTGGGCAAGGACTCCTACGGCGGCGACTACATCATCGACGAGGCTGCTGAGTTCTGGCGCACCGACGGCGATAAGTGGGTCGACGCCGACCCGCAGGAGCGTATGGAGAGCTTCCGCGAGCGCGGCTATGTGAAGATGGTCGACAACATGCGCGACCTCTGCCACGCCGTCAATTGCGACTTCGATCGTTGGTACTCCGAGCGTTCGCTGTATGTGAAGGACACCGAGGGTGAGACCGCCGGCACCTCCGCCGTCGACCGCGCTTTTGAGAAGCTCGACAAGATGGGCTACCTCTACACCAAGGACGGCGCCCTGTGGTTCCGCTCCACCGACCTGGGCGATGACAAGGACCGCGTCCTGATCAAGTCCGACGGCGAGTACACCTACTTCGCCTCCGACGTTGCCTATCACTGGGATAAGTTCCAGCGCGTCGACCACGTCATCGACATCTGGGGTGCCGACCACCACGGCTACATCGAGCGCGTCCGCTGCGTCTGCGACGCCCTTGGCTATCCCGGCAAGTTTGAGGTTCTGCTGGGCCAGCTCGTCAACCTGCTGCGTAACGGCAAGCCCGTCCGAATGTCCAAGCGCAAGGGCACCATGGTGACCCTGCAGGAGCTCGTCGACGAGGTCGGCTCCGATGCCGCTCGCTACACGCTCATCTCCAAGAGCTCCAACCAGATGGTCGACTTCGATATTGAGGCCGTTAAGAAGCGCGACAACTCCAACCCGGTCTATTACGTGCAGTATGCTCACGCCCGCGTGTGCTCCATCCTGCGCCGTGCCGCCGACGTTACGCCCGAGCAGGCTGACGAGATGGGCATGAAGGCCGTCGCCGAGAAGGCCATCGGCGAGAACGTCGATTACTCGCTGCTGACCGACCCGACCGAGCTTGCCCTTTCGCGTAAGCTCAACGAGCTCACCGACCTCATCGCCAGCTGCGCTCGCGACCGCGCCCCGTTCCGTCTGACGCACTTTGCCGAGGAGCTTGCCGGCGACTTCCACAGCTTCTACGCTGCCTGCCAGGTGCTGCCGAGCGAGGGCCGTCCCGTCGACCCCGAGCTTTCGCGTGCCCGTCTGGCCGCTTGCGATGCCGTCCGCGTGACGCTCGCCCTGGTGCTCACCCTTGTTGGTGTCTCCGCTCCCGAGCAGATGTAAGCTGCGGGTCATTTAACCGTGTAGGTTCGGCTTTGCTGAGCCCTATAAGCCCGATCTCCATGCGGAGGTCGGGCTTTTTTCGTTTGGTGAGACTATTTGGTTTGCTGGGAAATGCTACCAAATCGCAACTATACCGGTTTACGGGGCTGAATCGCCAACTGGCGACCATGGTGCCAATAGTGAAATTAAACCCGCAGGTAGATGGCTTATTGCTTCTTGATAATGCAGGGTATGGTTGGCTTGCAGCATCCTGGTCCCGTAATCCGGCGTAGTTTTGAAAATTGTCCCTTGGGGACGGAGGGAAACGGATCATTTTGTCTCGCGGAGGGGTGGCGCGGCTATTCCGGGTGCCACGGCTTCACTCCTCTGGCGCGACATTTCAAGGCGCTTTTGAGGAGGAGTGCCCCTTTTGACTAGTCGTTTAAGAACGTCCCCAATGACTAAGTTGCAGGTGGCGGCGGTTGTGTTACACTAACGCTGCGTATATGACGCAAATATCTCGATACAGATCAATGATGTCCGTCGGTATTTGACGGAGCTAGACTGTTTAGCCGCCCTGAAGGTTTATGCAGGGAGCATGTGATCACAGGGCTTGAAAAGAAAGTTGAGCAAACACTGTGTCTGATCAACAGCAAGAAAACGAAATAACGACGACGCAAGCCGCTCCCGCTGCACCGGTTGCGTCGGACCAGGTCGCGGCGCCCGCGCAAGCCTCGGCTCCTGAGACGCCTAAGGCTGCTTCGACGCCTACGCCTGCAGCGGCTGAGAAGGCCGTGCCTGCAACTGGTGAGGAGGCTGCTCCGGCAAAGCCCAAGCGTACGCGCCGCACGACCAAGCCTGCTGCTGACGGCGAGGAGGTCACCAAGCCCAAGCGCCGTACTACGCGCACGACGCGCGCCAAGCGCACCGTTGCAGCTGACTCCTCGGCGCCGATTTCCGATGAGGTCGCGCAGGCACGTGCGTTGGCGCAGATTAGCGAGGCTCAGGTGGTGCGCGCCCGCCGTCGTGCTGCCGAGCGTGAGGCCGCGGCTCTGACCGAGCTTGCAGCCCCGTCTGTGCCCGAGACCCCTGCCGCCGACCAGCCGACCGAGAAGTCGGTACCGCGCACACGCCGTCGCACGGCTGCTAAGGCCGAGCGGGTTGCCGATCAGGTAACCCCCGAGCTCACCGAGGCTTCGGTCCGTTCCGCGGCAGGGGAGGGCACATCGCCTGCTGAGCCCGCTGCGCCTGTCGAGGCCAGCGAAGTTCCCGTTGTCGATCCGGCTTTGCGCCCGCACCGTCGCGGTCGCAAGCCCAAGGCCTTCGTCGAGGCCGAGAAGGCCGCAGCCGCAGCCGCCGCCGCTCGGGATGCTGCGGCGACCGCCGAGTCTGCAACCGCTGCCGATGCACCCGTCCAGGATGCCACGACTTCCGAGGCCGTTTCTGCCGATGTCGAGCCCGCCGACGTCCGTCCAGGTCGCAGCCGTCGCACTGCTGTTAAACGCACGTCCAAGGCTAAGGCCGCCAAGAAGGGTACGTCCGAGAATTCCGACGAGACGACCGCCGATGCATCGACTGATGCCGCCGAGCCCCAGGACGTCGAACAGCCTGCGTCCGAGAAGCCCAAGCGCGGTCGTAAGAAGTCCGCTAAGGCCAAGGCGTCCGAGCAGCAGGCTGATGTCGAAGCGCAGGTCGATTCTGGCGCCGAGGCCAATGAAGCCGCTGCGGTCAATGCCGACGCCGCCGCAACCGATGCTGCCGCGCCCGCCGAGGCCGAAGACGGCACTCGTTCCAACCGTCGCCAGCACAAGCGCAACGAGGAACACAACGAGCGCAACAACGACCGTCGCAACCGTCAGCGCGACCGCAAACAGCGCAATAAGGAGCGCAATGCCGCTCCGACTGAGCCCACGCTTTCGCGCGAGGAGCTCGCGGCCATGAAGGTCGCCGAGCTGCGCGAGAAGGCCAAGGAGTTCGAGATTGAGACGACCGGCAAGAAGAAGGCCGAACTCGTCGAAGAGATCTACACCACCGCCGCGAAGGCCGAGGGCTTCCGCGATATCAAGGGTATCCTGCAGATTCGCCCGGACAGTTCCGGCATCATCCACGCCCACGGTTACATGAAGTCCAACGACGACGCCTTCGTCCCTGCCTACCTCATTCGCTCCGCGCGCCTGCGCACGGGCGACGTCATCGAGGGCTCGCTGCGTCCTTCGCGCGGCGGCGACAAGCGCGCCGGCCTCGCCAAAATCACGACCGTCAACGGTCTGGACCCCGAGCAGATTCGCAACCGCCCCAAGTTCGGCGACCTCACCCCGGTCTATCCCAACGAGCCGCTGCGCATGGAGCACGGCAAGGACTCCATTACCGGTCGCGCCATCGACATCGTGTCGCCGATCGGCAAGGGTCAGCGTGGCCTGATCGTGTCCCCGCCCAAGGCCGGCAAGACCACGATCCTCAAGAAGATCTGCCAGTCTATCTCGATTAACAACCCCGAGGTGCACCTCATCTGCCTGCTCGTCGACGAGCGCCCCGAAGAGGTCACCGATATGCAGCGTTCCATCAAGGGCGAGGTTGTGGCGTCGACCTTCGATATGCCCGCCGACAACCACACTCGCGTGGCAGAGCTCGTTATCGAGCGCGCCAAGCGCATCGTGGAGCTGGGTGGCGATGTCGTGGTGGTGCTCGACTCCATCACGCGTCTTGCCCGCGCCTACAACTTGGCGGCGCCCGCCTCAGGCCGCATCCTTTCGGGCGGCGTCGATTCGGCGGCCCTGTATCCGCCCAAGCGCTTCCTGGGCGCAGCCCGTAATATCGAGAACGGTGGTTCGCTTACCATCCTGGCCTCTGCCCTCATCGACACTGGTTCCAAGATGGACGAGGTCATCTTTGAGGAGTTCAAGGGCACCGGCAACATGGAGCTTAAGCTCGACCGCGAACTGGCCGACCGCCGCATCTTCCCGGCTATCGACCCCGTTGCCTCCGGTACGCGTAACGAGGACCTGTTGGTCGACGAGCAGATGCGTCCGTTTGTCTTTGGTCTGCGTCGCATTCTTGCCGGCATGAACAACACCGAGCGCGCAGCCGCATCGTTTATCAAGGGTCTTAAGGGCACCAACACCAACCAGGAGTTCCTGGTGCGTTCGGCCAAAAAGCACAGCGACTACGAGCAGACGTTCTAGGTTGTCATCCACACGCAGCGATAGCCATCAATGCGATAAAGGGTCGGGGCTTTGAGCCTCGGCCCTTTTCCATATCGCCGCTCCGCGCTTATTTTTAACCATAAGACCGACGAGCAGCAGGTTTCCCGTTTCAATCCGACATCGTCGCTTGCAATCGACGGGGCGGTTTCGCATAATAGCTTTTAAGCTTCGCGACGGAAAACGCAGATGAAACGAACCATATACCGTTGCTTTGGGGCATAGCCCCGCTTCATCTTCTCTCGCGCAGCCAACTGAATGATGCGATTTGGGTGCTGGAAGATGGGGAGAGCTCATGGCTTCTTCTGATGCAACACAACGAGCAGTCCTTGCCGGACTTTCGTGCGGGATCGGCCTTGCCGCTCCCGTGGTTATGTATGCCGCGACGCTGCCGTTTTCGTCTGTGAACGAGACGGTCGTGGCGGGTGCGGTTCCCTTCGCCGTGGGCGCGGTGGCGGGCGTGGGTATCTATGCCGCCTCGCTGGGTATCTCCGAGTATCGTGCGCAACGTGAAGAGCGTCTGTTCCAGCCCGATGCCATGGGCGGTGCCGCCAATCTCAATCAGCATCAAAGCGAGTTCAAGACCGCCTCGATTCCAGCTCAGCAGCAGGATGCGACTCCTTACGCTGCGGCTTCTGCTTCTCAGGCTCAGGCGGAGCAGTCTACCTCGGCATTCCTTTCCGGCCTGACTGGTGCGTTCCAGCGCCGTCATGCCGATGATGGTGTCCCTACCATCGCTCGAGCCGCAGATGCTATGGACGAAGACGAGGCTTGGTCTATGATCGACAGCATGCTCGACGACGATTCGCCGGTGAGCTGCGACCCTGCACACTCGCGCGACGTCTATCAAGTCGCCATCGACGAGCTCACCAACGGCGGGCAGACCGGCTCCTTCAATCGCGACGACATCGCCGCCGCGGCACGCGCCGTGTCTGGTTCCCAGGCCGCCCCTGCGGGCAGCACGGCGGCTTTCGTGGCACTCGTTGCCAACGCGGCAGCCAATAACGCCTACAACGCTACCTCGGCGGACGCGAACGCTTCTGCCGACAATTCGTACGTTGATGAAGCCATGACTGCGGACGAGGAGGCCGTTGCCGCCCGCCGTGCCGCCGAAAGCTCATTGTGGGGCGCTCCTGCCCAGCAGCAGGCGGCTGAGGCTGTGCCGTACAATGCAAACCTCGCCAGCATGCCTATCATCTCCGGTGCCGCGGACATCGATCTCGATGACCTCGATGAGCCTGCAGCCATCACCGCATCGATTGATGCCCAAGATCGCATCGACACCGGCGACCTTCCGGACGCCTCGCTCGAGGTTGATGTTCCCATGGCCGATTACTCGGGCCACGAGGACATGTGGGCCGCCGCCACCGCGATTCTGGATGAGATTGACGAGCCCGCTCCTGTTGCAGCGCCCGCTCCCGTCGCTGCCCCTCAGCCTGCTGCCCCCGCCTATGTCGGCCGTCACAGCGCTGTGTTCCCCGAGGATACCGCCCGTATCTCGCGCGAGAGCATCGAGCGGGCCGAGGCTATTGCCGCCGGCATTATGGAAAACCGTCGTCACGAGCGCGTCAATCAGATCCTCGAGGAAGAGATCGAGCGCCTGCAGTCCTCTACCGCCAAGCGTACGGGCCGTGCCTATCTGAGCGTTATCGAGGGCGGTACCGCCAGCTTCGCGCCGCTCCGCGCGGAGGCATAACTTCTGCATGGTTAAGATCAATCGAAAATGGGCGGTTGTTACCTGCCTGATGGCGCTCTTGATCTGGGGCAATTCGCTGGTTCCCGGCTCGGGGTCGGGCTCACTGAGTCTAACGGTCATGGAAGCTATCCGCGGTTTCCTGCACGGCGTGGGACTTCCATATGAATGGGTGACCAACTTTGTTGTTCGCAAGTGCGCGCATTTTACCGAGTATATGGTGCTCGGCATCCTGGCAACGCACGCCTTTGATTTTGAGGGCCGGCGCACCTTTGACGTGCTGCTGCCCACGGCGGTGTTCCTGCTGCTGATTCCTTCGATCGACGAGACGATTCAGCTCTTTGTGCCGGGACGCGCTGGAATGATCACCGATGTGATGATCGACTGCTGTGGAGCGGCAACGGGCGTTGTGCTCCGATATCTCTTACGGTCGCTGATGTGCGCCAAAAAGGCCGCCTAGGACGTATTGTTTGGTCCTAGGCGGCCTTTTTTATTTGAGGGCTTATATGAGGCGTGGTGGCGTCGTTCCGTAGGTCGGATTTGCCGGGCGTGCCACGCCCCGTGGGTGCGTCTGCTACTGAAGCGCCTGTGCGCCCAGGGCCAGGCAGCCCATGATGCCCTGCTTGCCCTCGAGGCTGTTGTTGACGATGTAGCTATCGATGTCGTTGACCTCGGGCGTGACGATATAGCCGTTGAGCATCTCGGCGCACTTTTTGCGTGCGAGCGGCACGATGGGAGTGTGGTCGGCCACGCCGCCGCCGATGATGATCTTTTGCGGCGCGTAGCACAGCGTGTAGGTCATGAGTGCCTGTGCCAGATAGCCGGCGAGCAGGTCCATGGCCTCCGAGTCATCGGCCATGTCTCCGGCGCTCTTGCCATCCCAGCGCTTTTTAACGCCGGGGCCGGCGATGAGGCCCTCGAGACAGTTGTCGTGGAAGGGGCAGGCGCTGTGCTCGCCAATGGTGTCGCGCGGGTCGCGCGTGACCAGGATGTGGCCGGCCTCGGGATGCATCATGCCGTGCACGAGCTGGCCGCCCGAGAGCACGCCGGCGCCCACGCCGGTACCGATGGTCAGATACACAACGTCAGTGAGGCCCTGGGCGCAACCAAAGGTGACCTCGCCCAGGCAGGCGACGTTGACGTCGGTGTCGTAGCCGCAGGGAATATTGAGCTCGTTTTGGATGGTGCCCAGCAGGTCAAAGTAGCGCCATGCCGTTTTGGGCGTCTCCAGGATCTTGCCGTATTGGGGCGAGGCAGGGTTGACTGCGGTGGGGCCAAAGGCGCCGATGCCCAGCGCGGCGATGCCCTTGTCGGCAAACCATGCGTTGACGGCCTCGACGGTCTCCTGCGGAGTCGTGGTCACGATCTGCTCACGCTTCAGGACCGTGCCGTCTGCATAGCCCGTGGCGCAGACCATCTTGGTGCCGCCGGCCTCGAGCGCTCCGATAAGTTGCTGCTCTTCCATAATATTCCTCTCACTGGGACGAGTTGCTCCATGACTAAAGTATAGAGCTCTAAACCATTTAAGAAAGCGCCATAAAAAGAAGCCTCGCAACGCGGCAGGCGGTGCGGGGCTTCTTTAGTTACTTTAGTTGCCGGGCCGTCCTTACCCGCGCGGTTTGATTTTATCACGCAGGGACTTGAGGTTCTCCAGTGCCGCGTTAAGCGTCTCGTCTCGCTTGGCAAAGTGGAAACGAATCACCTTGATTATCGACTTCATCCGAACACCTCCCACATTCATCCGTACATGTACGGATGAATGTGGGAACCCGATACCCTGAGGGCCGGACCGGCCGGCCCCGGAAGATCGGAGGACGGCATGTCCGGAAAGAGGAAGAAGG
>DBFWCI010000059.1:0-1572 GCA_048485235.1 Collinsella sp.
TCAGGCTTTCTGCCTGCGGGCTTTCCGGCCCTTCTGCTGTTTCGCAATCGGCTGCGCCTCCTTTCTGGCGCTAAGCAGCGCATAGAAGTTTTCGGTTTTGTAAGGCCGCACACGGGGATAGAGGAACCGGGTGCGGATGATATTTTTCAGCACTTTTTCCAGTGGCAGGCCGTCCCGCTCATACATAGCCAGAAAGAAGAACGGGAGCATGAGGCCGATCATTAGGAACATGGCGGCGCTGTTCCCGATACTGCCACGGGAAAACAGGTAGGCCGGGAGGCCCACCGCTGTCGCGCCGGAAAAACAAACAAGCTGGCGCTTCGTCAGATTGAAGGCCAGCTTTGTCTTGATTTTGGAAAGGTCTTTTGGTACTGGCACATAGGCCATTTTGGTACACCTCCTTTACTGCTTCGGGCCAGCATGGCCCGAGGTTATCTTGCGGCTTCTTTGGCCGGGGCTGTGCTGCGGGCAGCTTCGACGGCTTCTCGTCCGCTCTGCCTTGCCCGCCAGTATTCGGGATTATACTGCCGGATGGACTGGTTGAGGTTTTCTTCAAACTGCCCTTTGTCCTTAATACGGTCAGGGATGTTCCACAGCTTTTTATCCAGCAGCTCCCGGAGCACTACGCTTTCCTGCGCGTCCTCCTCATAGCAGATATAGCCCTTGTCCTTGAAGCCACATTTTTTGGCCGCTGGGGAGAGGACGGCGGCTACCTCGTTTGCCACCATCGTTCCGCCGTGGCTGGCGGTAGATACCAGAAACACCCCCGGACAGAGGGTTTCACAGCTTTGCACCTCGCCCCACGGGGAGCTTTTCGGCGCATGGAACATTCCGCCCGTCCGGCTCCGGTCCGCCTGCATGAGCGCCGCCTTTTCTAAGATGGCTTTCAGTTCCGGGGAAAAGTAGGCGTATTCCCGCAGGACACGGGCGGCGTCCCCGCCGCAGGCGTTCATCAACAGGGTATAGGCATCGCTGTCCGCTTTGGTACAGCGGCCCAGCAGTTTTCCGTCGTAATAACAGGCCGCGTCATAGCCCGTCCGTTTGCGTGGCATGGTTCCCGCCTCCTTTCTGCTTCGGGCCAGCATGGACCGAAGTCAACGCTCCGCACCACGGCTGGTCTTTTCCTTTGGGGGCCGCTCTGCCTTTGCCTGCTCGGCAGCCGCTTTCCCGGCCTTGAGCTGGTCGCTGATGGACGCACGCCCCACAGAGCCGCGCTCCGCCATCTGTTCCAGCTTTGCCTCATAGGCTTGCAGCACAGCGGTATTGAGCTGTTCCCGGAACTCCTTTGTGACAGGGTAGGCCATATCCCGGTAGCCGCCCTTTCCGTCCGGCTGGCTGGGCATCCCAAGAAAGAGGCCCTTGCTGCCCTGTACGATTTTCAGATTTTCCACCACAAAGCAGTCATTGAATTTCACGCTGGCAAAGCCCATGAGATTTTTCACAGGTTCGATGACCCGCACGCTTACATCCAGCTTCAACGGTGCGGCCGGGGTGGTGTTTGCAACCTTTTCCTGCATGGTTTCCTCCTTTCCGGCGGGAACAAGGTTCCCGTCCTTGTAGTCATAGCCTTCC
>DBFWCI010000060.1:0-19112 GCA_048485235.1 Collinsella sp.
AGCATGGGAGCCCCTTCCATGAATGCGGCGTGGCCGCCACGGCTGAATTAGACACTCACCATTGTCGGCCTAATCCGCGGTCTTTCATGCAGCAGGGGCTCTCAATGTTTTTATGTCCTGCTCATATCGTCTCTGCCGGCACTTGGGGACACTCCTTGGCGCGCCAGAGCCGGTCGCCTGGGGATGGAGGGGCCATTTTGGCCCTTGGCGGTCACCCAAGGACCCAAGGTAAACCTTTACCGCCCGCCTATATTTGCCGAAATTACACTTGACGGCGGGGTACAATAAACCCGCATGCGGATTTCCGTTGCGGGCGCTTCCCATCGCCGGGGCGTGCCCGGGAGCATCCGACATGCGGCCTTTGCGGCGCTCGGTCATGTGCAAGACGGGTAGCTGGGCCTGTGGAGCGCGTGCAGCCCTCCTCGCCTTGGCATGCCTTCTCTCCACGCCATGTACCTGCTGCTGAGTCCGCCTGCCAGATGATTGGAAGCAACAACGAAAATCCCATCACGCCAATATCCCGGCGATCGCCGGGGCCTGTATACCTATATGAGAGGAGAGGGGTATATGGCGCGTAAGTTTAAGTCTATGGACGGCAACGAGGCGGCCGCATATGTTTCGTATGCGTACACCGAGGTAGCGGGAATTTATCCCATTACGCCGTCCAGCCCGATGGCCGACCATGTCGACCAGTGGGCGGCCCAGGGTCGCAAGAACATCTTCGGCACCCCGGTCAAGGTCGTCGAGATGGAGTCCGAGGCAGGTGCAGCCGGTACCGTTCACGGTTCGCTGGGCGCCGGTGCTCTGACCACCACCTACACGGCTTCTCAGGGTCTGCTCCTGATGATCCCGAACATGTACAAGATCGCAGGAGAGCAGCTCCCGGGCGTTTTCCACGTCTCCGCGCGTTGCGTCGCTTCGCACGCCCTGAACATCTTCGGTGATCACTCCGACGTCATGGCCTGTCGCCAGACCGGTTTCGCCATGCTCGCCGAGGGCAACGTCCAGGAGGTCATGGATCTCTCGCCGGTGGCTCACCTTGCCGCCATCGAGGGCAAGACCCCGTTCCTTAACTTCTTCGACGGCTTCCGCACTAGCCACGAGATCCAGAAGGTCGCCATGTGGGACTACAAGGATCTTGCCGAGATGTGCGACATGGACGCCGTCCAGGCTTTCCGCGACCACGCGCTCAACCCTGAGCACCCGCACACCCGCGGCAGCCACGAGAACGGCGACATCTTCTTCCAGAACCGCGAGGCCTGCAACAAGGTCTACGACGAGCTTCCCGCCGTCGTCGAGGGCTACATGAAGAAGATCAACGAGAAGCTCGGCACCGATTACGGCCTGTTCAACTACTACGGCGCTCCCGATGCTGATCGTGTCGTCGTGTGCATGGGCTCCTTCTGCGACGTGCTCGAGGAAGTCATCGACTACCTCAACGCTCACGGCGAGAAGGTCGGCCTGGTCAAGGTCCGCCTGTTCCGTCCGTTCTCCATCAAGCACTTTGTCGACGTTCTCCCCGAGACCGTCAAGAAGATTGCCGTTATGGACCGCACCAAGGAGCCGGGTTCCATCGGCGAGCCGCTCTACCAGGACGTCGTCTCCGCTCTCTACGAGGCCGGCAAGACGGGCATCAAGGTCGTCGGCGGCCGTTACGGCCTGGGCAGCAAGGACACGCCTCCCGCGTCCGCGTTCGCTGTCTTCGAGGAGCTTAAGAAGGACGAGCCCAAGCGCGAGTTCACCATCGGCATCGTCGATGACGTGACCAACCTGAGCCTGCCCGAGGCCGAGGATGCGCCCAACACCGCAGCCCCCGGCACCATCGAGTGCAAGTTCTGGGGTCTGGGTGGCGACGGTACCGTCGGCGCCAACAAGAACTCGATTAAGATCATCGGCGACCACACCGACAAGTACGTTCAGGCCTACTTCCAGTACGACTCCAAGAAGACCGGCGGCGTCACCGTCTCGCACCTGCGCTTTGGTGATTCCCCGATCCGTTCGCCGTACTACGTGACCAAGGCCGACTTTGTCGCTTGCCACAACCCCAGCTACATCGTTAAGGGCTTCAAGATGGTCCGCGACGTCAAGCCGGGCGGCACCTTCCTGGTCAACTGCCAGTGGAGCGACGAGGAGTTCGCCGAGCATATGCCCGCCGTGGCCAAGCGCTACATCGCGAACAACAACGTCAACGTCTACCTGATCGACGCTATCGACCTGGCCGCCAAGGTCGGCATGGGCAAGCGCACCAACACGGTGCTCCAGTCCGCCTTCTTCGCGCTGGCCAAGGTTCTGCCCGCCGAGGACGCCCTGCAGTACATGAAGGACGCGGCTACCAAGTCCTACATGAAGAAGGGCCAGGCCATCGTCGACGCCAACCACAAGGCCATCGATGCCGGTGCTACCGCCTTCCGTAAGTTCGAGGTTCCGGCCGACTGGGCTACCGCCGAGGATGCCGCCCCCGTCGAGCTCTCCGAGGAGACCAAGTCCGCCATCGCCCAGCAGGTCAAGAACCTGCTCGAGCCCATCGATCGCATGGATGGCGACAGCCTGCCCGTTTCCGCCTTCGTCGGTTGCGCCGACGGCCAGTTTGAGCTGGGCGCCTCCGCATACGAGAAGCGCGGCGTCGCCGTCGTCGTTCCCCACTGGGACGAGACCAAGTGCATCCAGTGCAACCAGTGCGCCTATGTGTGCCCGCATGCCACCATCCGTCCGTTCGCGATGACCGAGGACGAGGCTGCCGCCGCGCCCGAGGCTACCCGCACGCTCGACGCCATGGGCCCCAAGGCCAAGGGCATGAAGTTCACCATGGCCGTGTCCCCGCTCGACTGCATGGGCTGCACCAACTGCGTCAAGGTCTGCCCCAAGGGCGCCCTCGAGATGGTTCCCACCGAGCAGGAGATGGACCAGCAGCCCGTTTGGGACTACATGGTCGAGAACGTCTCCGAGAAGAAGGAGCTCATCGCGGCCAACGTCAAGGGCAGCCAGTTTAAGCAGCCCTACCTGGAGTTCTCCGGCTCCTGCGCCGGCTGCGCCGAGACCGCCTATGCACGTCTGGTGACCCAGGTCGCCGGCGACCGCATGTTCATCTCCAACGCCACCGGCTGCTCTTCCATTTGGGGCAACCCCGCTGCCACCGCTCCTTACTGCAAGGACAAGGACGGTCACGGCCCGGCGTGGA
Organism: Collinsella sp.; assembly: GCA_048485235.1. Taxonomy (GTDB): domain Bacteria; phylum Actinomycetota; class Coriobacteriia; order Coriobacteriales; family Coriobacteriaceae; genus Collinsella. The sequence goes on from DBFWCI010000060.1 coordinate 3,179, forward strand.
ACAACTCCCTGTTCGAGGACAATGCCGAGCATGGTCTGGGCATGGCCGTTGGCTATGAGGCCGTTCAGCACAAGCTGATCGCCGCTACCCAGGACATCATCGCTGCCGATGGTCCGTCCGACGAGCTCAAGGCCGCCGGCCAGGCTTGGATCGACTCCGTCAACGACGCCGAGGCCTCCAAGACCGCTGCCGCTGCCTACGTTGCCGAGCTCGAGAAGTGCGGCTGCGACGCTTCCAAGGCGATCCTCGCCGACAAGGCTTACCTCACCAAGAAGTCCTTCTGGATTTTCGGCGGCGACGGCTGGGCCTACGACATCGGCTTCGGTGGCCTGGACCACGTCCTGGCTTCCGGCCACAACGTCAACGTCTTCGTCTTCGACACCGAGGTCTACTCCAACACCGGTGGTCAGGCCTCCAAGGCCTCGAACCTGGGCCAGGTCGCTCAGTTCGCCGCTGCCGGTAAGGTGACCAAGAAGAAGTCTCTGGCCGAGATTGCCATGAGTTACGGCTACGTCTACGTGGCGCAGGTCGCCATGGGCGCCAACCCGGCTCAGACCCTCAAGGCCATTCACGAGGCCGAGGCCTACGACGGCCCGTCCCTCATCATCGGCTACAGCCCCTGCGAGATGCACTCCATCAAGAAGGGCGGCATGCAGAACTGCCAGGCCGAGATGAAGAAGGCTGTCGAGTGCGGTTACTGGAACCTCTTCCGCTTCAACCCCGAGGCTGCTGCCGGCAAGAAGTTCTCGCTCGATTCCAAGGAGCCCGCGGGCGGTTATCAGGAGTTCCTGATGAACGAGGCCCGTTACGCTTCGCTGACGCGTTCCTTCCCCGAGCGCGCCGAGGAGCTCTTCAAGGAGAATGAGCAGGCCGCTATGGACCGTTATCAGCACCTGCTGAAGCTCAAGACGGTGTACAACGAGGCCTAGGTCTCCCACTGCAGGATCTGAGGGCTGACCTTCGCGGACGTCCTCGGACATGAAAGAACCCCCGCTGCGCACTACGTGCGGCGGGGGTTCTTTCGTCCTGCGGAGTGTCCGCGAAGGTCAGCCCTCAGATCCTGCTACGACTATGTCCTCGGATTGTGTGGGCGGATGAAGGACGTAGTTGGCCGGGTATCCCGTTCCTTTCGCTGTTTCGCGGCTTTGCCGCGAAACCTCGCGCCACTTTGGGGATGGATGGGGGACTTGGCTGTTGCCGCCTTTTCGGAGCGCTTCTTTATTCCTTTTGCTGGATGAAAAGCCCCTTGTTTTTGCAGTGGTGCATACTTGACTTATAAGTGCATAGAATCTCGCATAGCGCGAGTAAGATATTGCGCTGTCCGTTTTGTGTTTAGCAGAGATGTAGTTTGCATAATCCGACATAATCCTCGCTTCATTTAAATAAAGTCGCACGTAAATTACGTAGATATGTCTGAGCTGGAGTTCTGTACGCTGAGCGGACAAAAACGACCGTTCACCGTTCCGCTATTTTCAAAATGAATAAAATGAGCGATAAAGAGAATATAAACCTTAATAAACTCGCGTATCGCACGGACGCAGGTTATTAATGGGTTGTAGGCCTTTTACAGAAAGGATTCCAGCAATGTCTAAGCCTCTTGGCAAGCCCGATCGTATCGTCGTCGCCCTTGGCGGCAACGCCCTCGGCAACAACCCTGTTGAGCAGATCGAGGCCGTGAGCAACACCGCTCACGCTCTTCTCGGCCTGATCGAGCAGGGCAACGAGATCATCATCACCCACGGCAACGGCCCGCAGGTCGGCATGATCCAGAACGCCTTCGCCGCCGCCCACGACGCCATCGGCACTCCCGAGATGCCGCTGCCCGAGTGCGGCGCCATGTCCCAGGGCTACATCGGCTATCACCTGCAGCAGGGCATTGGCCGCGAGATGCACAAGCGCTATAAGCGCTGGCACGCCGCAACCGTCGTCACCCAGATCGAGTGCGACCCGGACGATCCCGCGTTCAAGAACCCGACCAAGCCGATCGGCCCCTTCTACACCGAGGAGCAGGCCAAGGAGTTCATGGCCGAGGACCCCTCCAAGGTCTTCGTCGAGGATTCCGGCCGCGGCTGGCGTCGCGTCGTCGCCTCCCCCGATCCCAAGAAGATCGTCGAGGCTGACTCCATCCTCAACCTGCTCGACAACGAGTTCATCGTCATCGCCTGCGGTGGCGGCGGCATCCCCGTCGTCCGCGACTACGAGAACAAGGGCTGCTACAAGGGCGTTCCCGCCGTCATCGACAAGGACCTGGGCGGCGAGCTGCTGGCCGAGGACTGCGACGCCGACGTCCTGTTCCTGCTGACCGCCGTTGAGCATGTCGCCATCAACTTTGGCAAGCCCAACCAGGAGGAGCTCGAGGACATCACCGCCGACGAGGCCGAGCGCCTGGCCGACGAGGGTCAGTTCGGCAAGGGTTCCATGGAGCCCAAGGTTCGCGCTGCCATCAAGTTCGCGCGTTCCCGCAAGGGCCGCACCTGCATCATCGGCGCCCTGGACAAGGCCGCCGAGACCATGGCTGGCCTCTCCGGTACCCGCATTCACGAGTAGTCTCTACTCTGTTGCCTCTCTCGTGGGCGCCAGGCAAAGCGCCCACAAACTAGCCTCTCTTCATGAGCCCCGCAGTCCGCTCCGACTGCGGGGCTTTTGCTATTCACCTAGTCATTGGGGACGTTCTTAAATGACTAGTCAAACAAGAGCGTCCCCAATGACCACTCATTTAAGTCTGTCCTCAATGACTAGTAGTAGGCCCACATGGCTTCGACTTCGTTGAGGACCTCTACGACGCCTCAGTGGCGGGCGCTGCGGCTGGCCGAGTTGGGGTCGTAGACGCCAATCCGGTTGGCGTCGTCGATGCCGTAGAGCACGATGTAGTGGCCTACGTTGGTAAACGTACCGGGTCGCACTGCGGCGATGACGGGCACACCCGAGCGAAGTGCTTGGGTAATCGATTCGCGATCGTTATAGAGCTGTGTTCCGTTGAGCCCCAGCTGCCATGCACCGCCTGTCATAAACGACCACTCGGTGGCACCGGTGGGGGCGTAGTTGCCGGCTTCGGCCAGTGCGCATATATCGACCGGCGTCTTATCGGTGTGGCCGGTCTTAAAGATATAGACCATGGTGAGGCAAGTGGGACCGCAAGCGTTTTCGCGAATAGTGCCACCGGCATAGGGCAGCTCCGACCATGCGGGGTCAATTTGGTAGATGTGGGGCATGGTGCCGGCCTGCCATTGCGAGCGTGGGGTCGAGAACGCAAAGGAGTAACCGGGCGCGACGGGAGCTTTAAGCAGCTTGTCCTCGGCAGTGGGCTCAAGACCGGCTGATCCGTGGGAGATACAGGATCCCAAAAACACAAAGACGAGGCAGGCGGCGATGGAGCAGAGCGCAAGGCGTAGGCGGCGGGCCGGAAGCGCGTGGCTTGTGGTATGTGACGCGGGGTGAGGGGCGGAATTGCCGCGATCGCGTTGAGGTCGCGAAAAGGAGCGCTTGACGTAGTAGTCGGTCTTACGGCGATCGTAGCGGCGTGGCTGCGATGTGTCGGTCTGGCGTTGGCGCGTGCTCGTACTCACGCGGTCTGACTGCTGCACGGTACGGCTTTGTTGCCGCGAAGAAGCCCCGGGCTGCTCTTGGGGGCGCTGCGGGCTGTCGTTGTCGGAGGTGCTTCTGGGCGTTGGCGTGGCGCGGCCGGCAAGGCGCACGCTTTGTGGCCGTTGGTCGCCGTCATTGTATCCGTATGCCATTCGAATCACCTTGCCTCATGTGTAACTTGTCTATCCTACATAAAAAGATGCACGACACATGGGTATGTGCGCCAAAAGCCTGACAAATGGTATGAACGTTGCCGCGCCGCGCGCCAAGCGCCACGGCAACAGGTATTCAAAAGCAGACAAGATGAAAGCGTCCAAGACGAATGACGTCTCCCGCCGTTCGTCCCAAAAACGGTGCCGCTCGTTTTGCAGTTCTGCCTTCGGTCGAGCTGCGAGCGGCGCTGCTGCGCCAAGGCCGTATCTTAAAGCCATGGAATATAAGCGCGCGGCAAAACAGACCGCGCAAGGGGTGACGTCAAGGGGCGTCAAAAAGGAAAGGAGGGGAACAATGGCGGACAAGAACGCAGAAGTTGCAGTCGAGGATAACGGCGGCATGAAGAAAACGCTTTCGCTCTGGAACTTCTTCACCATCGGTTTCGGTGCCATTATCGGTACCGGTTGGGTTCTGCAGGTCGGCGACTGGATGGTCGTGGGCGGCGGTCCCGTTCCCGCTATGATCGCATTCCTCTTGGGTGCAATCTTCCTCGTGCCCGTCGGAGCTGTTTTCGGTGAGCTCACGGCTGCTATCCCCATCTCGGGCGGCATCGTCGAGTATGTCGATCGTAGCTTTGGCCGTACGCTGAGCTACATCACCGGTTGGCTTTTGGCCCTGGGCAACGGCATCCTGTGCCCGTGGGAGGCCATCGCCATTTCGACCCTCGTGTCCGAGATGTTCGGCAGCCTGCCCGGTCTTGAGTGGCTGCGCGCCGTTAAGCTCTACGCCATCCTGGGCGCCGACGTTTACCTGTTCCCGACGCTGATCGCGCTCGGCTTCGCAGCCTACGTCATCTTCCTCAACTTCCGCGGTGCCAGCTCGGCCGCCAAGCTCCAGGCCTTCCTGACCAAGGCTCTGCTCTGCGGCATGCTGCTCGCCATGGGCGTCTCGCTGTTCACCGGCTCGCCGGACAACGCCATGCCCGTGTTCTCCCAGGTCACCGGCGCTGGTGGCGGTAAGGCCGCTACCGAGGGCACCAGCCTGTTCGCCGGCATCGTGTCGGTCCTGGTTCTGACCCCGTTCTTCTACGCCGGTTTCGACACCATTCCTCAGCAGGCTGAGGAAGCAGCCGAGGGCCTCAACTGGAACAAGTTCGGCAAGATCATCTCCCTGGCTCTGCTGGCCGCCGGCGGCTTCTACATGGTCTGCATCTACTCGTTCGGCACCATTCTCGACTGGCATGAGTTTGTTAAGAGCCCGGTTCCCGCGCTTGCCTGCCTCAAGGGCATCAACATGCTTCTGTACCTGGCCATGCTCGTCATCGCCACGCTTGGACCCATGGGCCCGATGAACTCCTTCTACGGCGCCACGAGCCGCATCATGCTTGCCATGGGCCGCAAGGGCCAGCTGCCCGAGAAGTTCGCCGAGGTCGACCCCAAGTCCGGCGCTCCCAAGCTCGCCTGCGTCGTTCTGGGCGTCATCACCGTCATCGGTCCGTTCCTGGGCAAGAACATGCTCATCCCTCTGACCAACGTGTCGGCTCTCGCCTTCATCTTCTCCTGCGGTATGGTCGCCCTCGCCTGCCTGCGCATGCGCTTCACCGAGCCCGACCTGCCTCGTCCCTACGAGGTGCCCGGCGGCAAGTTTGGCATCGGCCTCGCTATCGCTGCCTGCGCCATCATCATCGGCCTGCTCGTGATTCCGTTCTCTCCCGCCTCCCTCAACATGGTGGAGTGGAGCATCGTGATCGGCTGGTTGGCTATTGGCCTGGCCCTCATGGCTTTCACCAATTCCCGCAAAAAGTAACGCCTAGCCGGGGCGGATCGGGTGCGCGGTGCCCTCTCTCCCGCGCACCGAACCCGGCATCACTTGGGTAGCTTTGTGAGGCCGCGACCCAACACGGCCTCGCCCACATATATGGATCCATAAGGAGGAACCATGTCCACTAAGTATGCAATCGTTGGCGGCAAGCTCATCGACGGTACCGGCGCCGAGCCGGTCGAGAACTCCCTCGTTCTCGTCGACGACAACGGCAAGATCGAGTACGCCGGCGCCATGCAGGACCTTCCCGAGGGCGTTGAGGTCATCGACGCCGCCGGCAAGACCGTCCTTCCCGGCCTGATCGACACCCACCTGCACTTCTCGGGCAACTTGACCGACGATGACACCGACTGGGTCATGCAGCCGCTCCTCGAGAAGCAGGCCGTCGCCGTCAAGCAGGCCTACGACTGCCTCACCCACGGCCTCACCACCGTCTGCGAGATCGGCCGCTTTGGTATCCAGATCCGTGACTGCATCGACAAGGGCGTCTTCAAGGGCCCGCGCGTTCTGGCCACCGGCCTTGGCTTCTGCCGCGTTGCCGGCCACGGCGACTCCCACCACTGCAGCCAGGAGCTCAACAAGGAATCGCACCCCTGGGGCGATCAGGTCGACGGTCCTTGGGATCTGCGCAAGGCCGTCCGTCGTCGCCTGCGCGAGAACCCCGATGCCATCAAGATCTGGGCTACCGGTGGCGGCATCTGGCGCTGGGACTCCGGCCGCAACCAGCACTACTGCTCCGAGGAGATTCAGGCCGTGGTCGAAGAGGCCAAGATGGTCGGCATCCCCGTGTGGAGCCACTGCTACAACAACCACGCCGCTGCCTACGATTCCGTTCGCTTTGGCTGCGAGCAGTTGATTCACGGCTTCGATATCGATGAGCGCACCATGGACCTCATGGCCGAGCAGGGCACCTTCTTCACTCCGACGATCGCCTTCCTGCCCACCTGGTACGCCACCTATCCGCCCGTCTACGTTCCCGAGCTGCACGACAAGTACGAGGGCACCCTGGTCGAGAAGGAGCTGCAGCGCAACTACGACTGCCTGCGCGAGGCCAAGAAGCGTGGCGTCGTCATGACGATCGGCTCCGACTCCTTCTCCTTCGTCACCCCGTATGGCACCTGCTCCATCGAGGAGATGTACGAGTTCGTCGACAAGATCGGCTTCACCCCGGTCGAGACCATCACCTGTGCCACCCTCAACGGTGCCAAGATGTGCCACATCGAGGACGAGACCGGTTCCATCGAGGCCGGCAAGTGCGCCGACCTGCTGGTCGTCAACGGTGACGTCGCCGCCGACATCCACGTGCTCAACACCGACAACATGGACGTCATCATGAAGGACGGCTGGATTGTCGAGGGCGGCACCTTCGGCGAGGCAAACAAGTACAGCGCCTAAGCTACCGTTCATCGATGGCTTGATGTAAAACACAGTATTTGATTGCATAATGCAATGGAGAGGGTCGCTTGCGGCCCTCTTTATTGCTATGGGGTGCGTCGGTAAGAAGGAGATGACGGTGGATCTCAATAGGCTGATTCTGGGCAAGAGCTACAACTCTACCAAGGTCTTTCGTACCGCTCAGCATGTGGTTCAAGCCATTTTGCTCGGTATTGTCGTTCCGCTGCTTATCCTGCTGCTCATCTGGGATCTAACCGATAATCCCAATCCCGTTCCGGCCGTTGTCGTCATTGCCGGCTTGGTCATGCTGTGCTTCTTCTTCTCGTACGTCTTTGTCGTTCCCGACGACCTCACATCGAGCGCAACCGACCGCACGCTCGCCATCGCTTCAAAAATATTCGCCTACACGTCGCGCGGCCTTACGCCCGAAGCTGCCCTGGGCGCCTCTAAGATCATCCTGTCCGAAACTATCGCCTCTGCCATCTGCTTTACCGACGGCAAGCAGGTGTTGGCAAGCTGGGGCGAGGACTCGGCAAAATGCCCCGCGGGCACCCCGGTGGTGCTGCGGACTACGCTCAACGTGATCAACAGCGGTGAGCAAAGCGTGTTCTCGCGCGATGCCTCGACCGAGACAGGTGGCTACTTTCCGCGCCTGCGCGCCGGTATTGTCGCACCGCTTACCGTGCGCGGGCATTGCGTGGGCACGCTCGAGCTGTATTATCCCCGTCTGAGCAGCATCGATATGCGCCAGACGGCGCTTGCCTCGGGCTTTGCCGACCTCATTTCCACGCAGCTTGCGAGCTTTGAGCTCGAGCGCCAGGACGAGCTTACGGCCCGCGTGGAGCTGCGCGCCTTGCAATCGCAGGTCGATCCTCATTTTCTGTTTAACACCATCAGCACCATCGTGTCGCTCGTTCGAACCGAGCCCGACAAGGCGCGATCGCTGCTGATCGACTTCTCCAATTACTATCGTCAGACGCTTTCTGATTCCGATACGCTCACCACGCTCGAGCACGAGGTGGAACAGGGTACTCGTTATATCAATCTTATGCAGGCCCGGTATGGCGACGGCCGTTTGCGCGTCTCGGTCGATATCGACTTTGAGGTGCGCGATTGCATGGTGCCGCCGTTTATCTTGCAGCCGTTGCTCGAAAACTGCATCAAACACGCGCAGCGCGAGACCGAGCCGCTTTCTATTCGTGTTAGGGCTTTCGAGACCGATGACGGTTTGGAGATCATCGTCGAGGACGATGGCATCGGTATGAGCGAAGAGGTCTGCGCGCATCTGTTTGAGCAGCATCGCCTGGAGGAGCCCGAGAGCATTACCGCCGACGGCTCCATCAAACGAGGCTGCGGCTTGGCGCTCTTCAACGTGCTTCAGCGCATCCATTTCTTTTACGGAGAAGATTCTGGCATGCGCGTGAAGTCCCAGGAGGGCGTGGGAACGCAGGTCATCGTCGAGCTGAACGGCGAGCCGCATGAGCCGGCGCCGTTGACGGCGTAGCACGCGGTTGGATTGAGAGAAAAAGAGGGGAAGCACATATGTCCGAAGGCTGGAACATCTTGGTGGTTGATGACGAACCTCCCATTAGGGCCGAGCTACGCTATCTGTTGGAAAAGGATACGCGTGTGGGCCAGATTGCCGAGGCGGGCAATGTCACCGAAGCCGTGGAGTCGATTCTGTCGAACAAGCCCGACGTGCTATTTTTAGACATTACCATGCCCGGTCGCTCGGGAATTGAGCTTGCCGAGACGCTGCAGAACCTAAAGACGCCGCCGGTGGTTGTGTTTGTGACGGCGTTTGCCGAGTATGCGGCCGATGCCTATAACCTCGATGCCGTCGATTATGTCGTCAAGCCGGTCGAGGACGCACGCCTGTCAAAGGCACTCGACAAGATCGAGGCAGCCTTGGGTGTCCGTCGTGTTATCCACGCTCCGCGCCAGCCTTTGCGTCTGACGGTGGACCGCGGGGGCAAAAAGGTGTTCATTCCCGCCGCAGACGTCTGCTACTTTGAGGCGCGTGCCGATTTTTGCAACGCCGTCTGCGCCGAGGGAACATACCTGATCAATGAGTCGATTTCCTCGCTCGAACGGCGCCTGGCCCCCGAGGGCTTTATCCGTGTCCACCGCAGCTATCTGGTCAATTTGGAGGACGTGCACAATGTCGAGATCGGTTCCACGGGTCTTATGGAGCTCAGGCTCGATCGCGTAACCTCGACGGTGCCCGTGTCCCGCCGTCGCGCTGCCGAGGTTAAAGCACACTTGGGGCTTGCGTAGACGGTCTGCGTGCCGTCGTTTACCATCGCAGGTTTGGCATGGGCGCGCGGTGGGCATAATGGGTGGCATCGAATGAAATCGAAAGGATCATTATGCCCGCGCTTATCACCCATCATCTGTTTGGCGAGGAAAGCATCGACCGTCTTCCGCAGGGCGTCATCACGTCCGATGAAGAGCGCATTGCCTTTATCTTGGGCAACCAAGGCCCCGACCCGTTTTTCTTTCACATTCTGACACCGCGTGTTTCCGACTGCACGCTGCTGGCGCAGGTCATGCATCGGTCGCGCATGTCTCGCCAGTTCGCGTGCCTGCGCGACGGCGTGTCGCATCTGCTGCCGCGCGACGCCAGCTTGGGTCGCGCCTTTGCGCTGGGCCTGCTGTCTCATTACGTGCTCGACCGCAACGCCCATCCTTTTGTCTATGAGCAGCAGTTTGGCATCGTGGAGTCCGATTCAGAGCTTGAGGATTCGAGCAGTCAGGTTCATGCCGTGATCGAGAGCGACCTGGATGTACTGATGCTGCAGCTTAAACGCGCCGGCGCTACGGTCGACGATTACCCGCCGGCGGGCGAGATCGTCACCACCGATCGCATCAATCGCGTGGCCGGCGTGCTGATGAGCTATGTTGCCGGACGCGTGTACGGCATTGACATTCCGGCGGGGGAGTACGGTGCTGCCGTTGCCAATATGCAGCGACTTTACCGCGCGATTGAGCCGGCCGGCTCCGCAAAGACGCGCGCGATCTCGCTGGTTGAGGGCTTGGTGCACGACTACTCGCTGCTCGATGGCCTTGCCCATCGCGTGACGACGGAGCTGCCCGAGCGCACCGGTAACCTGGGCCATCTGACATGGAAGAATCCCTTTACCGACGAGGTCTCGAACGAGAGTTTCCCCGAGGTCTTTGATCGCGCGCTGGTCGATTACGAGTGCACGGTCGCACGTTTTATCGAGACCGGTGACATGGATGCCGTGACCAGTCACGTCAACTACAGCGGTCGCGTGCTCAATGCCGATGAGGAGTTCGACCGCGAGGAATAGGGCCCGTGCGTGCCCCTTTGCCGAATCCTTACCGGCGGTTCTGGACAATTGGGGTACGATGAACTAACTGCATATCGGGCGAATACGAAGGGTCCCTGTCCATGAAATACACCAAGCTCGAGCGTAACTGGGTTATGTATGATGTGGGCAATTCGGCCCTCGTGCTGCTCAATACCTCGGTGGTGCCCATTTACTTTAACGCCATCAATACCGGCGCTTCTTCGGCCGACCTGGTGGTCGCCTGGGGCAATGCGCAGACGATTGCCTCGCTGGTCATCGCCATGCTCATGCCCATTCTGGGCGCGCTTGCCGACTACGCCGGCAACAAGATCAAGTTCTTCTTGGGCTTCTTCCTCACGGGCCTGGTGCTTTGCTTGGCGCAGGCTATCCCAATGTCCGCCATGGCATTTTTGACCGTGTACGTGCTGTGCACCATCGGCCTTAACTCTTCTATGACGTTCTACGACGCCATGCTGCCCGACATTACCACCGACGAGCGCATGGACGCCGTGTCCAGCTCGGGCTATGCCTGGGGCTACATCGGTTCCACCGTGCCGTTCGTCATCTGCCTGGCGCTCATCATGGGTGGCCCCGCTCTTGGCGTCCCTACCATGCTGGCAACGCGTCTGTCGTTTATCATCACTGGTGCCTGGTGGCTCATCTTTACCCTGCCGCTCATTCGCACCTATAAGCAAAAGTACGGTCGCGAGCGCGGTCCCGAGGACACCATCGGCCACATCGTGGGCGGTGTGTTCTCCGAGGTCGGACACACCATGCGCGAGATCGCCCACAACAAGACCGTGCTGGTCTACATGATTGCGTTCTTCTTCTATATCGACGGTGTGCACACGGTCATTTCCATGGCTACCAGCTACGGCTCGGCTTTGGGCATCGATTCGACCCAGTTGGTCCTGGCGCTGCTCGTCACGCAGTTCGTGGCCTTTCCGTCCGCCATCATCTACGGCAAGCTCGCCGGACGCGTGGGCACGCTCAACATGATCCTGGTGGCAGTCGCCGCCTACATGGGCATTGTGCTGTTCGCCGCGTTCTTCCTAAAGACCGCCTTTGAATTCTGGGTGCTTGCCATTATGGTCGGCCTGTTCCAGGGCGGCGTGCAGGCGCTTAGCCGTAGCTACTTTGGTCGCATTATCCCCAAGGAAAAGTCCAACGAGTACTACGGCTTCTTTGACATCTTTGGTCGTTATGCAAGCGTTATGGGCACCTTCCTGGTGTCGGTCGTCACCTCGCTGACCGGCAACCCGTCGCTGGGCGTCCTTTCCATTGGCGTGCTGCTGATCGTTGGCTTTATGCTGCTGGTCCGCCTGTCCCGCATGACTCGGGTGGCAGAGCATGCCGCATAGGAGCGAGCGGCTATTGTGCCTGTCCACGGTACTCTTTTGGGGTTATCCGCAATAAACATTGCGACTTGCGAGCAATGATTTGCCCAAGTGGGTATGATGGAATCAGCTAGGTCGCGGGGCGTCGCCTGTGTTTGGCGGCGTCCCGTTTTTGTGTTGCAGGGAGGGTAAGGCATGAACGCCACAGTCGTGATTCCAACGTATTGGGCGGGCGATGACGCTTGCGCAAACGCCCCTGGCACCTATGACCATTCGACGCGACTCAACGCCGACAATCCCGAACTCGACCGCTGCCTGGCCTCGCTTGAGCAGGTACGTGACATCCCGCGCATCATCCTTTTGGTGGTCTGTCCCGTTTCTGCCACAGCCGATGTGTCGCTGCGCGTGCGCGAGATTGTCGACGCGCATCCCACGCTCAAGGTCACCGTTGTCACCAACACCCAGGCCTCGCGCATTGCAGACCGGGTTGCTCAGATCGCGCCCAAGGGTTCGGGCGAGTGCGTGAGCCTGCGAGGCTACGGTGCCATCCGCAACATGGGGCTAGCCTGTGCCGCTGTGCTGGGGCATGACGCGGTTATCTTTTTGGATGACGATGAGACTGTCATCGACGCCGACTTTATGAAGCGCGCGACCTATGCGTTGGGGCAGCAGACACGTCAGGGCTTGCCGATCTTGGTCAAGAGCGGCTATTTCTACGATCGCGACGGCTCGCCGCTGGCTCCCACGGACAAGGCGGGCATCTGCCATCGTTGGTGGACCAAGCGCATCGAGTTCAACCGTTGGATGAAAAAGGCGCTCTCGGGCACCCGCATCTCGCGCTCCAACTACGTGTGCGGCGGCCTGATGGCCCTGCACGCCCGCGCCTTTACGCGTGTAGCCTTTGACCCGTTTATCACCCGCGGCGAGGACTTGGATTACCTCTTTAACATGCGCATGTTTGGCTACGACGTGTGGTTCGATAACGAGTGGACCGTGCGTCATCTGCCTCCGGAGTCCGAAAAGCGCTCACCGCGCTTTATGCAGGATGTATACCGTTGGTACTACGAACGGGCAAAGTTGACATTCGCCGCGCATCAAAAGGAGCTCATTCCCGTTACGGCGGCATCGCTCATGCCCTACCCGGGCCCGTGGATTTCGCGCGAGCTCGACGACCGCGTGCGCAAGACCGCTATGGTCCGCAGCGTGTTTACCCGCGAGCATGAGGGCTACCTGCGCATTTGGCGCCATGGTATCGGCGAGGCAAAGGCCTATGCGCGCCAAAACGCTGCAAGCTACCTGCGTTTCCAGAGCTTTTGGCCCAAGATCATGGACGGGCTTTGGCGTGACGCACAACTGATCAGTATCCTGGAGGGGGCCGAATGATCGACCGCCGCGCCCAGCGCGATAGTTCAATATCAATCTTTCGTATCATTGCCGTTGCCTGCGCCATTTGCGTGCTGGTGTACTTTATTTTTGCCTTGGTGACCGGTATCGAGCCGATCGCCACGGTGATTGCCTGCGCGCTGCTGTGCATCTTTCTGTGTATCTTTATCTTTTTGACGCTCAATCCCGATTCGGTGCGCTCCCAGTACACCGAGGAGACGCTCTCGGTGGCCTCGGCCATGCTCGAGGACATTAAGGGCGGTCTGACGCAGGAGTCGGCGCGTTTGGTGTGCCGGCGCATTTTGCCCGAGACGCGCGCCATGACGGTGGCCATCACCGACGAGGGCAACGTGCTTGCCTGCGCGGGAGAGTTTGAGGAAAAACTACTGCCAGATTCTCCCATCCACACGCTTGCCACACGCTACGTTATCGAACATGGCATCGTGCAGTCGTTCAACCGTATGGTGGATGTCGTGGGCTCGGACGGCTCGCACAACCAAGTTCCCGCCGGCATTATCGCCCCCATCAAGGTGGGCGATCGTACCGTCGGCACGCTCAAGTTCTACTACAAGACCCCGCGCGCCGTCGACCGTACCCAGTACGCGCTTGCCTCGGGCTTTGCCGAGATCTTGTCCACGCAGCTCGCCATCCACGAGCTCGAGGTGCAAAAGGAACTCACGGCGCGCGCCGAGGTGCGTGCGCTGCAGGCGCAGATTAACCCGCACTTCCTGTTCAACACGCTGAACACCATTGCATCGTTTACGCGCACCGACCCGCTGCGGGCCCGCGAACTGCTTCGTGAGTTCTCATCGTTCTATCGTGCCACGCTCGACAACTCGGGATCGCTTATTCCGGTCTCGCGCGAGGTCGCACAGACCAGGCGCTACCTTACCTTTGAGAAGGCCCGCTTTGGCGAGGACCGCGTGCTTGCGACGTTCGATGTGTCCGAGGACGTGGAAGATACGCTGGTGCCGGCGTTCGTGATCCAGCCGATTGTCGAGAACGCCGTACGTCATGGTATGGGCGATGACGACGCCCTGAGGATCGACGTGACCGTTCACCAAGACGGCGAGGATGCAATCTTGATTGCCGTGGCCGATAATGGCGTGGGCATGGATGAGGGTACCGCCGCCAGACTGTTTGACGAGCGTTCTGCCCGTCCCGACGCCAGCTCTCCCCAGGGTGGCGGCGCCGGTGTGGCCATGCACAATATTTCGGAGCGCATCCATCGCTTTTATGGGCCGCACTCCTATACGCGTGTCGAATCGGCGCCGGGCAAGGGCACCAAAGTGCTCCTTCATCTTGATTTGTCAGAGAGCATCTTCGACATTCAAGAGTAAAATAAAAGGCTACGGGCTCAACGTCATGCGACGGATGCCCGGCGTAGTTAGTTGACGAAAGGTTTTATCCCTATGCTGCGTGCGATGATTGTGGATGATGAGGCGCCGGCTCGCTCGGAGCTTCGCTTCCTGCTCGAGCAAACGGGCAAGATCGGCACGATCACGGAGGCGTCGAGCGTCCGCTCCGCCATCGAGATGCTTATGGAAAGTCGCGTGGATGTCGTGTTTCTCGATATCTCGATGCCCGGTGCCTCGGGCCTGCAACTTGCCGAGGCGCTGCATAAGCTCAAAAATCCGCCGGCGATCGTGTTTGTGACTGCGTATAGTGACCATGCGGTCGAGGCATTCGACGTGGATGCCGTCGATTATCTGATGAAGCCGGTCGAGGAAGCTCGCTTGGATCGCGCGATCGAGAAGGTCATGCAACGCACCAAGCCGGTTACGGACAGCAAGGTGACCATCGAGCGTATCCCGGTGGAAAAGGGCGGCCGCAAGGTGCTCATTCCCGTGGACGACATTCGCTTTATCATGGCCAAGGACGATTACTCCTGCATCTATACCGTCGATGATCGCTTTTTGTCGACGACCTCGCTGGCGCAGTTTGAGGCCAAACTCTGCGACTTTGGCTTCTTCCGTGTTCACCGCCGCTATATCGTCAACTTGGCGTGCGTCACGGATGTGGAGACGGTGCCCTCGGGCGCCATCCAGCTGGGCATTACGGGCGTCGACGAACGCGTGCCGGTTTCGCGCCGCCGCGTCGTGCCGCTCAAGAAGGCTCTGAGTCTCTAGCACACTGGCCCCGCAGCCCTGTAGACCCATCGTCTGCGGAGCCGTGGGGCCTTTTTGTATGTATCTGCCGAATCGTTTTTTTGCGGAAGGGATCCCATGAACAGTGCAAGCGCCAAGCGTATCGACATCATCTCGGACACCCACGGCTATTTATCGCCTGCGCTCCTGGATGAGCTTGAGGGCGCAGACCTGATTATCCACGCCGGCGACCTCACGTCAGAGATGGACTACGAGCACCTATGCACCATCGCCCCCGTGCGGGCCGTACTGGGCAACAACGATTACTACCGCGACTACGGTCCCGATGTAGACCGTCTTGCGCTCTTTACCTACGAAGGCCTCAAATTCGCCGTAGCCCACTACCGCGAAGACCTTCCGGTGGGATCCGTAGACGTAGCCATCAACGGCCACACCCACGTAACCAAAGAAGCCCAAGTGGGCCGTTGCTTAGTCCTCAACCCGGGCAGCGCCAGCTACCCCAGAGGCACCCGAGGCCCCACCATGGCCAGAATGCTAGTAAAAGACGGCAAGATCCTAAGCACTAAGTTTATTGACCTAGACTAACCGCAACAAAAACGGGGGATGCACAACGCATCTCCCGTTTTTCTTTGAGCCAAAGTAAGAAGTTCAACAAGATCCATCAGACCAACCCCGCCGAGGAGCACGCGGGCTAGCCGCGCAGCGGCGCACGCCCGCAAAACTGGTTAAATAATGTGACGGCAGGGAGGGTCTCCGGGGCTGAGGGCGGGGGTTAAGTTTGTCGCGAGTTCCGCACGCAAAGGAAAGCACTTAATGTGCTTTCCGTCTTGCGCAGGAC
>DBFWCI010000061.1:0-54757 GCA_048485235.1 Collinsella sp.
AGCCATCCCCTCCCGTCGGGGCTTTAGCCCGGGCGCCATGCGGCGCCCGGGGGTATCCGGTATTACCCGTCCTTTCGGGCGGCTATCCCGGGGGAGGGGGCAGGTTCTCCACGTGTTACTCAGCCGTTCGCCACTCGCTTCCCTCCGGAGAGGGGTGCCGTTCGACTTGCATGTGTTAGGCGCGCCGCCAGCGTTCATCCTGAGCCAGGATCGAACTCTCCGTCCAAAATAAATGGGCTTCGAGCCCGTCCGGTCCTCACAACTATTAGCTGATCGGTTCCGTTCGATTCATATGGTTCTAGTATAGGAAAAGGAATTTCTCGGGGCCGCCTCTCGGCGGCCTTGCGAAAAACAAATCCAAGTTAGACCATTTCAAATGGTTCGATGTCTGCCCGGATGCGACACTCGATGTGTCCATCCTCGCAGTATCCGGTTCTCAAGGTGCACGCCCCGCGGCTGATCCGGTCCGACCGGGCCGCGCGGCAAGGAGATATATTGCCAGACCGCGAAGCCCTGTGGGACGTCAATTCCACTCTTCACAAGTCCTACACAACATATTGCTTTCTATAGGTAATAGAAAGACTGGTGCGGATCTTCCGCACGTATCAGATGATGACCCTTTGGTTCAGGAATATATAGAGATCGGTCACCTGTAAGTGTTTATCTACCCGCGCTTTTAGCAATGTAAACCGCGCCTCAGATAAAAAGAGGGAGCGCCGCGCACAACGCGACACTCCCCTAGCGATTCAAGAGAATCTATTAGGCCTCGAGAGCCTTCTTGGCGATGGTAGCCAGCTCGTTGAAGGACTCGATGTCCTCGTAAGCCATTTGAGCCAGGACCTTGCGGTCGAGCTCGATGCCGGCAACCTTCAGGCCGTGCATGAACTGAGAGTAAGAGATGTCGTTCAGGCGAGCAGCAGCGTTGATACGAGTGATCCAAAGAGAACGGATCTCGCGCTTCTTGTTGCGGCGATCACGATACTGATACTGCAGGGAGTGCTGGACCTGCTCTTTAGCATGCTTGTAAGTACGCGAAGCGGCACCGTAGTAACCCTTCGCACGGTGCATAACGGTACGGCGCTTCTTCTTGGCGGCAACAGCGCGCTTAATACGTGCCATGTTCTATCAACTCCTAGACGGTAAAACGAAAAACGGGAACGCGAACTTAGGCGAGACGCGACTTGATGACCTTGCGGTCGGCAGCGGCGATCTCGGTCTCCTGACGGAAGCCACGCTTACGCTTGGTGGACTTCTTGCTCAGGATGTGGCTCTTGAAAGCCTTGGCGCGCATAAGCTTGCCGGTACCAGTCTTGCGGAAACGCTTCTTGGTGCCGCTGTGGGACTTCATCTTAGGCATGAAATACTCCTTAATCGGTTACAGAACACTAGTTACTTGGTATCGCTTGCCGCTTTATCCTCATCGAAGGCGCCCTTAATCGGGGCGAGCAGCATAAGCATGTTACGGCCTTCCATCTTAGGCTTGGACTCGACCGTAGCGTAAGGCTTGAGATCCTCGGCGAGACGCTCGAGAACGTTAAGGCCCTGCTCCGGGTGAGCCATCTCACGGCCGCGGAACATGATGGTGATCTTAACGCGTGCGCCCTTCTTGAGGAAACGCAGAACGTGGCCCTTCTTGGTCTCGTAGTCGCCAACGTCGATCTTGGGTCGGAACTTCATTTCCTTGACCTCGACCTTGGACTGGTTCTTACGAGCAGCCTTGGCCTTCATGGCCTGCTGGTACTTGAACTTACCGTAGTCCATGACCTTGCAGACCGGCGGCTCCGCGTTGGGAGCGATCTCGACCAGGTCGAGACCCTGGTCGTCGGCGACGCGCTGGGCATCGCGGATGGCGAACAGGCCGAGCTGAGAGCCATCGACGCCAATCAAACGGCACGAAGATGCAGTGATCTCGTCGTTGATGCGGGTGTCATCAGACTTAGCTATTTTCCCTACCTCCATTCATAAAAAAATAACCCGGCGCTTCTCAACAACCAGGTCGTACACATAGACTTCCTCGATTTGAGGAAGGGAATCTAAGTTGTATGACCAGTCAGCTGCTCATTGGCGCCAAAAGGTGGGAGCCCTCGGGTTCCTCTTTAGGGCATTGCGGGAACAACGCCTTGCGAATAATAACACGTACAGCGCGTTATCACATTACGTACACGAAAAAGAGGCCTTGACCCCCTTGAACGCTCGCTTGTATGTATGGTGCCCGAGGCGAGACTCGAAGGGCCTTCGCTTCGCGAAGCCCCGGGCTTCGGGCGCGTGGCGCCCTCGCCACGCTCCGCTACAAACAGGCCACAGGCCTGTTTGCTTAACGCTTCGCGCGCTCACGCGAGTTCGGCACGAAAAAGGGGGCCGCAACCCCCTTGAACGCTCACTTGCATGTATGGTGCCCGAGGCGAGACTCGAACTCGCACGTTGTTGCCAACGGTGGATTTTGAGTCCACTGCGTCTGCCAATTCCGCCACTCGGGCACGCAATGCGTGAGTTAGTTTATCACAGCTTTCTACCGATTAGTCCGAAAATGGAACTTCGAGCATTTCGATAAGCTCAACCTTGCGTAACATCTCCCGCTTACGACATCCACGTCCGTCAACCGAGGTCTCGCCCATCTGGTTGTCATAGGGATCCTCGCGCATACCATCGAGAGCAGGCACAAATTCAGCCTGGAATCGATTGTTGGCCACCATACGCCACGGATCGAGATTGCCAAAGTAGTGACGACGACGCCACTCCTCCCCCATCCTGCGTGCCGAGGAACCAAACGATACGTCGGCGTTAAGCCAACCGGTCTGTGGCGTATAGAACTCAGCCCAATCGTGCGGCCCCACCGAATCGGGCGCAACATACAGGCCGCTCTGCCAACGAGCAGGCACCCCCGCGATGCGGCACATGGTGATAAACGTGAGCGCCATAACGCCGCAATCGCCGCGGAGCGAATGCGCACAGTCGTCGGCAATAGATCCCAAAAGCAGGTACGGTGGCTGATAGCGATAGTCGATATGCTGTGTCAGGTAATCATAGATAGCACGAGCGCGATCGAGCGGATCCTCGAGTCCGTCAACAACACTGGCCGTCAGCTGCTGCAGATACGGCGTGAATGCAATGTGCGGACGGTCCTCGGAAATATCCTCGGACAGCGGCGCGTCCATACACGGATGCGCCGGAAGCGCACCCCCATAGATATCGCGATAAGCGGCATCGATGTGATAACGATAGGTCACCGAGAATGAGCGCTCACTCGAAGAAGACCACGAGGCGGTACGCGCCGAAGCGTTCGCGGGAGCAACAGTACCCTCCGGCGTCATGTCGAGAATCTCGACCTGAGACTGTTGGCGGCAGGTGGCGGCAACGGGAAGCCAAGCGTGAACGGTCTCCCCCTCTAGAGCGCCGGGGACAGACAAGGACGCTTTAAGCGTAATGACGCGAGCCAATCCGTTTTGCGACTCCATCTCCTTGAGCATCTCGTTGCGCAGTGCAATTCCGTCCGTAGGATCGGGACGCATGCCGGGGACCTCTTTGGGATATACGCGAAGCGAATCGAGGAAGTTGTCGAGAACGAACAGCTCGCCATCGATAAAGCGCCAGTCAATACGCTTACGGTCAATCAGATCGTCAAACTGCTCCTCGGTAAACTCAGGCCACTCCTCGCGAATCATCGCAATAGCCCGATCGCGCGACACCGAAAAATGAAGCGGCGTCTCAAGCATGCGATACCGCTCGGCACGAACGCAGGCAGCAAGCGAGGGATCGGGATTCTGCCCCAAAAGACGATCACAAGCCGCAACAGCCTGCGTCAAATATCCGGCATCCTTGAGACGAAGAATCTCGGGCGGCAGTCCAATATCGAGATGACGGAAATCATCACAGCAAACATCAACAGAGCAACCAACAGGACCCTCGTCAATGACCTTCCCATCCGAAGGCAGCACATTAATAACAGCCATACCAAACTCCAAGTCATTAGAACTCTTGAAGCCCATTGTAGCGAGATAAAAAAGAAAGCCCCAATAAAGGAACCCTCAACACCGATAAACGGTACCTCTAAAAATGAATTCAGCCCAGTAACCCTGTAGCGAGTTAACAAAGGAGGCCCCGTTTCCCCGGAGCTGATTCCGTCGCGCGACTTCTGGCGAAGCCAGTAGCCACCTTAATTCAGACTCGTAACCCTGCGGCGTTAAACGAAGGAAGCCCCGTCTCCCGGAACTGTTTCCTTGGCGCGACTTCTGGCGAAGCCAGGTGAGCGCAAAGGAAACAGTGTAGGGAGACGGGGCTTCCGGTGGGAAGTTTAGCGACGCTTACGCCTTGTTGACGGAGCCAAACTCCTCCATGAGCTCCTTGGTGCGGGCAACGATGTTCTCGCGACCAGGCTTGAGGAGCTTGCGGGGGTCAAAGCCCTTGCCCTGCTGATCCTTGCCAGCCTCGATATACTCGCGAACGCCCTTGGCGAAGACGAGCTGCAGATCGGTGTTGACGTTGATCTTGGAGATACCCAGGGAGATGGCCTTCTTGATCTGATCCTCGGGGATGCCGGTGCCACCGTGCAGGACGAGGGGCAGGTCGCCGGTCTCGGCCTTGATCTCGCCCAGGCGCTCGAAGGAAAGGCCAGCCCAGTCGGCAGGGTACACGCCGTGGATGTTGCCGATACCGCAGGCGAGGAAGTCGACGCCCAGGTCAGCAATCTGCTTGCACTCAGCAGGATCAGCGAGCTCGCCGCTGGAGGTCACGCCGTCCTCGGTGCCGCCGATGCCGCCGACCTCGGCCTCGATGGACATGCCCTTGGAGTGGGCAAGCTCAACGAGCTCCTTGGTGCGGTCGAGGTTAAGCTGGAAGGTCTCCTCGTGAGAGCCGTCATACATGATGGACGTGAAGCCGGCCTCGATGCACTTGAAGCAGTCCTCGTAAGAACCGTGATCGAGGTGAAGGGCGACGGGAACGGTAACGCCCGTGGCCTCGACGGCAGCCTTGACCATGTCGGCGCAGACCTTGAAACCGCCCATCCACTTAGCGGCACCAGCGGTGCACTGAAGGATCAGCGGAGACTTGGCCTCCTCGGCGGCCTGGAGAATAGCCAGGGTCCACTCGAGGTTGTTGGTGTTGAAGGCACCGAGACCGTACTTGCCGGCCTCGGCCTTCTTGAGCATGTCTGCTGCGTTGACGAGCATAAAAGAAACCTCCTGTAAGGTTGCTCCGATAACGCCTGAGATTTTACCACGACATACCCGAGCATAAACGTTCGTTTGTTCACGAATACCATCCGATTGGACAAATTTTGACCGTTTGCCCCACAGAATCGACCCACTGGGGAAAATAGCTTGACGATTGAGCGGTCTTCGTGGTTCGGACGACGGCTTCGAGCCTACATCTGCATAAACGGGTTCTGCATAAGTTCGCGCGCCATCGTGGTCGAATCGCCATGGCCCGTCAAGCAAACGGTATCGGGCGGAAGCATCTTGGCAAGTTTGGAGAGCGAGCGCATAATCGCCGCCTCGTCACCGCCGGAAAGATCGGTACGACCGTGGCTGCCCGGGAAAAGCGTGTCGCCCACAAAGGCGATGTTCCCCCGCTCGGTCGCGGCGAACAGGACGATGCCGCCCGGCGTATGCCCCGGCGTCTCGATCACCTGCAGGCAGACGTCGCCCACCTCGATTGTATCGCCCTCGGCAAGCAAACGCGTCGGCTCACCCGGATCGGGTGTCTCGATACCCCACATGGCGCGCTGCTCCTCGATATTTGCGCGAGGTACCGTCACGTCCTTAGCGCACAACTCATATAGCGCGCTGTCGCCAACGACAGCTCGAACCCCGGCAACCCCGCCAACATGGTCGGCATGACCGTGCGTGCAGACAGAGCCGAGTACGCGCACCTCAGGATGCGCGGTGCGGATATGCTCCACAAGACACTCGCCCTCCCACGCCGGATCGACGATTAAGCACTCGTCATTCGAAATCACGGCGTAACTGTTGGTCTGAATGGGGCCGTTGACGAGCGCCTCAATCGAAGCCGCACCTCGGGGTGTCAGGTCCAAAGTCATATCGCCCATGCGCATACCCTCCTTCTAAAATACGTTCGAGGCACCAAACGATGCCTCGAACGTAACCAATATCTATGATGCTGAGAGGCTCTCGCACCTACACACGGCGCTTGAGCTGAGCTCCGCCTTCGCCGGGCATAAGACGGCGAGCGTCGTAGACCGAATCGACACTGCTGATGGAAGCCAGCAGCGGATCCAGACCACTCGCGTCCGAGATCTCGACCATAAAGCGCAGGGTTGCAATACCCTCGCGGTTGGTCGACGTGGCGGCAGAAAGGATATTGCCGCCCGCATCGCCAATGGCAATGGTGACATCCTTGAGCAGGCCCATACGGTCCAAGCACTCGACCACGATCTCGACCTGGAAGAGGGTGTCGGCAGCGCCGTCCCACTCCACATCGATCATGCGCTCGGGATGTTCCATAAGACCCTTGACGTTGGGGCAGTTGGCGCGATGTACCGAAACGCCACGACCGCGCGTGATGAAGCCGACGATGTCGTCGCCCGTCACGGGGTTGCAGCAATGAGCCAGACGGACCAGCAGGCCGCTGTTGCTCTCGCCCTTGACGATAATGCCGTTACTTGCGCTCTTGCCGCGCTTTTGCGGCTTGCGGTTGGAGCCGCGAGCAGGCTGTTTCACGACCTCGGCGATAGCCTCGGCCTTGGTGAGCTGTTCCTCGGGCTTGGGGTCCAAGATTTGCTCGACCTTATTGCCCACAGCGCGCGGGGCAACCTTGCCGGCGCCGACGGCGGCAAACAGGTCCTCGAGCTGCTTGAAGTTAAACTGCTCCGCTACGGCGTTGAGCGCACGCGTCGAACGCGGCGTAGAAATGCCATAGCCACGCTTCCGCAGGTCCTTGGCCAGCATATCGCGGCCGGCAGCAGCGTCGTCATCCTTGGTCGCAGCGGCAAAATAGCGGCGGATCTTTGACTTGGCGGAAGGCGTCTTAACGATCTTGAGCCAATCACGCGACGGCTTGGAACTCTTGTTAGTCAGGATCTCGACACGGTCACCCGTCTTAATCTCGTGCGTGAGCGGAGCCACCGCACCGTTGATTTTGGCGCCGACGCAATGGTTTCCCACCTCGGTGTGAACGGCATAGGCAAAGTCGAGCGGCGTGGAGCCGGCACGAAGCGCCATGACCTCGCCCTTGGGCGTAAAGACGAAGATCTCCTGATCGAAGAGGTCGACCTTCAGCGAATGCAGGTATTCCTTGGCGTCGGTGATCTCATCAGACGCAGCCCAATCGAGCGAATGCTTGAGCCAGTTGATCTGGTCGTCCAAACGTTGAGCGTCATTGGTCTTGGAAGCAGACGATCCGCCCGACTTCTTGTATAGCCAGTGGGCGGCAATGCCGTACTCGGCCTGCTCATGCATCTCGTAGGTTCGAATCTGAATCTCGAGCGGACGGGCCGTGGGGCCGATGACCGTCGTGTGGAGCGACTGGTAGTTATTGACCTTGGGCATGGCGATATAGTCTTTAAAGCGACCGGGCATGGGGTGCCACAGCGTATGCACCGCGCCGAGCGTGGAGTAGCAATCGCGCACCGAATGCGTGATGACACGCAGTGCCACCAGGTCGTAGATCTCGGAGAATTCCTTGCCCTTGCGCTTCATCTTTTGGTAGATGGACCAATAGTGCTTGGAACGGCCGTTAATCTGGAAGTCCTCCAGGCCAATGCGGTTGAGTTCGTCGGTGAGTGTCTTGATGGTCTCGGCCAGATAGCGCTCACGGACCTCGCGCGACTCCGCCACCATGCGCGCGATGCGCTGGTAGGCGTCGGGTTCAAGGTAGAAGAAGGACAGGTCCTCGAGCTCCCATTTAATGGAGCTCATGCCCAGACGGTCGGCCAGGGGCGCATACACGTCCATGGTCTCGCGAGCCTTAAACAGGCGACGATCCTCGCGCAGGGCTGCCAGCGTTCGCATGTTGTGCAGACGGTCGGCAAGTTTAACGATGATGACGCGGATGTCCTTGGACATGGCGAGGAACATCTTGCGCAGCGTGAGGGCCTGCTTCTCGTCCATGCTGTCGACTTCGATGTTGGTGAGCTTGGTCACGCCATCGACGAGCTCGGCCACCGTATCGCCAAACAGGCCGGAAACATCGGCAAGCGAGGTCTCTGTATCCTCAACGGTATCGTGCAGCAGCGCGGCGCACACCACATCGCAGTCCATCTTGAGATCGGCCAAAATGATGGCAACCTCGACGGGATGGTTAATGTACATCTCGCCCGAGCGGCGCTTTTGGTTGCAGTGCTTCTCGGCGGCAAAGCAGTAGGCCTGCTCCACCTTGGAGAAGTCGTCCTCATTCATATATTTGAGGCACAGGCGCTCCAGCTTGTCGTAGCTGTCCGCCACAATCTCGGGCGGCAGCTCATCGGCATGCTTATAGTGCTCCATCTCCGAAAACGGCTGGAGGGTGGAATCATGGGCGGTACGGGCTGCGGCATCCATCGAGGTCCCCTTCCCCTAGGCCCGCGGTACGATCGGGCGGTTAACTTTGGCTAGCATATCAGAAGCGCACGAATCGAGCGCCCAGCTCCGGAAAGCCGAAAACTCCATGCGCGAGCGCAAGCCCTCCAAATAGCGAATTGACCTACTCAATTGCACGCGGCCGGGGTTTTCGGCCATCGCGATGCGACGGGTGTCGTCAAACCCCGAAACTCGACAAAAACCAAGCTCTTCGAAGATTCCCAGGCCGCTTTCCACCGAACGCTCGTCGACCGGCGTGCGAGCATCGATGGCAAGGCACATCTGTGCGATGTCGATATCGCTCGCGCTAAAGGAATCGTCCCCGGTTTTGCCGCGGTTGGAGCGCCACATGGTCTGCAGCGCGCGATAGAGCGTGACGAGCTCGTCGCGCTCGGGCGCATAGCAGTCGAGTAGGCGCTCGTTAATGCGGGCGTCGCGCGACGAATAGAGCAGATGGATCACGGCGGGCTGGCCATCGCGACCGGCACGGCCGCTCATCTGGTTAAACTCAATGCCGCCAAACGGCATGTGATAGAGCACGACATGGCGAATATCGGGAAGGTTGACGCCCTCGCCAAAGGCGGAGGTCGAGACGATGCAGCTGAGGCTTCCGTCTCGGAATGCTTCCTCCACGCGACGGCGATCGGAACGCGCAAGCCCCGCGTTATAGAACGCGATATGGGTTGCGCAATCGGGCACACGCTTGCGCAACGTCTTGGCGAGCGCCACGGACTGGTCGCGCGAATTGACGTAGATGACGGTCTTTTCCCCCGTCGCCACAATCGACACCAAACGGTTCTCGCGACTTGCAAGATCACGGTCGTCCTCGAGCCGCAGGTTCTCGCGCACCGTCTCGTCGACCACCGTGCGAGTGATCGGCAGCATGCGGGCAAGCTCGGCCACGACCGGAGCCGTCGCGGTGGCCGTCGCAGCCATAACGACCGGGTCGCCCAGGGCTTTGAGGATATCGGGCATGTCGAGATAGGCGCTGCGGTCGCCGCCCTTGGCAAGGCCGGCGTGGTGCGCCTCGTCGATAACGACAAAGCCGATGCGGCCCGAACGTGCGAAGCGGTCACGGTGGATAGATAGGAACTCGGGCGTCGTGAGCACGATACCGGTGCGGCCCGAAGCTAGGCCGGCGAACACATCATCGCGTGCGGCCTCCACGGTCTCGCCGGTCAGCACGCCAACACCAATACCGAGCGCTGCCATCGTCGACGAGAGGTGATAGGCCTGGTCGGCAACGAGCGCACGCAGCGGATAGACAAAGATGCTCGAACGTCCGCGAAGCACCGCCTCACGCGCGGCATGCACATGGAAGATGAGCGACTTGCCGCGCCCCGTTCCCATAACGGCCAGAACACTTTGGTGATCGGCCAGGGCATCGAGCGCCTCGACCTGCGCGCGATGTGGCTGGTTCGAGCCGATAAAGCTATGGATAAGCGAGCGCGTGAGCTCGGTATAGGAAAGCTGGGCGAGCGTCTCGCGCTTGCGCGACTCCAAGCGCAGGCCGGAATCCGCCGGCTGCACGCCACGACGAAGCTCGCATGCCGGATCGTCGACGCTGGGCAGCGTGGTATCGCGGACCAGAACATCCTTGACCATGAGCTTGGGCTTCACACGACCCTGCCAATGCTCGGCAACGGCCTCGAACACCAAGTCGACAGCGCTATCGCAGTTGATGAGCTTATCGATTTGCGGCACGCGGAACATAATAGCCGGCACACTCGCGGCGCCATCGGTCGCCACAAAGCGCATGTGCTCGCCGGTCTTACCCACCACGGCGCGATCACACATCGTCACGCCCTCGGCAGCCAGCAGCGGCACCTTATTACCCTGGCCAAACGGCTCAAGGCGGGAAATCTGCTCGATGGTCTCGATATTCAATTCGGAAAGGTCGACCGTGGCGGCAACCTCGTCGGTGTCCTCAAAGTCCTCGGCGGGAAGCTCGGACAACACGACGGAAAGGCGACGGCGGAACTCATCGAGCTTGGATGCCTCGATGGTCACACCCACCGCACCGGCATGTCCGCCGCGACGAATCATCAGGTCGGAACAGCGTTCGATGGCGTCAAACAGGTTAACTTTGCCCACCGAGCGGCCAGAGCCGCGCGCGATACCGTCCTCGATCGAGAACAGCAGCGCCGGCACGTGGTAGCGGTTGGTCAGACGGCTTGCCACGATGCCCTTGACGCCCTCGTGCCAACCTTCGCCGCCCACGACGATCGCGCGTCCGCCGTCATAGGTCTCCTCGACCTTTGCCATGGCATCGCGCGTGAGCTCCGCCTCGATCTCACGGCGCTGGCGGTTGATTTCCTCGAGCTCAGCCGCCAGTGCGCTTGCTTCGATGGGATCGCGGGCAAGCAGCAGGTCGAGCGCCAGCTTGGGATCAGCCATGCGACCGGCAGCGTTTAAGCGGGGAATGAGCGAGAATGACAGGCCATCCGCCGTAATGCTCGAAAGGTCCGCCTTGGCGAGCGCGGCAAGCGCGATATAGCCGGGGCGAGCGGTTACGCGCATCTGCTGGATGCCCTCGGCAACCAGCGCGCGGTTCTCGGGCGTGAGCGGCATCATGTCGGACACGGTGCCCAGCGCCGCGACCTCGATTAGCGAACGCCAATACGACGGCTTGCCCAGGCGCTCACCCAGGACTTGCACCAGCTTGAGCGCCACACCAGCACCGGCAAGCTCGCGCGAGGGGCCCTCGTCCTCGAGCTTGGGGTCGGTCAGGGGCACACCCTGCGGCACCTGGTCGGAGGGCTCGTGATGGTCCGTGACCACCAAATCGATCCCCAGGCTCTCCAGATAGGAAACCTCTTCCTTGGCGGCAATGCCGTTATCGACGGTCACGATCAGCTGGGGGCGAGCGAGCTCGTTAACGCGGTCGAGTGCCGCGCGCGAAAGACCGTAGCCCTCATCAAAGCGATGCGGAATAAACGGCGTGACATCGGCGCCAAACGTGCGCAGCGCCTCGGTCAACAGGCAGGTCGACGTAATGCCGTCAACGTCAAAATCGCCAAAGACTGCAATGTGCTCGTGGTTGCGAATAGCGCGCTCAACGCGGTCGGCAACGACCGACATGCCCGGGATAATGAGTGGGTCGGCCCAGTCGCGATCGAGCGAAGGCGTCAAAAACAATTGGCCCTCTTTGATGGAGCCAATGCCGTGCGCGACCATAATGCGCGCCACCAGCCCAGGAATGCCCAGACCAGCCGAAAGTTCCTTTTCGAGCTCGGGATTTTGCTGAGCGACCGCCCAGCGATGCGTCGTCTTAAGCGATGACATAGGCACCCACCCCCGATAGGGGCAGGTCGCCGCGATACCTCTCACGGTTCATAGCGATGAGTCCTCTGTGTATGCCCGCTTCGGCAGGCAGATCTGTTGAACGGATTTATTATACCGTGCAGCGCGGACGCAAAACGCCGCGGTGCGCCGCGGTTTCGGCAAACGATGGCGGTAATGCCCTCGAAACAATCGAGCGTTTCAGCCGCACGGACACATACGAGCGTCTAGCATATCCATACAAACAAGTTCGCGGATAAAGGGAGTCGCGGGGCATATGAAGCAATGGGCTGGACTGGGGAAGTTCCTCGCGGGGCACATGCAGATCATCGTTCCGATTTGTGTGGCGCTCGGCGTGCTCTTTCCTCAACAGATCGGCGTTCTCAAGCCCATTGTTCCCGCCCTCTTCGCCTTTATGACGTTTCAGGGTGCGCTCAGCAACACCTTTCACCAGGTAGCCGAGGTGTTCCACCGTCCGCTGCACCTGATTCTGGCGTTGTTGGTCTCGGCGGCGCTTATTCCCATCGCGGCCTATGCCATGGGATCGTTGTTCTTTGGTTCCAACCCCAACCTTGTCTGCGGCATCGTGCTCGAATACAGTGTGCCCGTGGCAGTCACCGCTTTTATGTGGATCAGCATGTTCGGCGGCAACGGCCCGCTCGCGCTCACCATCATCCTGACGTCCTCGGTCATCTCCCCTGTGACGATTCCGCTTACGCTCAAGCTCCTGCTGGGCGCCACCGTCTCGATCGACGTGCCGAGCATGATGCAGAACATGGCCTTTATGATCGCCATCCCCGCTGTGCTCGGCATCGTGATCAACGAGCTCACGCGCGGCTGGGGGCACGAGAAACTCTCCCCCGCGCTCTCGCCCGCCTGCAAGTTCATGATGATGGGCGTTATCGCCTCCAACTCCACCGCCATGAGCGAGTACGTGCTGCACATGAACGCGGTGCGCTTGGAAGTCGCCCTCTTTATTTTGGTCTTCGCCATCAGCGGCTTTGTCGTCGGCATTCTGGTCGCCCGCGCGCTGCATCTGCCATATAGCGAAACGACCACCATGTGCTTTACCTGCGGCATGCGCAATATCTCTTCGGGCGCCGTCATCGCCACGCAATACTTTCCGGGCGAAGTTGTGTTTCCCGTCATGTGTGGAACGTTGTTTCAGCAGGTGCTCGCCTCGCTTATCGGACACTTCTTTGAGCGTCTGACCGGCGAGGAGCGCGCCGCCCAGCGCAAGCGGGTCGAGGCCGGCCGCGATGCAATGGCGCGCTAAACCGTCCGCAGTGTGCGGGCGCTCACTTTACGATGTGAGCGCCTCCAGATGTGCGCGGAATCGCTCCGCATCGACATCGAGCGTGGTCTCAGCATTGACCTGAGCCAGCCGATACCCGACAAAGTAGGGTGAAACCACCCAGCGCGGAAGCGCCTTGGCAATGGTCCGGCCGTCCATGTGGTAGAAGAACAAGTTGTACGACTCTGCGCGACCACCATGGTGCTCGTTCAGGATATAGCGCAGAGCTACCTGAATCGCATCGGCGAAGAGGTCCGTCTCGGCTTGGTCTCGCGCGCCATCGCTGGCGGCGATTCCCTGCGGGGCTGAAACATTGACCTCAAAGAACCCCATAATCGGTTCGGTTGAGATGTTGACCGCAACCCTTCCCCTCTGCCAAACATCGATGCCTTCAAAGTTGGCTGAGGTCAGCGCCGCATAGCCGTCCTCCTGTTCCAAGCCCACAATCTGCATGTGTGGATGGACGAGGCTGCCGCCCGAAAGCGGACCCTTGTTCTTGTACATGAGCACGCTTCGATACTGCTGCGAATCGATCATCTGCTGCCAGCAATCCAGAGCAAACCTCATCACATGGTGGAGTTCATCCGGCTTATAGGTCACCAGGTCGGCATCGTGATCGGCCGACTCGATCAGCACGGTTTGACGGGTGGCGCGCAGGGTCTTGAACTTATTCTCGAGCCAGATGCAGTCACCGTCGCGCTGGATGATGTTGGTGAGCCCCTCCGTGTTGCAAAAGGGACACGCGGTACCGGGGCGACGGTTGTCGTCGGGCTTGCCGCTCGCCTGCTGAACATCGAATACCAGCGCCACGGGTTATACCTCCAGCGGCACGATCTTGGTGCCATGGAGCTCGGAGACGTCTAGCGCCGCCGCGACCGCGTCGCGATTTGCCGTAGTGATGCCGCCGCCGGGAAGGATGGTCAAACGATCACCCGCATACTCGATTAAACGAGCCAGGTGATCGAAATTATCCTCGATCGACGTACCGGCAGCGCCGCCATGCGTGAGGATGCGCGTAACGCCGCAGTCGGCAAGTGTATCAATCGCATCGAGCTGAGCCTCGGGCGAGAGCTGGTCAAATGCCATGTGGAAGGTGATGTCGATGGGCTCACGCTTACATTCCTCGGTCGCGCAGCCCGCAGCCATCACGAGGGCGCCAAGCGTAAGTTCGTCGAGCGCCCATCCGCCAGCGCAGGGCTTGCAGCAGCCAAAGACCAAGCCGTCAACGCCGGCGCTTACGGCAAGGCCCAGGTCCATCTCCATCATACGCAGCTCGTCCTGGTCGTAGTGAAAGTCGCCGCCACGCGGGCGAATCATGCACATCACCCGTGCATCGTGCTCGTGGACATAGTTGGTCGTAGCGCTGATAACGCCGGCCGAAGGCGTGGTGCCACCAACGGCAAGGTTGTCGCACAGCTCGATACGCCTTGCACCGGCATCGATAGCCGCCGGCACCCGCTCAAAGTTCTCGGCACAAAACTCGTACAGCATAGATAGACCCCCAAAGACAGCAGATGTTTTCCGACGGGCATTGTCACACATCCCCATGAAGTTGCGGTGGAATAGGGACTCTTTTGGCCTCTGGAGCCCGTATTCAGTCCCTATTTCACCGCAACTTAAAAAGGGGCGCTGACTGAGATAGTCAGCGCCCCTTTTGTTAGGTGGGTTAGCCTCCGAGGTAGGCTTTGCGGACGTTGTCGTCATGCAGGAGCTCTTGGCCGGTGCCGGTCATGGTGATCTTGCCGGTCTCGAGCACGTAACCGCGTGTGGCGATGGAAAGCGCCATCTGCGCGTTTTGCTCGACCAGAAGCACCGTGGTGCCGGCCTTGTGCAGGTCCTCGACAATCTGGAAGATCTGTTCGATCAGAATCGGTGCCAGACCCATGGAAGGTTCGTCGAGCATGAGCAGCTTGGGATTACTCATAAGGGCGCGCCCCATAACGAGCATCTGCTGCTCGCCGCCTGAAAGGGTGCCGGCGACCTGGCGACGACGTTCCTTCAGGCGCGGGAACTGCTCGTAGACGCGCTCCAGGCCCGGAGCCACCGTGGACTTGGGCTGCGTATAGGCACCCATCTCCAGGTTCTCCTCGACCGTCATCTGCAAAAAGGCGCGACGACCCTCGGGAACCTGAGCCAGGCCCTTACCAACCAGCTTATCAGCGGGCGTATGAGTAATGTCCTCGCCCATAAACTTGATGGAACCGGTCTTGGAGCGCAGCAGGCCCGAGACGGTCTTGAGCGTTGTGGACTTGCCGGCACCGTTGGCACCAATCAAGGCCACGATCTCGCCCTCGTTAACGTTAAAGGAGATGTCCTTGATGGCGTGGATGGCGCCGTACCAGACGTTGATGTTGTAGACGGAAAGCATCGGCTCTGCCATTTAGTTCTCCCCCTTATCCTGCTTACCCAGATACGCCTCGATAACGGCATCGTTGTTCTGGATTTCCTCTGCCGTGCCCTTGGCGATGACCTTGCCAAAGTTAAGTACGCAGATGCCCTCGCAGATGTTCATGACGAGCGACATATCATGCTCGATAAGCATGATGGCGATGCCGAAGGTGTCGCGAATCTTGACGATGTTCGCCATGAGCTCTGCGGTCTCGGACGGGTTCATGCCGGCGGCAGGTTCGTCGAGCAGCAGCAGCTTGGGGTTGGTGGCAAGCGCGCGGACGATCTCCAGACGACGCTGAGCGCCGTAAGGCAGCGATCCGGCCTGCTCGTTTGCCAGATGCTCCATATCAAAGATGGACAGCAGCTCCATGGCGCGCTCGTGGGCGGCCTTCTCGTGCTTCCAATACGTCGGCAGGCGCAGCACGCCCTCAAAGCCGGAGTAGCGCTCCTGGTTGTGCAGGCCGACCTTAACGTTGTCCTCCACCGTCATGGTGTTGAACAGGCGAATGTTCTGGAACGTACGGGCAATACCCATGCGGTTGACCTGGTAGACCGACTTGCCCGAGGTGTCCTCGCCGTCGAGCAGGATGGTGCCGTGCGTGGGCTGATACACCTTGGTGAGCAGGTTGAAGACCGTGGTCTTACCGGCACCGTTGGGACCGATCAGACCGGCGATCTCGGTCTTGCCGATGGTGAGGCTAAAGTCGTCGACTGCCTTAAGGCCACCGAACTCGATGCCCAGGTGGATGCACTCAAGTGCCGGGCGCTGGCCCAAGTCACGGTCGGGAACGATGGCGCCGGAAGGATACGGGACCATCTTGCCCTTGTTGAACTCAAATTTACTGGGCATCGGCTGTCACCTCCTTCTTGGAAGCAAAGCGGTCCTTGACGCGACCGAAGAACGCCTTGAGCTGCGGGTTGTTGGTAAAAATCATGACCAGGATCAGCACGATGGCGTAGATGAGCATGCGGTAATCCGAGAACTGACGGAGTAGCTCGGGAAGCACCGTGAGCAGCGCCGCCGCGATGACGGAACCGCGCATGTTGCCCAGGCCGCCCAGGACCACGAACACCAGGATGAGGATGGACGTGTTGAAGTCGAACTTGGTGGCGGAGAGCTGCGAGAAGTTACCGCCGAAGAGAGCTCCGGCAGCACCGGCGAGGGCAGCGGAAGCCACGAAGGCGATCATGCGGTACTCGGTGACGGAGATGCCTACGGACTCGGCTGCAATCTTGTTATCGCGCACGGCCATAATGGCACGGCCGGTACGGCTGCGAACCAGGTTGAGCACGATCACGAGTGCGACCATGACCAGGATGGCACCGGCGAGGAAGGTCGAATAGGTCGACACGCCCGATGCGCCCTGCGCGCCCTTGATGATGGCGGTGCCGTCCTCGAGCAGGTGCAGGTCATCGATCGTAGAGTTGCCCGTGATGTTAAAGATCACGTGCAGGCCGCGGGAGTCGACACCCACAATGAGGCAGGTGACGATCTCTTTGATGATCTCGCCAAAAGCCAGCGTCACGATAGCCAGGTAATCGCCGCTCAGGCGAAGGACCGGGATGCCGATCAAGAAGCCCAGGATGGCGGCAGCGATGGCGCCGACCACGATGCTGATGATAAGGCGCACCGGATCGGAAGGAATAGCGCTCTCGAGGGCGACCGCGGTGACGATACCCGTGTAGGCACCGATACTCATAAAGCCCGCATGGCCCAGCGACAAGTCGCCCGCGATGCCGACGACGAGGTTGAGGGAAATGGCCATGACGATGTAGGCCGTAATGGGAACCAACTGACCGGCGATCATGCGCGGGATCATATGGTTGGACTGCATAAAGAACACGATGGCGAAGGCCACGATGCACATAGCGTACGTGACAAAATCATGACGCGTCTGCTTGTCTTTAAGAAACTTCATAACGCTCACCTACACCTTCTCGGGGACGTACTTGCCCAAGAGGCCGGCAGGCTTGACGAGCAGGACGATGATCAAAACACCAAAGACGATGGAGTTGGCAAGGCTCGTGGAAATGTAGGCCTGCGCCATCGCCTCGATGATGCCGATGAGAATGCCGCCGACAAAGGCGCCGGGGATGGAGCCGATGCCACCGAAGACGGCGGCGTCGAAGGCCTTGATGCCAGGCATGGCACCCGTCGTGGGCTGCAGCACCGGCGAGTAGGAGCACAGGAGCACGCCGGCGATGGCGGCAAGGGCAGAGCCGATGGCAAACGTCATCGAGATGGTGCGGTTGACGTTGATGCCCATGAGCTGAGCGGCGGCCTTGTCCTCGGACACGGCACGCATGGCCTTACCCATCTTGGTCTTACCTGTAAAGAACATCAGGCCGGCCATGATAACCAGGCAGGCGACGATGGTGACGAGCGAGACGGCGCTTACGTTGAACTTGGCCAAGAACTCCGGCACCTGGAAGGTGACGAGCGAAGTGAAGTTCTTGGGCGTGGCGCCCCACAGAAGCTGCGCGGCGTTCTGCAGGAAGTAAGACACGCCGATAGCCGTGATCAGAACGGCCAGCGGGCCCGCCTGACGCAGCGGCTTGTATGCCAGACCCTCGATGAGAACACCGAGAACGGTACAGACCACACAAGAGAGAACTACAGATGCCCAGCCCGGGAGGCCGAGATACGACGTGGCGCAGAACGAGACATAGGCACCGACCATGATAACGTCGCCGTGAGCGAAGTTCAGCATCTTGGCGATACCGTAGACCATGGTGTAGCCCAACGCGATGATGGCGTAGACGCTGCCCATGGACAGGCCGTTGACCAGGTATTGGATAAAGACCGTCATGTTCCACATCCCCCTTTCGAATAGGTTTCCAGTTGATGTATGAAACAGGGACGTTACATCGTCCCTAGATACCAAGCAAGCAGGGAAGGCCAAAACCTCCCCTGCTTGGGATCAAAACCGCTCTATGTAAGGCGGCCAATTAGGCCTGTACGTACTTGCCGTCGGTGATGACGTACGCCGTGGGCTCCTTCTGGACCTGGCCCTTATCGTTCCAGGTGAGCTTGCCGGTCAGACCGTCAACGGTAATCTTGAGCATAGCCTTGGACAGCTTCTCGGCGGCCTCGGTCGGGTCGGCGTCGACACCAAGACCGGCCTCCTTGAGGGCCTCGGCCACCGCGTGCACGCCGTCGTAGGCGTCGGCGGCAAACTGGTCGGGGGTATCGCCGTACTTATCCTTGTAAGCGTTGACGAAGTCGGCGTTCTTCTCGTCGTCGGCGGAGAACGGGGTCATGAGCAGCAGACCCTCGGCAAGAGAGGTATCGAAGCCCTCAACGCCCAGGATGCCGTCCATGCCGTCGCAGCCCATCATCTTGACGTCGTAGCCCATGTCCTTGGCGTTCTTGAGCAGGACGGACGCCGGCGTGTAGTAGATCGGCGCAAAGATCATGGTGGCGCCGGCCTGCTTGGCCTTGGTCAGCTGGTTCGTAAAGCTCGTGGCGGAGTCGTCCTTAAAGGTCTCCTCGTCAACAATCTCGAGCTTGGACTCAGCGGCCTGGGCCTTAAAGGAATCTGCGATGCCCGAAGAATAGGCGTCGCCGGAGTTATAGAACAGCACGAACTTCTCGTCCGCATACTTCTGCGCCAGGAACTTGGCAGCGTTGACACCCTGGTTGGGGTCGGTGAAGCAAACCTGGAAGACGCAATCCTTGCCGTCGGTGACGTCCTCGGAGGACGCGGACGGGGTGATCATGAACGTCTTGGGGTCGTTACCACACTCTGCGGCAACGGCAACCGACGCACCCGTGGTAGTCGGGCCGACGAGGGCCTGCATGCCCCAGTCGAGCAGGGTGTTGAAGGCGTTGACGGCCTTCTCGCCATCGGCCTGGTCATCCTCGGCCTTGCTGGCAAGCGGCAGCTCCTTGGTCGAAAAATCCTTGCAGCCAAGCTCGACACCCTGGGTAACGGACTTGCCGTAGGACGCGTTGGCGCCGGTCAGCGGGCCGATGGTGCCGATCTTAAACGAAGCGTCGCTCGAAGCGGAACCGCTGTCGCCGCCGTTGGAGGAGCAGCCAGCTAGAATGGACATCGCCCCCAGACCTGCTGCGCTCGCGATAACGCTCCTGCGATTCATAACAGGGTTCAATGACTTACCGGTGAGGCTCGACATGCGGCTCTCCTCTCAAATCTCGTCGGGTTTCGGTTACCCGACAGGCCATCCTTCGCCGTGTTCGGCGTTCGCAAAATAGTAGACGCTTTAGTTGAGAAAAGTGGCGATTATTTCAACTTTTCTTTTGCTTTGTCCATTTATCCATATTTATGCGTCTTTCTATCAGTTTATGCAGTTTAGCCACTTTATTATGTGAAAGTAATGTTTCTGTTCTGTTACAAGCGCCCTTGCCCTGAATAAAACGGCCTCACCGGTCTCGTTATATGCACTTAGGCGGAGATGTACTTGCCGTCCTGGATTACATAGGCTGTCCATGCCGTCGGCACCCATTAGTGTCATGTCGTAGCTCATGTCCTTGGCGTTCTTGAGCAAAACGGACGCTGGGGTGAAATAGATCGGGGCAAAAATAAGCGTGGCTCCGACAAGGAAACTCCTGCGGTTAAGTACGTTGTTGATGCTAAGCATGGTGCCCCCCTCTTCGCTGGCCGCAGTGCGGCCGTCTTGCGGTACGGGGCAAACCTCATGGTGCAAACGTTGACAGTTTGTTACGGAGTTCCGTTTGTAGCGAGCATGTTTCCAATGTTTCCGCAGCGTTTCGGGGGTGCCGTTTTGTGCGACTCCTGTTGCCTGGCGAGCACGCGCCCTCGGTTCACGCTAGAATGCACTCAACCTTTAAGCGGTTAATCCATCCATAAGATGCACGAAGGAGCTATCTATGAGCGAACCCCTGCGCACCGTGAACGTCGGTCTGATCGGTCTGGGAACCGTCGGCGGCGGCGTGGCCCGTCTGATCAAGAGCCACCACGATGAGTACCTGGCAGCCTACGGCATCGACCTTAAGCTGACCCGCGCCTGCGCGCTTGCTTGGGAGCAGGCCGAGGCGGCAGGCATTGAGCGCGAGGCCTTTACGAGTGACTGGCACGACGTCGTCAGCGACCCCGCCGTCGACATCGTCGTCGAGCTGATCGGCGGTGAGCATCCCGCAACCGAGATCTTCACCACTGCCTTTGAGCACGGCAAGCACGTCGTCTCTGCCAACAAGGCCCTACTGGGCCGTCACGTCGAGACGCTTGCCGAGAAGGCACGCGCGTGCGGCGTGCAGATTAAGTGCGAGGCCAGCTGCGGCGGCGGCATCCCCATCGTGAGCACGCTTGAGCACGACCTGGTGGGCAACAAGATCCTGACCATCGCCGGTATTCTCAACGGTACCACCAACTACATCCTGTCGCGCATGGACGCCGAGGGTGCCGATTACGCCGACGTGCTCGCCGACGCGCAGGCCAAGGGCTATGCCGAGGCCGACCCGTCCGCCGACGTCGACGGCTTCGACGCCGCCAGCAAAACGGCGATCCTCGCCTCCATCGGCTTTGGCACCCGTGTGACCACCGACGACGTATACCAGCAGGGCATCCGTACCATCGGCGCCGAGGACATCGCCCAGGCACGCGAACTCGGCTACACCATTAAGCTGCTCGGCATCGCCCGCAACACCGACGCCGGCGTCGACGTCCGCGTGCATCCCACGCTGATCCCCGCCGACCACATGCTCGCCAAGGTCAACGGCGCCATGAACGCCGTCTACGTGGTGGGTGACGCCGTGGGCGAAACCATGTTCTACGGTGCCGGCGCAGGCTCCTTCCCCACCGCAAGCGCCGTCGTGGGCGATATCCTGTCGCTCTCCGAGCAGATCAGCCGCGGCGTGGCTCCGCTTCCCGAGATTGAGCCCTATGGTCACAACCTCGCCTTTAAGCCCATGGACGAACTCCAGACCAAGTACTATGTGCGTCTGAAGGTCGCCGACCGCGTGGGCGCCCTGTCCGAGACGGTCGACATCTTTGCCAAGCACAACATCTCGATCTCGCTCATCAACCAGGTCGAGGACGGCAAGTCGGGCGTCAGCGATGCCTGCTCGGTCATCTTCCTGACGCACCGCGCACTCGAGAAGGACGTCCAGGCTGCCGCCGCCGAGCTTGCCAGTGTCGACTGCGTGGCCGAGGTCGCCAACGTCCTGCGTATCGAGGACGTCGAGGCCTGGACCGAAGGTGTTATGGCCAACTAATCCAACGCTTGCCTAGCAATACACGCTTTGAGGGCTCCCGTCCGATGTGGGACGGGAGCCCTTTTGTCTCCTGCCCCAAGCACAACGGCAGAGTACATTTGCGCGAACCGCTCATCGGTAACGCGGGCTACCGTTCACCGATATGCAGACGCGACCGATTCCGGCTACCGCTACGCTGTGCTGCGAATGTCCGCCCGCGATGAGAGGAAGCACCATGTTGCTCGAGGGCAAGAAAGCAATCATCACCGGAGGCACGCGCGGTATCGGCTATGCCATCGCCTGTCGCTTTATCGAGGAGGGCGCCGCCGTCACGGTCTTTGGCTCGCGTCAGGAGACTGCCGACGCCGCCGTTGAAAAGCTGGCCGCAGCCTATCCCGAGGCCAAGGTCTGGGGCCGCACCTGCGACCTCACCTCGCTCGAGGCCGTAACCGAGGCCTTTACCGAGGCAGCCGCCGACATGGGTGGCCTGGACACGGTCGTTAACAACGCCGGCATCTCCCAGCGCTCGCCGCTTCTGGAGTACACGGCCGAAGAGTTCGCCAAGGTCATGGACCTCAACGTCGTCGCCGTCTTTAACGGCCACCAAGCCGCTGCCAAGATTATGGCCGAGGCAGGCCACGGCGGCACCATCACCACCACGAGCTCGATGGTCGCCAAGTACGGTCAGCCCTCCGGCGTTGGCTATCCCACGTCCAAGTTCGCCGTCAACGGTATGGTCCAGTCGCTCTCGCGCGAGCTCGCCCCCATGGGCATTCGCGTCAACGCTGTCGCTCCCGGCGTGACCAAGACCGATATGGTCGCCAACCTTCCCGAAGAGGTCATCAAGCCCATCATCGCCACCATTCCGCTCGGCCGCATGGGCGAGCCCGAGGACGTCGCCAACGCCTTCGTTTTCCTAGCGAGCGACATGTCCTCCTATGTCACGGGCGCCGTGCTCCCCGTCGACGGAGCCGCCCGCTCTTAAGGGACCACAAGCCTCAGCTCCCAGCCTCAACATAGTCCAACAAAGAAGGCGCGCCGTCTGCATCAACTGCAGGCAGCGCGCCTTCTTCTGTTTGAAAGGGAAGCTGTGTCCCGGAATTCCGACTCAGACCGGGACGCAGCTTCCCTCAGGGCCATGTTTCGGAAAGAGCGCCCCGTTTTGAACGCCGATTCTGGGATACCGTTTCCGCAACGGGTCTCTCGCGGAAACTGCATCCCACTCTGAGCGCCCATTCCGGGACACAGTTTCCCAACGGCCCCCGTTTCGGAAACCACATCCCGTTCCGAGCCTTCAAAGCAGGACGCGGCTTCCCCGAGAGAGTATCGACTACTTGCCGTCGTCGTCCTCGGCTTCTTCTCTTGCATAGAGCTCCAGCATGCGGCGGCGGTATTCGCGCACGGCGAGCTTGGCGCGCTCCAGGCGGCGACGCTCGCGCGGAGTCAGCTCGGACGGGTCGACCTCGTCTCCATAGGTCTTATCGGCAAGAAGATGTGCCGCGTCCACAATACGGGCATCGATATGGCCGCTCGCCGCCTCGGCGGAAAGACGCTCGGCAATCGTATCGAGCGTAGGCAAGCCCTCGAATACGCGACCATGGCCATGCGAAGTCAGCAGCTCGTGCTCACGTGCGAGCAGGCTCGCCAAATCGTGATGGGCGCGCAGGATGTCGAGCGCATCGGATGGATGCTCGGCAACTTCTGCCACGGCGGCGACCGGCGCGGCGTCGACCACGCGGTAGAAGAGCTGCGCGAGCAACGGCATCAAGAACACCGTGATGGCACCGGCGGCAACCATGACCGACGCAATATCTTGCGACAGCGCGCCCGCGTTGACGGCAACGCTTGTCACGGCAACGATGATCGGCAGGGCCGTGGTGCAGTACAGGGCCACGGTAATGCGACCATACGCCGACACATCGCGCGTCGCAGGACAAATGCTCATAGAGATGAGAATGGGAACGGCACGAATAATCAACAACGCCACGATAAAGCCCACGAGCAGACCCGGGCGCGACGCCACGGCCGTCAGATTGATCTTTGCGCCCGATACGGTAAAGAATACCGGAATCAAAAAGCCGTAGGCCAGGCCGTCGAGCTTGGTCTCGAGCGTATGGTTGCCCTCGGGGATGATGTAGCGCAGGACAAAGCCGGCGGCAAAAGAACCCAACACGATGTCGAGATCAAAGACAGCCGAGAACGCCACGAGTGTGACCAGGATGAGCACCGTCAGGCGCACGAAGGTCTGCGACGTGGTATCGGCACGTTCCTCGACAAACGCAAAGAAGCGGCTGCCGACGCGCTTGGAGCGGCTCGGGACCACGGCCAGCAACACGCAGACCACCGCAAACAAGCCAAGGATCACAAGCGTTTGGATGCCGGTGCGGGCAGACAGCAGCACCGACATGGCAAGCACAGGGCCGAGCTCACCCCAAGTGCCATACGCGAGAATCGAGTCGCCCACGCGCGTGCCGGTGAGCGAGCGCTCACGCATGATGGGCACGAGCGTACCGAGCGCCGTCGAAGTGAGGGCAAGCGTCACGGCGATACCGTCGAAATGACTGACCGAGAACCACGGGGTAAAGCGTACGGCAAGCCAGGCGATACCAAACGTGACGACCCACGTCGCCAAGCCGTAGCGCCCCTCGACGCCCGTGATGCTCTTGGGGTCGATCTCAAAGCCGGCAAGCAGGAACAAGAAGGCCAGGCCCAGCTCGGACACAAGCGAGACCTCGGCATCTACATGGATGACGCCGAGCATATGGGGTCCCAGCACCGCGCCGAGCACGAGCAAAAAGACCGTCTCGGGAACGGGTTTTCCGGGAATCGCCGAGGCGATAAAAGGACTCGCAAAGGCCACGAGTGCGATGATGGCGAGCGAAACGAATGCCATGTGATGCCTTTCTCTTGTTTGCGCTTCACTGTAGCACCCTCGCCGTCCTCAACGCGCCGCGAGCTGTCGTATCATAGTGAGGTTTACAAACATGTGGCTCAAGGCGACTGCGAGGCTTGTCCCGTAAACCGACCGCTGCCGCATACCGTACCGTACGCCCAACCGATCAGGAAGGCAGGAACCAATGGTCTCTCGTATCTACGTGGAGAAGAAACCCGGGTTCGACGTCGAGGCTCAGCAGCTCAAGGGCGAGCTGACCGAAATTCTCGGCATCAAGGGCATCGAGGCCCTGAGGATCATCAACCGCTACGACGTCGAGGGCATCGACGAGGAGCTTTTCCGCTCCTGCGTGCCGACCGTCTTTAGCGAGCCCCAGGTCGATGTGACCTACGACGAACTCCCCGCAAGCGATGGCGCCGTCTTTGCCGTCGAATTCCTGCCTGGCCAGTTTGACCAGCGCGCCGACTCCGCCAGCGAGTGCGTGCAGCTCATCAGCCAGGGCGAGCGCCCCGCCGTGCGCTCCGCCAAGGTCTATATGATCTCGGGCGCTCTGGACGAGGCCGCCATCGATGCCATCAAGCACTACGTGGTGAACCCCGTCGAGGCGCGCATCGCCTCGCTCGACCTGCCCGAGACGCTGTACATGGAGACTCCCGAGCCCCAGCCCGTCGAGGTGCTCGACGGCTTCCGCAAGCTCGACGAGGCCGGCCTTGCCGCCTTTATCGCCGATCGCGGCCTTGCCATGGACGAGGCAGACATCGCCTTCTGCCAGCAGTACTTCCGCGATGAGGACCGCGACCCCACCATCACCGAGATCCGCGTGATCGACACCTACTGGTCCGACCACTGCCGCCACACCACCTTCGGCACCGTCCTGGACGACGTGACGATCGACGACGCCGTGGTGCAGCAAGCCTTCGACCGCTACATGGAGATGCGCCACGAACTCGGCCGCGACGCCAAGCCCGTCTGCCTCATGGACATGGGCACCATCGGCGCCAAGTACCTTAAGAAGACCGGCGTCATGACCGATGTCGACGAGTCCGAGGAGATCAACGCCTGCACCGTCAAGGTGAAGGTCGATGTCGACGGCGAGGACCAGGACTGGCTGTTCCTGTTTAAGAACGAGACCCACAACCACCCGACCGAGATCGAGCCCTTCGGCGGTGCCGCCACCTGCGTGGGCGGCGCCATCCGCGACCCGCTCTCGGGCCGCAGCTACGTGTACCAGGCCATGCGTGTCACCGGCGCCGGTGACCCCACCGTCCCGGTTTCCGAGACGCTCGAGGGCAAGCTGCCGCAGCGCAAGCTCGTGACCACTGCCGCCGCCGGCTACTCCAGCTACGGCAACCAGATCGGCCTTGCCACCGGTCAGGTCAACGAACTCTATCACCCCGGTTACGTGGCCAAGCGCATGGAGGTTGGCGCCGTCGTGGGCGCTACCCCGGCAAACCACGTTCGTCGCGAGTGCCCCGCCCCCACCGACAAGATCATCCTGCTGGGCGGCCGCACCGGCCGCGATGGCATCGGTGGCGCCACCGGCTCCTCCAAGACCCAGAACACCGAGTCCATCGAGACCTCGGGTGCCGAGGTCCAGAAGGGCAACGCCCCTGTCGAGCGCAAGCTGCAGCGTCTGTTCCGCCGCGGCGACGCCTGCCGTCTGATCAAGCGCTGCAACGACTTTGGCGCCGGCGGCGTCTCGGTCGCCGTGGGCGAGCTTGCCGACGGCCTGTATGTCGACCTGGACACCGTGACCAAGAAGTACGACGGCCTGGACGGCACCGAGCTCGCTATCTCTGAGTCCCAGGAGCGCATGGCCTGCGCCGTCGCCGACGGTGACGTCGAGGAGTTCATGGGCTACGCCGCCGAGGAGAACCTGGAGGCGACCGTTATCGCCGAGGTTACCGCTGAGCCGCGCATGCGCATGGCCTGGAACGGCGTCGCTATCGTCGACCTGTCCCGCGAGTTCCTCAACTCCAACGGCGCACCCAAGCACCAGGTCGCCCACGTGTGCGCCCGTAGCGTGTGGCAGCCCAGCTGGGCCGGCACCACGCTCGCCGAGCGCATGACCTCGCTCGTCACCGACCTCAACGTCGCTTCCAACAAGGGCCTTTCCGAGCGCTTCGACTCCACCATCGGCGCCGCGACCGTGCTCATGCCCTTTGGCGGCAAGACGCAGCTCACCCCCAGCTCGGCCATGGTCGCCAAGTTCCCCGTGGGCGGCGAGACCACCACGGCGAGTGCCATGGCATGGGGCTTCAACCCCTATCTGATGGAGGCCGACCAGTTTGCGGGCGCCTACCTGTCCGTGGTCGAGTCCATCGCCAAGCTCGTGGCTGCCGGCTTTGAGCACAAGCGCGCCTATCTCTCCTTCCAGGAGTACTTCGAGCGTCTGCGCACCGAGGCCGAGCGCTGGGGCAAGCCCACGGCAGCCGTCCTGGGCGCCCTCATGGCCCAAGTCGACCTGGGTGCCGGCGCCATCGGCGGCAAGGACTCCATGAGCGGTTCGTTTGAGGACGAGACCGGCGAGCTCAACGTTCCGCCGACCCTGATCAGCTTCGCCGTCGCCGTGGGCAAGGCCGCCCGCGCCGTCTCGCCCGAGTTCAAGGGCCTCACGCACCGCGTCGTCCGCATCGCCCCCGCCACCTATGGCGAGGACTACCGTCCCGACGCCCAGCAGTTGCTCGCCGCGTTTGACGCCGTCGAGGCGCTCACTGCTACCGGCAACGCCCTGGCCATATCCACGCCCGGCTACGGCTGCGGCGCCGAGAGCCTCTTTAAGATGTGCGTCGGTAACCAGATCGGTATCGAGCTTGCCGAGGATGTAGACGTGGAGAGCCTCTTCACCCCGCTCTACGGCAGTTTTATCGTCGAGCTCGCCGAGGACGCCGAGCTGCCCGAGGTCGCCGACGGCGTTGTCGTCGAGCCCCTGGGCACCACCGTCGAGGGCTATGTCATCGACACCGGCTCCGAGGTCATCGAGCTCGCCGAGCTCCAGGAGGCCTGGGAGAGCGGCATCGAGGGCGTCTTCGCCTACCGCAGCGCCGGCGAGACCCCCGAGGTCGAGACCATCGACTTCCGCGCCAAGGATATCCACGTGTACGGCGGCGCCAAGATCGCCCGCCCGCGCGTGATCATCCCCGTGTTCCCCGGCAACAACTGCGAGTACGACAGCGCCCGCGCCTTCCGTGCCGCCGGTGCCGAGGCCGACACCTTCGTGATCAACAACCTCACGCCCGAGGCCGTCGCCGAGAGCACCCACGAGCTTGCCCGCCGCATCCGTGCAAGCCAGATCGTTATGATCCCCGGCGGCTTCTCGGGCGGCGACGAGCCCGACGGCTCTGCCAAGTTCATCACGGCGTTCTTCCGCGCTCCCGAGGTCACCGAGGCAGTCCGCGACCTGCTCAAGGCCCGCGATGGCCTGATGCTGGGCATCTGCAACGGCTTCCAGGCCCTGATCAAGCTCGGCCTGGTGCCCTACGGCGACATCGTCGACGCCACGCCCGATGCGCCCACGTTGACGTTCAACACCATCGGTCGCCACCAGAGCCGTCTGGTGCGCACCCGCATCTCGTCCAACTTGTCCCCGTGGCTGTCGCAGTGCAGCCTGGACGACCCCTATACCGTCGCCATCAGCCACGGCGAGGGCCGCTTTGTCGCCAATGACGAAGTGCTCGCCCAGCTGATCGCCAACGGCCAGGTCGCCACGCAGTACGTGGGCGAGAACGGCAAACCCAGCATGGACCTTTCCGTCAACCCCAACGGCTCCGCACTCGCCATCGAGGGCATCACGAGCCCCGACGGCCGTGTCCTGGGCAAGATGGGCCATGCCGAGCGTCGCG
Source organism: Collinsella sp. (assembly GCA_048485235.1). Lineage (GTDB taxonomy): Bacteria > Actinomycetota > Coriobacteriia > Coriobacteriales > Coriobacteriaceae > Collinsella. Next base: position 28,391 of record DBFWCI010000061.1, read on the forward strand.
GCGACAACCTGTACTGCAACGTGCCCGAGCATGTCCCCGGCGACAAATTCATGCCGATCTTTGAGAGCGGCGTAGCCTACTTCGCTTAATACGTTTCCATCGGGTACAATCCCCTCGGGTAACAACACCCGCCACCGGCACCCCCGGTGGCGGGTTCTTTTTTGCTTTGCGCGTATAGGAGAAGGACATCATGGAAAGCCGCAAGCCGTATCTCGCCACCCTGCCCGGACTCATCCTGGGCTGTCTCGTTTGCTGCGCGCTCTGGGGCTCCGCCTTCCCCTGCATCAAGATCGGCTACGGCCTCTTTGGTATTCCCGCGCACGACAGCGCCTCGCAGCTGCTCTTCGCGGGCCTGCGCTTCACCCTTGCCGGCATGCTGGTCATTGTTGGCATGAGCGTGGCCCAGCGCCGACTGCTCGTTCCGCAAGCGCGCGATATCAAGCCCATCTGCATCTTGTCGCTCTTCCAGACTATCGGGCAGTACTTCTTTTTCTACCTGGGCCTCTCGCGCGCCAGCGCCATGTCGAGCTCCATCATCGAGGCCAGCGCCAACTTCCTCGCAATCCTCTTTGCCGCCCTGGCATTTCACACCGAGAAGCTCAATGCGGCCAAAGTGCTCGGCTGCGTACTGGGCTTTGCCGGCGTCGCGCTCGTCAACCTTTCGGGCGCGGACGGCACCTTTGGCTTTACGCTCGACGGCGAGGGTTTTATCCTAGCCTCCACCGTCGCGGGTGCCCTTTCGACCTGCCTGATCGGTATCTTCTCGCGTGAGCACGACGGCGTCTTGCTTGCCGGGTGGCAGTTCTTGGTCGGCGGCCTGGTCCTCACCGCCATCGGCTTTTTGATGGGTGGCGCGCTCTCCCCCACGGCGATTGCCCCCGCCATCGCGCTCATCATCTACATGGCGCTTATCTCCGCGGTCGCCTACTCGCTGTGGTCGCGCCTGCTTGCCGTCAACCCCGTCAGCCGCGTCTCGGTCTTTGGGTTTATGAACCCCGTCTTTGGTGTGCTGCTGAGCGCGCTGCTGCTCGGCGAGGGCGCTGGCACGAGCCCCATTACCGTCATCGTTGCCCTGCTGTTGGTCTGCGGCGGCATCATCATCGTCAACAAACCCAAAAAAGCCTAGCGAGCTCACCTTTTTAAAGAGGGCGTTCGCACACTTTAGCTCAATGGAGCACACTGATTCTCGTTGATTTCGTACCGAGCCGCGGCGGCAGACGCTCGTCTTGCCGCACCGCGCCTGGGCGTTATGGCCGGTGGCCCCCGCAAACGCAAAAAGGGCGCACGACCATCGCAACGGTCGTGCGCCCTTTTTTCTAGCGCATCTGGGCGCCGGCTTTCTTTTTCTCGGCCTTGACGCGGTAGAGTTCCGCGTCGGCAGCGCGAAGCAAGTCTTGCCAGGTATCGACGCCATCACCAACCCGTGCGTAGCCGATGGACATCCGCAACAGATACGGAACCTCGGCGCGCGCGAGCTCGTCGTTAATCGCCGAACACAGATCTATGATGTCCTGTTCCGCTGCTGCCTTTTGGAGCACCACGAACTCATCGCCACCATAACGTGCAATAAAGCCACCAGACGCCGAGCAGACTTCTTTGAGCGCAGCGGATATGACCTGAAGAGCGTGGTCGCCCTCCACATGCCCATAGCGATCGTTAATCTGCTTAAAGCCGTCGGCGTCCATCATGAGCAGATACACATCTTCGGCCTGATCCACATTTGAGAAGAGCGACAGCATATAGGTCTCAAAACGGTTGCGATTGTTGAGGCCAGTCAACGGGTCGGTCGAGATGAGTTGCTCCTGGCAGATAATGTAGAGCAGCAACATGCTAATCATTATGCCGACACAAAGGCCAGGCACCGAGTATACGATCTGAAAGGTACCGCCCACCAGGGCCGGAATGGCGAAAAATGCCAAGGTTCGATAGATAGCCTTCGTCTGCAAGCTCTCGACCCTGCGAGATTGCACAAACGCATGCAGGGACGTATGTATAACGTAACAGTAGCTGACAATGGGCTGGATCATATAGGCAAAGCCGCGACGATACACGCCCTGCGAATCGATATAGAACAAGGCGTGCGTCCAGTAACTGGTAAAAGCCAGCACGACCACCAGAGCCGTAGGCAACGTTACAAGCACCACCCTATAGCGCGAGGTCACAAGGCGAGAGCCCTGCATCGTCTCGGAATAGATAAACCAAATGAGACACGCGATGGCAAAGAGCGAAAACGAAACCGCGTTGGAAATCCAGTTGGCAGCAATACCCAACGTGCCGTCCGCACCATCCGAAAGCGTCCAGATCATATCGAATAATATGTACGCGGCAGAGGTGTAGCCAAGCATGCTAAACAATAGCTGCAGGGTGCTCGAGAACAAGGAGCGACGACTTCGCGCGGCAAGCCCGATAAGAACAATCATGCATAGCAGGAATATCTCAATCTTGAGTGCCTTAACCACTAGACGCCATCCCTTCAATATCCGAATGGTCAGAATCGCCCAATTCGAATCAGGGCAATAAACACCCCTTTACTCCGCAGGGGTAAAGGGAATCATAGCAAAGCGCCCGAACATCACTGCAAAACAGTTTCTGTTCGGGCGCTCGGACGGCGCGAATTGCACGCCGGAATCAATTATCGGTAACGGCCGTTACTCGCCATCGATGTCGGTCGCGACGGCCTCCTCGATGGCCTCGACACCGGCAGGCGACAGGTCCTCCTTGCCCTGGCAGAACTTCTTGTCGACCCAGCCGGTCAGAATCGGAGCCATGATTGCCGTGATGATAACGGCAGTGGCGATCTGGGCGTACGCGGTGGGCGCAAGCTCGGCGTAGCGCGGCGCGACCTCGGCGAGAGCAACCGGCGTGGTCATAGCCGTGCCGGCGATGGTGGAACAAGCCACGGCAGCCTTGCCGTTACCACCGCACAGGCGCTCGAACGCAAAGGTGATGGGACCGACGACAAACAGCGTGACAAGGCCCAGCAAGATGCCGGAAATACCACCGGCGATGAAGCTCGAAAGACTCATGGACGCACCGAGCTGAAAACCAATTACAGCGATCGCGGGATTGGCGCCGGGAACCAGCAGGTTCTTGATAAACGGGAACAGGTTGCCCAGAACCATGCCGATAACGAGCGGCAAAATGGAGCCGATGATAGTACCGACAGGGATGTTGGCAAGACCCGAAACACCAAGGACGATCATCGTGACGGCGGGGCCGGCCGTAAAGAACAGGATACCGACGGCGCCCTGCTCGGACTCATCGCCGAACTCGCCCATGATGCCCGTATAGAGCGCCATGTTGCAAAACGTAATGCCGCCGATGATAGACACGGAGCTCAGACCCAGGAAGTTGTCGTTAAAGAAATATGCCACGCCTAGGCCGAGAGCCGCTGCGACGACCAGCTTGGGAATCAGCACGACGATACCGGTCTTGATGGCGCCCGGCGTGGACTTAAAGCTGATGCCGGCGCCCACGAACAGCAGGATCGCGGCGACGATGGTATTGGAGCCACCGCGGCAGGCAGCCGTAAAGAAGCCGCCGATCTCAAAAACCTGCGGGCAGAAGGTGTTGAGCAAAAGACCGACGATCATCGGATAGATCATGATGTCGCCCGGGATGCGCGGAACCTTGAATTTCTTTTGCTCGTTGGCAGTCGCTTCCTGTGCCATGAAACCCCCATTTCCGCTGACGCGGAACAAAAGCCCACGTCATGCTTTGCTACAGTAAAGTTTGACCATGGTACCAGAAGAAATAGACCAGCTCGGTGAAAAATTCGACAAGTTGGGATGGAACGAGATTCGGCGCCCGCGACGCCACCCCTATATAAGGCTCAAGACAATATAGAGTACGATGCCCGAGACGCAGCACCACAGCATCGATTTTGTCTTGACCGCCACGACCACGACGCCGACGGCCGCAATCCAGGGAACCAAGGCAGGCCAGAGTCCCGCGTCGAACGCGCCGGGGCTCACCAAGTCGTTGGCGACCAGCGCGGCAAAGGCAGCGGGCGGGATATAGCCCAGGGCCTCGGTAATGCGGGGCGACAGGGTCCGCCCGCGCAAGGCGAACGCCGGCGCGATGCGAAAGAACGCGATAGCAGCCCACGACGACAGCCACAGAACCAAGAACTCGTTAACGGGCATCGCGGGCACCTCTTCCGTCAAATACAGCATCGCACGCCAACGCAATGGCAATGCCGGCCACGACGCTTGCCGGCACGGCAATATTCGTGAGGCCCAAGAACTTGCATACGGCGACGGACACCGCGCCCGAAACCGCCGCGACAACGTTGCCGCGCGACAGCCGCTGCGAAAAGAGCAGGCAGATAAAGAGCGAGGTGCAGACAAAGGCTGCAATGGCGGTGGGAACATCGACAACGGCGCCGACGATGGTGCCCATCGTACACGAAACGCCCCATGTTGCGATGAGGATCACGTTGAGCACAAAGGACTCGCGCGGGCCCCAATCCTCCCCTTCAACCAACTTGGCAAGCGAGATGCCATATGCCTCCTCGGTAAGTGTCGCGGCAACAGCCAGCGTCTGACGCTTCGAGGCACCCGTCAGATGCGGCGCGATCGATGCCGAGTAAAGCGCAAAACGCGAGGAGATGGCGGCAACGCTCGCGATAATCGAAGGTGCCGGCACGTCCGCCAGCCAAAGATTGCAGATCATAAACTGGCCGCTGCCCGTCACAAACGTGCTGCTCAGGGCAAAGACCATCCAGGGCTCCATTCCCGTCTGCCCCATGATCATTCCGCACGGCGCGCCTATTGCAACATAGGTAAGCATCACCGGCCAGACGGTTCTAACGATTTTGAACACCATACGCTTCTCATCCTGACAAGGTCTCCGAGCCGCATGTAGCGATACGGCAGAATCATCATCCGACAGCAACCGAGTTCACCTACAATTGCCACCGGATCGAAAGACACAACTTTTTAGGAAGTCATTATGACAGCTATCGATCGAGACCGGGCGCGCGCGGCCTTCAAAAGCTACACCGATGCCTACGACGCCACCAACCCACGCATCGCGCTCAAAATCGAGCATACGTACCACGTGGCCGAGGCATGCGATGCCGTAGCGCGCGAGCAGGGCTGGTCGTCAGAAGATATTGACCTGGCATGGCTTTGCGGCCTGCTACACGATATGGGCCGCTTTGAGCAGCTGCGACGCTGGGACACCTTTAAGGACGCCGAGAGCATGAGCCATGCGGCGCTGGGCATCGAGGTCCTCTTTGGCGAGAATCCCGCCGATGCACCCGCCACGACAAACATCCGTGACTTTATCGAAACCGGTGCGCATGACGAGCTCATCCGAGCGAGCATCGCCTATCACAGCGACTTTCGCCTGCCGGCACAACTCGACGAGCGTACACGGTGCTTCTGCGATATCGTGCGCGATGGCGACAAGATCGACATTATGCGCACCATCGCCGACAGCACCGTCGACACCATCCTCAAGGTGGACGAGAAGACGTTTCTCGGCAGCCGTTTTTCGTCGCCGACACTTGCCGCCTTTGACGAGCACCGCTGCGTCGCACGCGATGAGCGCAATGAGCCCGCCGACTTCTTGGTGGGGCTTGTCTGCTTTATGTTTGAGCTCGTCTATCCGGCAAGCCGTGCGCTGGCGCGCGAACAGGGCGATATCCACCGCCTGCTCGACGCGCCCTTTGGCATTACACAGCCCTTTACCGACCCCGTCACGCAGGCAACCTGGAGCCGCCTAAAGGACGAGATGCGCGACTGGCTGGCGCGCGCCTAGCGCTCAAGCTGGGCCAGCAGCTCCTCGACGACCTCGACGGCGTCCCCAACAACCTTGTACTGGGCAGCACCGAAAATGGGGGCATCCGGGTCCTCGTTGATGGCGATAATGCACTCCGCCCCACCGATACCGGCAAGATGCTGGATGGCGCCCGAAACACCGATACTCACGAGAAGCTTGGGCGAAACCGATACGCCCGTCTGGCCAATCTGGTGGCGATACTCCAGCCAACCCGCCTCCACGACGGGATGCGTGCAACCAAGCTCGGCACCCAGGGCATCGGCGAGTTTTCGCATCAGCGGCAGGTTTTTCTTGGAACCAATGCCGCGGCCCACCACGACCAAGCGCTCGGCATCGGCGATTGAGACCTGCTGCCCCCACTCCTCGGCGGGAATCGAGATCTCGACACGAGCCTTAGCATCATCCGCAAGAGATATCTGGGCAATCGTGCCGGAGCGGCCGTAGTCAAAGTCGGGCGCCTTAAAGATGCCGGGACGAACCGTTGCCATCTGGGGACGATGATTGGGGCAGACGATGGTGGCCATTAGGTTGCCGCCAAACGCCGGACGCGTCTGTTGCAGCAGTCCCGTCTCCGTATCCATCGAAAGTACGGTGCAGTCAGCCGTAAGGCCCGTCTGCAAACGCACGGCAACGCCGGGTGCCAGTTCGCGACCAAAAGCGGTCGCGCCGTATAGGATGGCCTCGGGTTTGCGTTCGGCTACCAAATCGCAGATCAAGCGGGCGTAGACCTCCGCATCGTTTTGGCGCAGGCGCTCGTCGCGACAGGCCAGGACTTCGTCGGCGCCCGCGCAAACCAGATGCTCCAGGTCCCCGAGCGAGCCCTCGGGGCTCATGCCGACCAGTGCCACCAGACGGCAGCCGCGAGCATCGGCAAGCTCGCGCCCCTTGCCCATAAGCTCATAGGCAACGGGAGTCACCGTATCGTGCTCGTCGGTCTGCACGAAGACCCAAATGTCTCGATATGCATCAAGGTCCACCGCACCAGCGGCCTCGTCACACTCGATCGAGATAGCGTTGACAGGGCAGGCGTCGACGCACCCACCGCATAGGATACAGCCGTCGGTTACGCGGGCGCATCGGTTGGGACGCTCGCCCTCCACCACAATGCCGCCCGAGGCGCAGGCGCGAACGCAGCGACCGCAGCCGATACAGGCTTCGCTATCGATAATCAGTCCGCTCATCTATGCCATCCCCTCGATGATCTTGGCAAGTTTTGCCGCCTGCTCGGACGCCGTTCCGTCAACGGCCTCGCACGTTTGGTCACGGTCGGGCACAAACGAGCGCACGACCTGTGTCGGCGACCCGGCAAGACCGCAACGCGCGGGGTCGGCGTTCACGTCGGCGGCACTGACCACGCGCACGTCCGCCTCCTCCGCCGCGCGGATACCGGCAATACTCGGCATACGCAACTGGCCAATCTCCTTGGCAGTCGTCATCGCGCACGGCATCTCAAGGTACACCGTCTCCTCGCCGGCATCGCATCCGTGAACGAGCGCCAGCGAGCCACAGGTCGTAAAGCCCGCGCTCTGCACGCAGCTCACGTCGGTCACGCAGGGAATATCAAAGGCACCGGCAAGCTCGGGACCAATCTGGGCCGTATCGCCATCCACCGCCATCTTGCCGCAGATGAGCAGGTCGAAGTCCTCGTCGAGCGCCTCGATGCCGCACTTGAGGGCATAGGTGGTTGCCAGGGTATCGGCACCTGCAAAGGCGCGATCGGTCAGCAGCAGCGCGTCGTCGGCACCGCGGGCGATGCAGTCGCGCAGCAGCGACTCGGTCGCGGGGATGCCCATCGACACCACCGTTACGCGCACGTCCATGCCAAAGCCGATAAAGTCGTCTTTCAGCGCCAGCGCGCATTCCAAAGCGCTCGCATCAAAGGGATTAATGACCGCCTGCTTGCCATCGCGCACGATGGTATTGGTCTTGGGGTCCATCTTGACCTCGGTGCTGCCCGGCACGGCCTTGACGCACACCACCATATGGAAATCGCTCATCTTCACGCGCCCCCTTTCTGGACAAGCTCATCCAAGAGCTTCTCCGAAAACAGGTTGCCGCGACCCAGCTGCCCGTCGGGATCGAGCTGGAGCTTGAGCCGCGCCGACTCGACCATGGCCTCGTGACCGTACATCGTCTCTAAGAAGCCCGCCTTGATCTTGCCGACGCCATGCTCGGCAGAAACGGCACCGCCCATGGCCGTTACCTCCGCAGCCCACTGGGCAAACAGCTCGCCACCGCGACGGTAGTCCTGCGCATCGCGCGGCAGGATGTTCACATGCAGATGGTTGTTACCGATGTGCCCCCAGGCAGCAGATTCAAGCCCGCTTTCGGCCAACGTGCAGCGATAAAGGGCGATGACATCGCCCAAGCGTGCCTTGGGCACCGACATGTCAGAGCCCAGTTTGGTGATGGTGGGATCCGTGCGGCGACGCTCGTCGATAAGCATATTGACGCTCTCGGGGACCGCATGGCGGAAGAACCGCTGGCACTCGCGATCAACCTCGGTGCGCGCGACCCATGTCGCATCGTCGCGGCCACCCGCAAACTCGAGCACCCATCCCAGGTGGTACAGTTCCTCGGTCGCCTGGGCCTCGTCATCGCAGTCGAGCTCCACGTACACACAGACCTTGGCCTCTTTGTCGAGCGCCGGCAGCGAGGCAAACGCCGTCGACTGCTCGCGCTGGCGACGTAGAATATCCAGGGCGCCAGCGTCGAAGTACTCGATGGCAGCCGCATGGGACAGGACAGGACGCACGGAATCGGTAAAGGACACGGCCTTGTCTTCGCTATCGAAAAAGCAGCTCACACCCCAAACGACCGCAGGCGCCGCCTGCAGGGCAATCTCGAGCTCGGTGATAACGCCGAGCGTGCCGCAAGCACCGATAAAGAGGTCGATGGCGTCCATTTCGTCCGCAACGAAATAGCCTGAGGCATTTTTTGTCTTGGGCATGGTATAGCCGGGAAGATCGAGCTCGAGCGTACGACCCACTGCCGTCACGAGCGACAGGTGGCGGCCCTGGGCAAAAGCCTCGCCGCGCTGAAGCTCAAGCAAATCGCCATCAGCCAGCGCGACGTGGAGTCCCGTGATATGTGGGCGCATGGGACCGTAGGCGTAGCTGCGGGCACCAGAGGCGTTACATGCCGCCATGCCGCCCAGACAGGCAGATGCCTCGGTGGGATCGGTGGGAAAGAACTGCTCGGGGGCCTCTTGGAACTCCTCGTAGGCCTCAAGCGATGCCTGGTCCCAACCAGCAGTCGGCAGCACCTTCTTGCTCAGCTGTTTGCGCAGCTCCGAGAGCACAACGCCCGGCTCCACGCGCAGCAGAAATTGGCCTTGTTCATCGCGGCGAAGGCCCAAGTAGCGATTCATACGGGAAGTATTGAGGATATGCCCGCCGTGGGGCACGGCACCGGCGGCAAGGCCGGTTCGGGCGCCCTGAACCGTTACCGGGACACGCTCGGCATGGAGCTTTTCCAAAATGGCACGGACCTCGTCTTCCGTTGTCGGAAACGAGATGCTCGAGGCCTCGCCCGATGCGCGAGACTCATCGCGACCATACTCTTCGAACTCGTCGGTGAAGGGTTTGATGGTTGCAGACACGCGAACTCTCCCTTTAGCTAACTACAGTGTTTGCAGGGAGATGTTACCGCATCGTTTCGTCGACGTGTTCGAGACCGTCTCCATAATTGGCGATTTTTACGTTCGTGCAATTCGGCGAGCGGCTTGATTTCCTCGGCAGACGATGCTTTTGACACATATGGCCCCGCCGTCGCCGACCGCGCGATTGTCGCTTGAAAAAAGTTGGAGTATTTTTTGCCGCCTTTTACCTGCGGAGACACCAATCCGTCAAGCATTTGGTCAGCAATTGGTCAAGTAGTGGCTGATACCGTCGGCATCGACAGCCAAAACCGACAGAAGTTTTGGCCCCAGAAGCAGGGAGGTTCCCATGGCATATTACTGGCCCCAGTACGGCATCGCCATCGAAGTCGACGACGATCCCCATCTCCTGCCTTTCGACGAAGAGGCATTCCCCGATACGACGGTCTACCACGTTACCACCGATGTGATCTGCGACCCCGAGTCGTTCTCGGCGCTCGCCCACCGCATCGCGCATATCCACGACATCGAGCTCCCTCCCGACTTCGACGAGCTTGTCTACTCACGCCGCCTGATGCTTCACATGCTCTTTGGAGCGAACCCGTCCACCTTTGCGCGCATCTATACCGCCAAGGATGCCGCATGAGCGCGAAGAAGCCACCCCACTTTGCAGGCCCGGGTCGTCGCAAGAAGCTCATCGTTGCCTGCTTGGCCATCGTCTGTGCCCTTGTCGCCGTAGGACTATACGCTTGGCAGTCGCAGCCCGTACCCGAGGCGGGCGCTTCGGTTACGACGGCCGAGGGCAAAACGCGTCAGGAAATCCAAGATGAGCTCGACGCCATCGTCCGCGACAACATGATGACGATTTCGGTCGCACCGGTCGCTCAGCTGCAGGAGGACGGCAAGCTGCGCGTCAACGTGCAAAACGTCCAAGACAATAAATTTCCCCAGCGATTCCGCGTCATCCAAAACGACGAGACCATGTACGAATCCGGTGTGGTCGAGACCGGCAAAACGGTCGAGACATGCCCCGCCGGCGACATCGAGGAAGGTGAGGCGTATATCGAGATCCAGGCGCTTGACGCCAAGACCTATGACAGCCACGGCAACCCGACGCGCGTCAAGGTACGGGTTGAGCAAACCGAGAACTAGCTTTCCGGCCGACGCGGCACCGCACGCAATTCACCAGCATTCGTCCAATCATCGCGGGGACGGCCCGCGGCGAATAGAAAGGAACGACCATGGACATCACCAGGAACATGAACGGAGCCAGAGCGCTCGTCGTGGGCGCAGGACTCGCGCTCGCGCTCGCAATGGGCGCCGCCCCGACGCCAGCTATGGCGGCCGGGCGCGTTGGAACCACGAAGGTAATGGTCAGGACCGAGATCGACAACGTTGAGTTCAAAGTTCCGACGGTTATTCCCTTCGTCGCCAAGGCCGACGGCACGCTTCAGGGCCCCTCAGAAGACGCGACCACCATCGACAATCATTCGGCCTACGGCATCCATGTCACCAACATGAAGATCGACGCCATGAACACCTGGACCATTGTCGCCGACGCCAAGGCCGGAACCGCACAGAACTCCATCGACTTTAAGGTCGGCCCCGACGGCGCACTCCAGAACGCCAGCGCCGCAATGCAGGAGACGGGCCTCGATCTTTCCAAGAACGCAGCCTTCGACATGGGCTACCAGGGCATTGCCGGTGGCACGGACAAAATTAAGCTCAAGACAAGCGGAAACGTCGCCCGCGTCACGCGCGACATCTTCCGCGTAACCGGCGAAGGCGATCAGGTTGCAACGATCACCTGGACGGTCGAGCCCGGTGCGCACACGGCATAAGGCCGTCGCCCTGGCCGCCGCCGTCAGCATCCTAGCGTTTGGGCCAGCCATGGCCTTTGCCCAGCAAGAACAGGCGCAGGCCGCCACGCAAGTGACGGTCGACCTCTCGGAGCTCGACCGCGGCGACCGCGAGGAACCGTTGGCGCAGACAGGCGACAGACGATGGCTCTTGGCAGCAGGCGCCACAGCAGCAGGCGCGGGAACCGCCGGCCTCGGTCTGCACATCAAACGCAGCCAGAAACAAAACACGGACAGGCCGCACTAAATTAGCTAAGGAGACCCTATGGCATCGAAGAACCTTTTGCCCGTCGTCGCACTCTGCGGCGCGCTCGCAACCGGAACGCCTGTCGCCGCTTGGGCGACTCCTGTCATGGCAGACTCCTTACCAGCGGCCCTAAGCTCCGCACCAAATCCGTCGAGCGCCATTGCGTGCAAGCGTTTTTCGATCGCACAGGCCGCAATCTCGACCTCGGGATGTCTTCGTCGTAATACGGACGGCTCGATAGTCGTGGATATCGATCGTTCGAACAAGGCAAACGGCTCCCGGGCGGGGTGCGCCGTCTGCACGTGGCGCTCGGCTGTGCTCGATGCAGATGGCGATCCATGCAATTTAGAGCTGCGCATCGACATCGCTTCGGTCGATGACTCGGCGAACGGAGCGAAGGTCGCCTTCGACGGTACGTTTTTTGAGAAAGGAGGCGGTATATGTCTGGGCTGCGCCGCCGCGAATGCAGACGATGCGCAGCCCACCCTCTCATTCACGGCATCATTGCGGCTGACCAAAGCCGGCACCGATGCCATCGCGGCGGGAGAAGCGTCCCTGCTGTTCTACGCCGTCAGTACCAAAGACACAGACGCTCATTTCGAGAAGCCAGCCGGATCACTCAGCCTTACACGAGGGATAGAGGCAGGTCCTTTTGAAATCGATTCCCACGCGCAAAGCAGGCAACGCATTCTTGCCGACCCGGCGCTTCTCGAAATGGAGTGGAACGGATCCGGAGCTATCGGAATTCTCCCCTCCGCGTTTGACGCCAAGACGCTCCCCCCAAACGACGAACCCATCAACGCAACCATACAAGAAGAGAGCGCGGACAAAGAAGCAGGTGCGGGCGACACGCCGTCGCCGACAAACAGCGTCCCAGCTTCTCTCGAAGCACCGAATGAACCCGCTACCGATCCAAACGATTCCGAACTCGCGGACAGTCTGGGGCTTGCTGATCCTCAAGAGATCGATGAAGGTAACTGCTGCGTGCTTGCCGCGCTCGACCACACAGAGGTCATCGACGCTGCGAACATCGAAGTTGCCGCCGCCAATCAACCCGTCCGCAAGTCGGCCATCATCGCATTTCCCGAATCCATCGAAGTCGTCTTTTTGCCATCGGGCGAGGTCGTGGCCCCAACACTGCTCACCTTGTTGGGCGCCAAGAATACTCGAAACGAAATTAAAAAGGTCACGGTTGTCGACCCTGCAACCACCGCCAAGCTGCGTCTATACGCCGTTGCTCCAGATGGAGGCAAGACCTTGGAATTCGATGGCGACACACTCCTAGCCTGGCGGCGTCTGGACATTATGCAAGACGTCTCGTATCAGATCGAACTCGAAGGGTTTGATCGTGCCCGCGATGCCAATATCATCGCCGCGGCTATTGAATTCCCGCAGCGGCTTATGACACTGCGCTTTGAATACTATCCCTATGTCCCGACAACCACCTGAGGCTTAAATGCTGCGCATCATTCCTAACACCACTTATATAACGTATTAGATGAGTCGCGATGTGCCTCGCATTTCGTTCTGCTACGATTGCCACGTTGGCATCAATACAGGAGGGCTCATGCCGGGCTTGGGAACAATCATCAACGTTGTGCTTTTAGTTGCGGGCGGTCTTTTGGGATTAGCGGGCGGCCGCTTCATTACACCGCGCATCCAAGACACGCTCATGAAAGCATCGGGGCTGTGCGTCCTGTTTATCGGCCTGGGCGGCACCATGCAAAAGATGCTCATCATCGATGGAAAGGCGCTAGCGACCACCGGTACCACCATGCTCATCGTCTCATTTGCGCTCGGTTCGCTCATCGGCGAGGCCATCAACTTGGAGGCCGCCATCGAGAACCTTGGCGAATGGCTCAAGCGCAAGACTGGCAGTGAGGGCGATAACGAGTTCACCAACGCTTTTGTCTCGACATCGCTGACCGTCTGCATCGGTGCCATGGCTATCGTGGGATCGATCCAGGACGGTCTGCTCGGTGACTGGTCAACGCTTGCCTTGAAAGGCGCATTGGACTGCATCATCGTCTGCACCATGACGGCGTCGCTTGGCCGCGGCTGCATTTTCTCCGCCCTGCCCGTCGCCGTGTTCCAGGGGACGATCACGTTGTTTGCCGGCGCGCTCTCCCCCATCATGACCACGGCAGCCCTCGACAGCCTTTCGCTCGTAGGCTCCATGCTCATCTTCTGCGTCGGCGTCAACCTCATCCGTCCTCAGACCTTCCGCACGGCCAATATGCTCCCCTCCGTCGTCATCGCCGTCATCTACGCCCTCCTGTTCTAAATCTATCAACGCAGCGGTATCTCGAACATCTGTTTGATGCTGTGCTATGATATGAGGTCACCGTAGCTGCGTTAGGAGAGGAGAAGCGGTGGCCGACCAGGACATCAAGATGCTCATCGAGCGCATTATGGCCGAGGCCCGGACCCATCAGTCCACCCGCTTCTCAAACGAAATCTACGCAGACGAGCCGATTCTCAAAACCGGCCGACAGATGCAGAATTTCCTCCCCGACCAGTACCGTAAAATGCGCGAGATATCGCGCTGGCAGGATGACCCCAAGGGCGGTGCGGGCCGCTGGCTTTCGGAAGCCGAGCTTTTTTACCGCCAGGGCCTGCTGATGGCCGACTTTGAGGACGACTGTCCCTACAACGGCACCTTTAAGTCGTACTTTCCCACCTACAACGCCATGAGCGACCGGCAGCTGCGCGGCTACTTTACCTGGCGTGCCCAAGTGCGCCGCGGAACCGTCGAGGAAACGTCTACGTCCTTTGCCTTTCTGTATCTCTATGAGCTGATTTGCGGCATTGGCGTAGATGACCCGCTCGACGGTTTTAACAAGATCAAGGCCTTTTGGGATGTCTATCGCGCCTTCGAGCCCGGCATTGATCGGTTTGCACGCGTGTGGTTGCAGGATTACGCCGTATTCCATGGGCTCGACCCCAAGCTGCTCCGCGACTCTAAAACCGTCATGTTCGATAACGCCCTTATCGAGCTGCGGCGCGCGGCACGAGACCTTGTACCGGCACCGGCACCGTCCGACCAGACCCCCAAACGTCGCAAAACCTCCGAGCCCACGCTCCCCCTTCCGCCCGATGAGGTGCGCGAGGAGCGACTCATGGCCGCCATCAACGCCCTCTCCACGTACAACCTAAGTAACTCGCGGCTCGACCGCAGCCACCACCGCGATCTGCGCCACGTGGCATGCGCCGCGTATGTCCGCATGGCGCGCTACTATGACGCGCATCGAAAGACCGGCATCGTAGCGAGCTTGTTTGGGGAGGAGACGGCCATGCCCTACACCATGTTTGCCTCGGCCGTATTCTTTGCGCCCGAGCGCCACGAGAACTGCGAATACCGCCTGGATCCCATCCATATCTACCGTTGCCAAAACGGCTTTTGGGAATGTATGCGTATCCATGGTAGTAGGCAAAAGAGCAGCAAGCTCGGTGAAATGATGCGCGCCTGCGACCAACGCCTGCGCCTGGCGCTGGACCCCGCCCATCCCCTTAAGGAAGAAAAGGTCCCCAAATATCTGGCCAAGATTATCGATGACGAGATTGTGGCATGGCTTTCGTGGGACGCCGCACACCAGCCCGTCAAGATCGATATCGACCTGACTCAGCTGGGGCACATTCGGAGCGCCGCTGCGCAAACGCGCGAAGCACTTTTAATCGACGAAGAGCGCGAGGACGGCGCACCTGTGGAAGCCGAGGCAGCGGACTCAGGGCAACCGGAAGCCGAGCCCGTAGCCGACGCGATTGTCGAGGCGGTCGCGGCACCCATTCGGCAGGACGAGACCGACGAGCCAACCATATCCACCGAACAGTTTGGTGTCGTGGCACCGCTTCTCGCGCCGACGCCCGCGTTCGCAGCTGTTGCGCCCGCTGACGCCACGAACGAACTCACGCCTGCCGCAGACGCCTATCTCCGCGCGCTGCTCGAGCACAACGCAGTACAGGCGGAATCGGCGGTAGTGCAATCGGGGCAGAGCGAGGACATGCTCGTCGACAGCATCAACGAGGCGCTCTTTGACCTGGTGGGCGACACCGTAATTGAATTTAGCGCGGCAGGGCCGCAGATTATCGAGGACTACGAAGCAGACGTGAGAGGATACCTAGACCATGAGTGATACCGCATCCGCAGCGCCCCGTGTACCCAAACGCGTCGCTGCCGTTATCCTTAACTCGCTCAAGGGCGGCGTGGTCCCGCGCATCGGCCTTCCCTATATCACCGTGGGACGCGAGGTCGAGATTCGCGCCCTGCTCACCGATTTGAGTCTCATCGCCGATGGCGGCGCGAGCTTCCGCTTTTTAGTCGGTCGCTACGGAGCCGGCAAGAGCTTTTTGCTCCAGACCATCCGCACGCACGCCATGGGCGAGGGATTCGTCGTCGCCGATGCCGACCTATCCCCTGAGCGCCGCCTGCAGGGCGGCCAGGGACAGGGCCTTGCCACCTACCGTGAGCTCATCCGCAACATATCGACTAAAACGCGCCCCGAGGGCGGTGCACTCAACCTTATCCTGGATCGCTGGGTCGCCTCGTGTGCCGATGCCGATGAGTCTGCCGTCAATGCCCAACTGGCCCCGCTCGAGGAAATGGTCCACGGCTTCGACTTCTCCCGTATGCTCCGCCGCTACCGCGCGGCCGTATCCGAGGGCGACGAAGAAGCTATGAGCCGCGTGACCAAATGGATTCGCGGCGAGTACCGCACCAAGAGTGAGGCACGCGCCGAGCTGGGCTCCTCAACCATCATCAGCGATGACGACTGGTACGACTACGTCAAACTCATCGCTCGTTTTTTGGTTTGCAGCGGCTACAAGGGCATGCTGGTGCTCATCGACGAGCTCGTGAATCTGTATAAGATTCCCAACGCTATCACGCGCCAGTACAACTACGAGAAAATCCTGACCATGTACAACGACACGCTTCAGGGCAAAGCGCAGTACCTGGGCATGATTATGGGCGGCACGCCAACCTCCATCGAAGACCGCCGCCGCGGCGTGTTCTCCTACGAAGCCCTGCGCAGCCGACTCGCTCAGGGCCGCTTTGCGCGCGAGGACCTTAAGGACATGCTCGCGCCCATCATCCGCCTACAGCCACTCACCTATGAGGAACTGCTGGTGCTGATCGAAAAACTCATGCAGATCCATGCCGGCTACTTTGGCTGGACGCCCTCGCTTACCGAAAACGACTTGGTGGACTTCCTCAAGATTGAGTTTGGCCGCGTGGGAGCCGATACGCACTTAACGCCGCGTGAAGTCATTCGTGACTTTATCGAGCTGCTCGACATCCTATGCCAAAACCCCGATGCTAACGTGGCCGAGTTGCTGCAAAGCGTCGGTGGCGACGCGCTGGCGCCGGCAGCCGTAACGGACAACACCGACACCGCAAGCGAAGACCGCAACTTCGCCGAGTTCACCATCTAACCTGCCAAAAAGGGACAGGTTTATTTTGGCAGGTTTTATCTGGGCAAACGTCGAGACAGTAATGTAGCGAGCCACTGCTCACCGCGTTAAGAGATTCGTATTTGAGAGGAGGCCCCGTGAACGCCTTTGACCGATATGCTCCGTTTATCCAAGACTTCATCTACTCCCACGATTGGGAGAGTCTGCGCTCTATCCAGGTTGCAGCGGCAGACGCCATCTTTAACACGCAAGATAATGTGCTCCTGACGGCATCCACGGCTTCCGGCAAAACCGAGGCAGCCTTCTTTCCCATCCTGACCGAGTTTTGGGAGAACCCGCCCGCGAGCGTAGGCGCCCTCTACATCGGCCCCCTCAAAGCGCTCATCAATGATCAGTTCGTCCGTCTCAACGACCTCTGCGAAGAGGCCGATATCCCTGTCTGGCACTGGCATGGCGATGTCTCGCAGTCGCACAAGGCTAAGCTCATAAAAAAACCGAGCGGCATCTTGCAGATTACGCCCGAGTCACTCGAGGCGCTCTTAATCCATAAGCACATGGCGATCCCGCGCATGTTCTGCGACCTGCGCTACGTGGTCATCGACGAGGTCCATTCGCTCATGCGCGGCGACCGCGGCGGTCAGACGCTCTGCCTTATCGAGCGCCTCTCGCGCATGGCAGGCGTGCAGCCCCGCCGCATCGGCCTTTCGGCCACCATCGGTGACCCCGAGCGTACGGGTGCCTTCCTCTCGCAGGGAACAGGACGCGATTGCATCATCCCCCGCTTTGAGGAGCCGCGCCGCGTGTGGCGTATCTCCATGGAGCACTTCTACAACTCGGGTCCCCAGGCGCAACAACGAGGATTCGAGAGCACGGGTCCTCAAGAGGCCGAAGTGCTTGCGTGCGAGCGCATTGAGGCAGCGGCACCCGCGGCACTGCCCGCCGGCGCCCAAGACATGCGTCACAGCGGACAGCTCACACAAGAGGAGCGCCGTCAACGTCGTGAGCGGGCACGGGACAAGGCTACCTCCAGGGATCGCCGCACTTCGTCGGCCCCCGAGGGCGAAGTCGACATCCCCCGAGCACCCGAACAGGCATTACTCAACCCCACCGACACGGCGCCAGACAACGCCGACCCCGGCATGGGCTATATCTTTGAGCACACACGCGGCCGCAAGTGCCTGGTCTTTGCCAACTCGCGCGAGGAGGCAGAGGCCGTGTGCTCCATGCTGCGCAGCTACTGCGAGAGCCGGCACGAGCCCGACCGCTTTCTCATCCACCACGGCAATCTTTCAGCATCGCTGCGCGAGACGGCAGAAGAGCTCATGCGCGATGAGGAGCAGGCACAGACAACCGTCACCACATCTACACTGGAGCTCGGTATCGATATCGGCCGTCTGGAGCGTGCGTTTCAGATCGATGCACCGTTTACCGTCAGCTCCTTTTTGCAGCGAATGGGCCGCACGGGGCGCCGCGATCTTCCGCCCGAGATGTGGTTTGTCATGCGCGAGGAAGAACCCGAGCCGCGCACGATGATGCCCGAGACCATTCCGTGGAAGCTCCTGCAGGGCATCGCGCTCGTACAACTCTATCGCGAGGAAAAGTGGGTCGAGCCACCCGAACTCGATCGACTCCCCTACAGCCTGCTCTACCACCAGACTATGTCGACGCTTGCCAGCACCGGCGAACTCACGCCGGCAGAGCTTGCCCAGCGCGTGCTCACACTCAGCTATTTTCATCGCATCTCGGCCGATGACTATCGCGTGTTGCTGCGTCACCTCATTAAGATCGACCATATCCAAGTCACCGAGGGCGGCGGGCTCATCGTGGGCCTCGCGGGCGAGCGCATCATTAACAACTTTAAGTTCTACGCTGTGTTCCAGGAAAACGAGGAGTTCACCGTTCGCAGTGAGTCGGCCGAGTTGGGCACGATCGTCAATCCGCCACCGCCCGGTGAGCGCATCGCCATCGCCGGCCATTGCTGGATTGTCGAGGAAGTGGACTGGAAGCGCCACACCGTCTTTGCCACGCAGGTCAAGGGCCGGGTGCCGGCCTACTTTGGCGACTGCCCCGGTGATATCAATACACACGTACTCGAGCGCATGCGCAAGGCGCTCAACGAGCACGCAGCATATCCGTACCTTATGGGTAACGCACGGGCCCGCCTTGCGCAGGCTCGTCATACCGCCGAGATTTCGGGCGCGGGAACCAAGCCGCTCATTAACCTGGGCGGCGACACCTGGGTGCTCTTCCCCTGGTTGGGAAGCTACGCCTTTTTGGCGCTCGAGCGCATGCTCAAGATTAAATGTGCCGCGGAGCTGGGCCTTCGCGGACTCGACCCGTCACGCCCGTACTTTATGCAGTTTAAGATGAAGGCCGACGAGGAGACGTTCTTTGAAGTGCTCGCCGCCGAAGCCGAGAAAGACTTCGACCCCATCGACCTCGTCTATCCCGGCGAGGTGCCTTACTTTGACCGCTACGACGAGTTTGTTCCCGAAGAGCTCGTGCGCAAGGGCTTTGCCGAAGGCGTGCTCGACATCGAAGGCATGAAGCAGCGCGTTCTCGGCTGGCGCGACCACGCCTAAGACCAGTCTTTTTGGGACGAGGAGACTTATTTGTCGTGAAGGACGGTGCCGAGGAAGTCGGTGTCGAAGGGCACGGCTTCGGCAAAGGCGTAGTTGCCGTCGCTGGCGATGAGCAGGTAGTTTTCCTCGCCGCCGAACTCCGCATCGCCACATGGGACCACCCAGGCGTGGGCGAATACCTCGAGTGCCGTGGCAGCGCAATCGCGCAGGAACGTCACATCGCTCCCCTCGCTTGCGCTCACGATATTGGCCACGTAGATGCCGCCGGCATTCAGGCTGCCCCGCACTAGACGCAACGCCTCAACGGTCGCCAGCTCGCGTACGGGCTCGGCACCGCCAAAGCAATCGCTCACGACCACGTCGTAGCGACGATGACCCACACTCGTCACACCCAGATACGAGCGAGCCTCAGCAGTAATCACCCGCAAGCGGTCGCCCACCGTGCGCTCCAGCTCGTCCAGATAGAACCAACGGCGCGCCAGGCGCGTAATCTCTCCGTCATACTCGATAACGTCCATGCGCAAGCCCTCGTGCGACATCAGCGCAAACTTGGGATAGGCAAACCCGCCGCCACCCAGCATGAGCATACGGTCGATGCCGTGACCATAAGCGTCGTGCATTGCACCCTCGGCCTCAAACACGTCGTCAAACGCACGATAGTACGCAAAGACGGGCTCAGCCCAACGCTCGCCAACGTAACTCGCGCTTTGGTAGACGCCGCCTTGCACCAATACGCGGACTTCGTCGCCGCCCTCGTCGTGCACGCGCTTCACACGCGCCAACCCATTGCAGGTTCGCGCAACCTGCAGACAGGCAACACGAACAGCGACAGCGGCCGCACCAAGCGCCGCGGCTCCCAGAGCAACGCCGGCAACGACGCCGGCAGAAACACTCGGCTTGTTCATCTAGAGCTCCTTTTGCAGATAAAGGCCATGGTCATAAAATCCAAGATGGCGATAGTACTCGCGCGTACCAATCGCGCTGATCACGTTGATGCGCGCATAGCCGGCATCCCGGGCAATCTCGCACGCACGCTCTACGAGCAAACGCCCCAACCCGTGATGCTGCGCCGCCTGGCCCTGGTCACCCACGCGTGCCGCCATGCCATACACGTGCACCTCGCGAATCATCGCCTCGTCCGGCGTCGTCGGCAACTCGTCCGCATGCGCGGCAACAAACGAATGGTCGGGCAGCGACAACCGCAAAAAGCCCGCGATCTTGCCCTGCGGCGTCACCCACTGCAAAAAGCGCTCGTAAGTCACTGGCGTCTCGTACGCCACTTCCTCATCAAGAGATAGCTCATCCAAGTCGGCACCCGCCGTACTGATCTCGCGATAGCGAATCTCGCGCACCGTCGCACCATCACCCCGAGCAGCCAGACGGTTCTCAACGAGCTGACGCAGGTTGGGTTTCTTGTTGCCCACCATAATGTCGTCGGAACTAAAGTCGCGGATCATGCGACTGATACGGCAGAACGCCGGCGTCACCACGATGTCGTCGGCCAGCACATCGAGCAGCTCTTCCTCGGTATAGGGACGCCACTCGCCGCGCTCATAGCAGCCCACCAGACGCGAGCCCTCGATGAGCGCACACGGGTAGACCTTGACCTCGTCGGGCATAAAGGCCCCTTCGGTCATAAAGCGTTCGTAGTCGCGCTTATCCCCCTCCGGCGTGGCGCCCAGCAGGTTAAGCATAAAATGCGCATGGATCTTAAAGCCAAACAGGCGCGCAAGCGAAAACGCCCGTTCAATCTGCGCCACCGAAATGCGACGCTCGTTGATATCGAGCAGGTGCTGGTCGAGGCTCTGGATACCCATCTGGATCTTGGTGCAGCCCAGGCGGCGGATGAGCGTAAGCGCCTGCGGCGTTACGGCATCGGGGCGCGTCTCGATAACGAGTCCCACCACGCGATGCTTCGCCGTCTCGTTGATGCGCTGCTGACGCTCGAGCTCCTCCATCGTTGCCGTCTGCCACTCAGTGACCTTGTCCCACGGCGTACCGGGACCGTACAGACGACGCACCGCACGGTTATAGCCGCCCACGGCAGCATCCACACGCCCCTGCTCGTCGGCAACGCCGGCAGCAAGCTCGACCTCGTCTGTCGCAATGCCGGCGGCCTGATAGCGCTCACGGCGCTCTGCTACCACAGGCGGCAGGGCATCGGCGGGAGCGTCATCGAGCAGACGCCCCGCCTCGGCACGACTGATGCCCGGACGCGCCAACATGGGGTTAGCCGCCACACCAGCCACGGCATCGTCATTGAGCGCGCGGAAGAGCTCCGACATAAACCACGTCTGATACCCTTGCGGATAGTCGCTCCAGGTACCGCCGAGCACAATGAGCTCAATCTTATCGGTCGCATGCCCCATCTGCGAAAGCGCGGTCAGACGAGCGCTTACCTGCAGATACGGGTCAAAGCAATTTTGCTCCGCACGGGCGCACGCCGGCTCGGCGTGCAGATAGCTTTTGGGCATGCGCAGATCGTTGGGGCAAAATAGGCAATCGCCCGAGCATGGCCAGGGCTTGGTGATGACGGTAATGGTCGCCACGCCCGAAGCCGTGCGACGAGGCTTCATACGCAGGACCTGCAGCAGTTGACGCTCCAGATCGGAATCGACATTCCACGCAGCCCACCGAACCGGCTCCTCACGTTTAACCCGCTGGTAGAACGGCAGCAGACGGCGCTTGGCCAAATCGCGTTTGTCGGCACCCTCACGGCGCGCCTCGGCATGTATCAGTTTGACGAGCGCTTTGTCGTCCACGGTCTCGCCGCGACGCAGAGCCTCGAGTATGTTCAAGATAATCTGTTCCATGCCCCCCATTGTAAAGGCAAAGGCGCCGAAGCCCGTCACGGCTCCGGCGCCTCCATCAAAGAGCATGCCTATATGTACCGATCTCCGAAAACCGCATGTCACTCCGGATCAAACGACATGTCGCCCGAACCGACCTCAAAACGATACGTAGCAGACTTATCGCCGTTATCGAATTCAAGATTCAAAATGGTCTCGCCGTCGTAGCCAAGCGGAAGGAAATCGCTCTCGAAGTCGCCGCTGCCCAAGGTGAGGCTCGCCTTAAAGCCCGTCGAGTTCGGAACCGTCATCTCCACATCGCCCGAGCCCACACTCACGTCCATCGACTTCGCGGGGGCCTGGTAGAGCTCGAACGTCACATCGCCCGAACCGACCTCGGCATTCAGGGTATCGGTCACGGTGCCCGTAAACTCAACGTCTCCAGAGTCCAAAGTCAGGTTGAGGTCATGACACGCAATGCCCGCGACCGTCAGGTCACCCGATCCTACATTCGCTGTAATGCCCACCATGTTATCGGCAACTTCGCGCGGCAGCTCGACGGTAACCGTGCGGTCAATGGCGCGCTCGTCATCGCAATCGAACTGGCTAATCTTGAGTGTAGAGCCCTCGATCTTAACCAGATTCTGAGTGGCAGCATCGGTAGCAGACGCCCCCTTTGCAACGCGCCCGCTTTCGATGACACGTACCGGTCCGCCAGAGACACGTTTAACCTCGACCGTCCCCGACGTCACATCCAAGTCGAGCGATTGGAACGCGTCTTCGTCAAAAGTCGTGCTCGAAAGCTGCTGAGGCCGAGCGGAATAGTTACCGCCATCCAAAAGATCGTCCTCGTCAACCGCATCGTCCATACCAGAGAAGCCGGATACAACATCGTCGAGATCCCACGGACCATCAAAATGAATCAATGTCCGCGAAATGCCAAAGACAAGCCCGATGATGAGCACGAACGCTCCGATGCCAACGCCCAAGCGCACCTTGGATTCATGCGAAAGCTTCATCATTCATCACTCTCTTTGGCAATCGGCTCAGCGGTAGTCGCGGTAGCCACGTCAGCATCAGATTCCGCAGAAGTATCCTTCCCCTGGGCCTTGACCGCCACCGACGCCGAACCAACCTGAATATCCCCGCGCGCCCAATCGCCATCGAGCGCACGCGCCACCCAGTGATAGATGGGAATCGTAAAGAAGATCAGTGCGGCAAAGGGGCCGGCACCAAACAGGAACATCAGCAAAAAGAACAGCAGCCAGCACACGGCCCAATACGGGAACGACTGGAACGGGCCCTTCACCGGAGTCGAGCCAACTGCGCTGCCACTCGTCGCCTGCGCCGTAGCGGCATTGGCGGCCTGCGCACTCCAGCTTGCCGCTTGCGCCGCCTTGGCGGCGGCGTCACTCGCCTGTGTTGCCGCCTCGGTAGCGCGCGCCGCCGCCTCATGGGTGCGAGCACGCTCTGCTGCCTCGGCCTCGCGCTGACGAGCGCGGTCCTCGTTCTCAAACTCGATATCGTCCTCGATCTCATCGCTCGGATTGAGCAGCTCGTCCAAGCTCACGCCATAGAGCTTGGCGAGCGAGATCAGGTTCTCGGTATCGGGCGAGCTCTCCGCGCGCTCCCATTTACTGACTGCTTGGCGCGACAGTCCCAGCTTTCGTGCCAGCCCTTCTTGGCTAAAGCCTTTGCTTCGGCGAAGGTCGGCGAGCCGCTGCGCAGTTTCTACATTCATGGTTCCTCCTATGTGATGCCAGCCGTGCCGCCGGACCGTTTTTGTTCTTAAGGCGCCTTGCACAGTTAAAAATCTATCCGCCACCGCCAAAAGCATGCCACCTATTCTAGTGAGATTTTTGACAACCGGCGGTTGCGGGTGCATATGAGCTGCGGAAATGTGTCCAAACAAAGCAATGACCCGTAGCTTGGTTGTCCCCGTTGCGGCGTTAACGGTAGTATGGTCGTATTGTTAATTCCGCACCGCCAACGGAGGGAGTTCCGCGCCGTGAACCGCGATTTCGCCTCATCGCTCATCCAGCTCAACAACACGTTCTATCGCGAGCACTCCACCTCCTTCTCCGATACGCGCCAGGCCCCGTGGCCCGGCTGGGTGCGCACCATGGACATCGCGCTCGGGCAGCTCGACGTCGCCACGATCGAGCATCCCGTCCGCGTCTTTGATCTTGCCTGCGGCAATATGCGATTCGAGAATTTTGCCGCCGGCGGCGCACTTGCCGCCAAGGGCGTCGACGGCGCAAACCCCTCGGCAGATGCCAGCTGCCCGTTTGAGTTCTATGGTGTTGACTCGTGTCAGGATTTGGCTATCGATGCGCACGGTCACGCCCTGCGCATTCCCAACCTGCACTTCCAGGAACTCGACGTGCTCGATGCCCTTATGAAGCTCAACCCCGCCGAGACACCCGACGTGCTTTTCGACGCCCCGCTCGCCGACATCTCAGTCTGCTTTGGCTTTATGCACCACGTGCCGTCGTGCGAGTACCGCGTACGCGTGCTCGACGCCCTGGTGCGCCAGACGCGCCCAGGCGGCATCATCGCCATCAGCTTTTGGGAGTTTATGAACGACGAGCGCATGGCGCGCAAGGCCGTTCGCGCCGAGGCCCGCGCCGAGCTCACCCCGCCGTTTGAGGGTTACGATTCCGCGCAGTTTGAAGCCGCCGACCACCTCATTGGCTGGCAAAACGACCGCCACGCCTACCGCTATTGTCATCACTTTGACGATCAGCAGATCACCGACCTGGTGCGCGGCGTCCGTACGTTCTACAAGAGCGGCGAGGTCCCCGTGCGCGAGCTTGAGCGCTTCCATGCCGACGGTCGCAGCGGCGAGCTCAATCGCTATGTGATTCTCAAGCGCCTGTAGGCACCGACGACTCGCCGCCGAGCCGTGCCGCTTCTTTCGGGCAAACTATGCCCACCCTTTTCAACCCATTGACGGAACGCGCAGCTATGCGTTCCATATTTATGACCAAGGAGCCTCATGGGAGCCGTCCACGTTCGCACGCCTAAGAACTTTGTGCTCGAGGAGCGCCTGGAGCGCTACGCCGATGCGATTGAGACGAACCCCGAGGCCTATGCCGGAGATTGGCGTGAAGTCTGTGCGCCAGTTGGCAGCAAGCCATTCGAACACCTTCACCTGGATCTTGGCTGCGGCAAGGGAACGTACCTTGTAGAGCGCGCGGCCCACGAGCCAAACACGCTCTTTATCGGCATGGACCAAGAGCCCATCTGCATCGCCTATGCCGCACAGAAAATCTGCGAGCATGAACTGACCAACGCACTCGTTCTGCCTCGAGGCGCCGCATCGCTGCCGCAGCTATTTGCCACAGGCGAGCTCGATGCCATCACCATCAACTTTCCCACGCCGCAGCCCAAGGCCAAGTACGCCAAAAAGCGCCTCGTCCATGTCGACCATCTGATGCTCTATCGCCCGCTCTTTGCAGCCGGCGCCACCGTAACGCTGCGAACCGACAGCAAACCGTTGCGCGATTACGCCCTGGGACAGTTTGCCGCAGCCGGCTACGATACGCTTTGGGTAAGTGACGACGTCCGCCGCGACCATCCCGAGCATCCCGAGACCGAATATGAATGCCGCACGCGCGAGATGGGCGCCGCCGTCTATGGCATTTGCGCTACGCCCGGCGCGGAACCCATCGAAGAGCAGCTCGCGGCGGGCCGCGCGCAGGAGCAAAGCCTAGCCTGCTACCTGCCCGATAACCTCGATGAGCTCGCCTATGTGCCTCTGGGCATGGAAGAGGCCGTCGAGAACTTTAGAAACCGTGCCCGCAAGGGCAAGAAGCGTCTACCGCAAGAGTCCTAGGGGCTTCTGATGGTCGCGGCGTTGGCAAACAAGCGCAAATAGGCGCCAGCGAACGGCCCTCAAACCTAATTGAGTAGACTATTTTGCAATAGCCAAGCACAGCCCGCATAGCGAAACATAAAACCGACGCTCCTATAAGTTGTCAATAGGCAGTTTGCGGGAGCGCTCCCTTCAATTCGCACAGGAGCTCGTAATACCTCCTCTCCAGTTTCGTCGACCGCCGTCTCCCATGTTCCAGGTGACCGAGTGAGGCCGCGG
>DBFWCI010000062.1:0-14046 GCA_048485235.1 Collinsella sp.
GAAGAGGCGTCAGCAGGTCAGTGGGTCATCGTCCCGGCGTTCAGCATCAGGGTAGCGCTGCGACGCGGAAATCGCGCGCTGTTGACGCGCCCCCGCAGTGCCCGCTTCCCCCAAGGACAATTATCAGTGCAGGTAGAAGGCCTGTCGATTTTCGAAAAAGGCGGTCATGGTTGGCCCCATCGAGTTAAACGTAGTAGATAGGCCCTTTTCGTGGCGGACCATCAAACGAACGCCGACGCTTGTGCTGTAGCCGCTCCGATCATTCGTAAGTTGCGGTGGAATAGTTCCTAAATTCGACTACTCAAGGCTAAAACCGGAACTATATCACCGCAACTTAGGAGGGAGGGGCGGGGGGTACTAGTTGGGTGCTGCCGTCGGGCTGGGATGGTTTAGGCTCGTTCGCGATGCTTCCATCGTTTACGGCACCAACGCATGAGTGCTTTTACGACCGGGATGGTGATGAGAATTACCCAGGCGGGATGGGGTTGCCCCAGACAGAGCCACATGTAGAGGAACCATGCCTCGGCACTGACCGAATAGACGACATCGATCAGCTTAGATAAGTGGCGTTGGTCGATAAAGTCGCCAAGCGCGTAATAGACGGGAATCAAAAAGACGAGGAAGAGTCCCGTAGCCCATGTCCGTAGGCAATGCCGAGCACCAGGTAGGCGAGGGTGACGAGCGCGGGGAAGGGGAATTTGTTCCATGTACGTCCGACCTTGGTGTGGAAATGCTTGCCATGATGGTCGAGCTTGTCGTGTGCTTCCTTCCAGCTGGAAAACGTCTCGCCGTCGATGGTGACGGTGCCGTCGTCATTGGTATGCACGCTATGTCCATCGTCCTCAAGCGTATCGATATGCAATCCGCCTGGCCCCACATGGACCTCTTCGCCCTTGCGCTCGTTAGCCACATGGATGCCATTCCAGCCAACATGGACCTCTTCGCCTTTGTTGGGATCAATAACGTGGATGCCGCGCGTGAGGGAAATATCGACAAGTGGCTTATCGCTGTAACCAGAGTGCTCAGTAGAAGCCTCAGCCTCTTCAGCCTCATCTGAAGCTTTGGTGCCGGCGTCGCTGTCCTGTGCCTCATCATCAGCTTGCGAGTCGTCAGTGCTATCCACCGTCTCCCCATACAACAGCTCATCCAGCGATACGCCATACAGCGCGGCGAGCGCAATAAGGTTATCGGTATCGGGCGAGGATTCGCTGCGCTCCCATTTACTGACAGCCTGACGACTCACACCCAGCTGGGCGGCAAGCGCCTCCTGAGAAAGACCGGCAGCTTTGCGGCGATCGACGAGGCGCTGCGCCATCTCAAGATCCATGATGGTTCCTTTCGTTTGATGGTCGAATCGAATGAGGCGAGTATGCCGAGAACAACCGGTAGCGACCACCATTTCTAGTTAGAATCTGCTCCAACCCTACCGCAACTACCGGTAGCAACCCCTAACGACCAGCCATTTCAGGACAAATGTCGGTGCTACTCTCAGCTAAGAGCCTGCAACATCCCAAAATCTCAGCCCACGCACCCGCAGCAAGAAGACGAATAGCCTCGGCCTCCCTAGTTACCGCAGGAGGCCCTAGGGCGTACCTCCCAAATCTTTCCGCAGGACGGAAGGACCCCGCCGCGCGAAGCGCACGGCGGGGTCCTGACATGTCCGAGGACGATTTGGGAGGTAAGCCCTGGGGCCTCCGATGGGGCGGTTCCAGCCGAGGCTATTCGTCGCCGAAGCTGATGCCCAACGCCTTGGCCTCGCGCACCAGATCGCTCTGGGGGTCGACAAACTTGAGCTTGCCGGCGACCTCCTCGAGCGGCATGTGGCACATCTTGCCGTCACGCAAGGCAATCATGTAGCCAAACTCGCCACGCAGGCAGCCGAGCGCTGCCTCGACGCCGCACTGAGTCGCAAAGATGCGGTCCTGGGCGTCGGGCTGGCCGCCGCGCTGCGTGTGACCGGGGATGGCGACGCGGGTCTCGCGACCGGTCTTGGCCTCGATCTCCTTGGCGATGTCGTAGACGATCGACGGGCTCGTGCGCTCGGCGAGTTTCTTCTTGTACTCCTTCTTGGACAGCGCCGCGTCCTCCTTGGAGATGGCGCCCTCGGCGACGGCCACGATGGTAAAGCGGCTGCCGGTCTCCATGCGATGCTCGATGGTCTTGATGACCTGGTTCATGTCGTAGGGGATCTCGGGAATCAGGATGACGTCCGCACCGCCCGCGACACCGGCGTACAGCGGGATCCAGCCAACCTTGTGGCCCATGATCTCGATGACGAACACGCGGCCGTGGCTCGAAGCGGTGGTGTGGATGTCATCGATGCACTTGGTGGCGACGTCGATGGCGCTCGTAAAGCCAAACGTCATCTCGGTGCCCCAGGTGTCGTTATCGATGGTCTTGGGCAGGGCGATAACGTTGAGGCCCTCTTCGCGCAGGCGGTTGGCGGTCTTGGTGGAGCCGTTACCGCCCAGCATAAACAGGCAGTCGAGCTGCAGCTTATGATAGGTGTGGACCATCGCGGGCACCTTCTCGACGCCGTCGGCCTCGGGAATGTTCAGGCGCTTAAACGGCGTGCGGCTCGTGCCCAGAATAGTGCCGCCGCGGGTGAGGATGCCGCTAAAATCGGCGGGTGTCATGACGCGGAACCTGCTGTAGATAAGGCCTTGGTAGCCGTCCTCAAAACCGTAGATCTCGATAGGTTCTTCGCTATTGGTCATAAGCGTTTTGACGATGCCGCGCATGGTGGCGTTGAGCGCCTGGCAGTCGCCGCCACTAGTAAGAAGACCGATCCTAAGCATGGTGAATCCTTCCGGGCAAGTTATAACATGCGCATAAGTTTACCCCCGCACACTGTTGATGCGGGGGTAAAACGTGTTAGCTCAAGCGTATGGAAATGTAAGCAACGTCAGGCGAGCGTAAGGACGACGGTGCCAGCTCCTTACAGTGCGAAGGCGTTGACGTCGCCCCAGTGGCGGCGCAGCGTAATAGCGGCGGCGGGTTTGGTATTGTCAAAGACGACCGACCATTGCGTGTTGCTGGTGATGTCTTCCGGATTGGGCTCTTGCGCCGCGGCGCGCAGGGCCTTCCAAGCGACTGCCTCGTCCTGGGCACCGACATGGGCGTCAAGGACATCGGCGATTGCGATGGCGCGCTCTTTACCATGGCCCAGCTCGCCATTCTTTTGGTTGGGCAGCACTTCGTCGCCATAGCAGGCGTAGAAGTTCGTAACCTGGCGTACGGGAGTCGCTTTGAAAGCACGGTCCGGATCGCGCGGATCCCACTCTACTACGCGCGCGTCACCGGCGGCGTCGTTGATAAAGAAGTGGTAATCGCGTCCTGCCATGGCGTGCATGTCGTAGGCGGAAAGCAGGTCGACAGCTTCTTGCGTGGTGGCGGCACGGTCGAGCACCAGACGGATGGCGAGCGAGGTATTGATGACGGGGCGTTGCGCGTCCTGGTCACAGGGCTTGGAATCCAGAGTGAGTACGGCAATGGACACGCCGCATTCGTTAACACCGTCGAGCTGGGCAAACGGGCCCATGAGTGCGGCGGCACGTCCGGCGACGGAGTCAAGCGGAGTGTTATCGCCCAGGTTGTTAAGGGCGGCAAACCCGATGGAGGCATAGCCGCCACGTGGGTGATTGCGCACCAGCAGTGCCGAGGTGTCGTCCTTAAAGTCGTAATTGCGACCGGTGCGCACGCGGCCTTCGGCATCTACGGCGACAAAAGCGCTGCAGGCAAACTGGGGCGCCTGGACATGTACCGGCACACCGGGCAGCACCTGCGCCACCACGGCATCGATGTAGGCCTGGTCGTCGCGCACGCCAGCGGCGATGATGCGATCAAGATCGTAGTCGTAGGCGATGTCGATTGCGTACAGGTCATAGCTATCCGCGTAGCCGGTCAAGCGTTTGAGCGACGCGGCGGACTTGATTTGCTTGTGATAAACGATACCGGTGGCAGCGGCAAGGCCGACGGCGACTCCCGCGACACCGCAGGCGATGGCAATGTTACGTGGCTTCATGACGACTCCTCTCGTCCTGTTAGCGTAATTGTCGCAAAAGGTGCACGGGCATGATGGCTCAACTTGGTGAGTGGCGCGGAATTAAGCACGGAATGAAGAGTGCGGCACTGGCGTGGCGGGGTATGCTGGAGGGGACCATCAACCCAGCGAAAGGGGAGAGCATGACGGATCAGGAAACGCTCGAGCGCGCACATGTGACGGCCGACGATATCGAGGCCGCCAACGACCTTATCGACTTTATCGAGGCATGCCCCAGCATGTTCCATACGGCGGCGACCATTATGGCCGAGCTCGACGAGGCGGGCTTTACCTACCTGCCCGAGAACGCGGCGTGGGACATCGAGCCGGGCGGGCGTTATTACACGCAGCGCAACACCTCGAGCGTTGTTGCCTTTAAGGTGGGCGAGGACCTGGCCGCGACGTGGGGCGAGGACGGCGTTGCCGGTGACTATCATTTTCAGCTCGCGGCGTCGCACAGCGATTCGCCGACGTTTAAGGTCAAGGCCGTGCCCGAGCTCGACGGCGCGGGCGAGACGCTGCGCCTGAACATCGAGGCCTACGGCGGCATGATCGACTACACCTGGTTCGACCGCCCGCTGGCGCTCGCGGGCCGCGTGCTGGTGCGTGAGGGCGACCGCATCGAGAGTCGCTTGCTCGCCACCGAGCGCGAAGTCGCCATCATCCCGAGCCTTGCCATCCATATGAACCGTGGCGTTAACGAGAGCTTTGCTCCCAACCGAGCCGTTGACCTGTGCCCGCTCATCAGCGCCGGTGAACTCAAGCAGGGAGATTTTGACGCTCTGATTGCCGATGAGCTGGACGTTGAGCCCGAGCAAATTTTGGGCCGCGATCTGTTCCTGGTCAATCGTCAGGATGCGCGCATTTGGGGCTGGGCCGACGAGTTTATCTCGACGCCCAAGCTCGACGACCTGGCCTGCGCCTATACCTCGCTGCAGGCATTTTTGGGTGCTGAGAACGCGCGCGATATCTCGGTCTTCTGCTGCTTTGATAACGAGGAGGTTGGCTCCGAGACCAAGCAGGGAGCCATGTCGACGTTCTTGGCCGATGCGCTGCGCCGCATTAACGGATCGCTGGGCTTCGATGACGAGTCGTACCATCGCGCACTTGCCGCCTCGATGCTCGTGAGCTGCGATAATGCGCATGCCGTGCATCCCAACCACGCCGAGAAGTGCGATGCCCGCAACCAGGTCGTGCTCAACGGCGGCATCGTTATCAAGGAAGCCGCCAACCAGCACTACTGCACCGATGCCTTTAGCCGCGCGGTGTTCCAGGCTATTTGCGATGACGCCGACGTGCCCACGCAGGCCTTCGCCAACAAGAGTGATATGGCCGGCGGCTCCACCCTGGGCAACCTGTCGAACATGCAGGCGAGCATGCACGCCGTAGACGTGGGCCTGCCGCAGCTGGCCATGCACTCGAGCTACGAGACCGGCGGCGTGCGCGACGTGATGTGTGCCATCCGCGCCCTCACGGCCTTCTACGAGCGCAACCTCAACATCAACGGCGCCGAAAGCGTGGAGCTCTAAAACCTACCAAAAAGGGACAGGTTTACTTTGGCAGGTTTTATTTGGGCAAATGCCGCAATGCCAACAGCTGGACAGAATTGTTATGACACCGCAGGTTGAGCAAACGTCAGCGAGCGATGTCCAGAGCGAGCAAGGTGACGTGAAAGAGGAGGGCATAGGCCTTTTGGCCATGCCCGACGATTGAACGTCAGATTGCTCGCTCTGGCGGGCTCGCAGCGTCGAGGGGTTCCGGCGTTTGGAAAACGCCGGAACAATCAGTGTTCGATCCAGCAGCGCAGGGTCTCGCCTGCCTGCAGGTGACGCAGATTCTCCGCGGCAATGTCGACCACATTGTTGAGCGTGGCTGCCAGGTGGAACCAGCCGGAGACGTGTGGCGTGATGAGCATGTTGGGCGCATCCCACAGGGGGCTTGTCTCAGGCAACGGTTCGGGGTCGGTGACGTCGACCGCGGCGCCGGCGAGATGTCCCGACTCCAGGGCGACAACCAAGTCGTCGGCGACCACAAGGTCGCCGCGGCCGCCGTTGGCAAAGAAAGCGCCCGGTTTCATCGCGGCGAAGAACTCGGCGTTCGCCAGGCCGCGGGTCTCGGGTGTGCTGGGCATAAAGGATGCGACGATGTCAGCCTCGGCCAGGCGCTCGGATAGGGCGTCCATGCCGTCCATGTCCTCAAACACAATGGGGTAGACGAGCGGATGGCGCTTGATGCCGCGGACGTGCGCGCCCATGCCGCGGCAGAGCGTGGCGAAGTGGCCGCCGATATCGCCCGCGCCCAGCACCAGCACATTGGCGCTTTTGAGCGAGGTGACCGGCCCCAAATCCTCCCAGCGATGCTCGCGCTGCAAATCGTGATAGCCGGGCAGGCGCTTCATCATGGAAAGGACCATGGCAAACATGTGCTCGCTCACGGCTTGGCCGTAGGCGCCCACCGAGCAGGAAAGCTTGGCGTCGGCCGGCACGGTGCCGGCGGCAAGGTAGTCGTCATAGCCGGCGGTCTGCAATTGCAACAGCTGGAGATGCTCGCATGCCGTGAGCATGCCAGGGTCGATGTTGCCCAGGATCACGTCGGCATCGGCGACCTGCTTGCGCGTGGCGGCGTCGGCGCTCGTGTAGATAAAGTCCTCGCCCGGAGCGCTCGACTCAAGAATTGCGCGATGGCGGTCATTGACGGGCAGCAAAACCAGGATGTTCACAAGCAGTCCTCTCCGCTCGACCTGCCAAAAAGGGACAGGTTTATTTTGGCAGGTTTTATCAGGCAAAATGTTCAAATAAAAACGCCGGATGCAAGACGAGCGTACCCGTCAGCATCCGGCGCATCCGCAGCTACCAGCTGAGCAGCTCGTAACCGTCCTCGGTCACCACGAGCTGTACCTCGCACTGGGCCGAATCGCTGCCGTCCTTGGTGCGCACGCACCAACCGTCGCCCTTGCTGATCTTGATGTCGGGCGCTCCGGCGTTGACCATGGGCTCGATGGTAAAGACCATGCCCGGAGCCATGATGGTGTCCACATCGGGCGCCTCGGTGGTAAAGCCCACAAACGGGTCCTCGTGGAATTCCTTACCGATGCCGTGTCCGCCGTACTCGCGCACCACGCTAAACCCGGCGTTCTCGACGGTCTTTTGCACGGCCTCGGCCATAACGGACAGTGGCAGCCATGGCTTGACGGCCGCCAGACCCGCCTCCACGCTGGCGCGGGTGACGTCGACCAGGCGCTGGCGCTCGGCCGAGACCTCGCCGATGCAGAACATACGGCTCGAATCACTAAAGTAACCGTCCAGGATCGTGGAGCAGTCCACGTTGATGATGTCGCCCTCGTGCAGCACGTCCGTGTCGCAAGGAATGCCGTGGCAGACCACATCATTGATCGATGTGCACACGCTTTTGGGGTAGCCCTCGTAGTTAAGATCGGCCGGCGTGCCGCCGTGCTCAACGGTGTAGTCGTAGATCATCTGATCAATCTGGTTGGTGGTCATGCCCGCGGCGATGCGTTCGCCTACGTAATCGAGCACGCCCACGTTGATAGCGGCCGAGCGCTTGATGCCCTCGATATCGGTGGGCGTCTTGTAGAGCGTGCGGGGCAGGACCTCCCAGCCCTCTTCCCACAGGCGCTCAAGGCGCTCATCAAAGGCGTTATGGCATTTCTTATATTTTTTGCCGCTGCCGCACCAGCAAGCGTCGTTGCGGCCAGGCACGGGTCCTTTGTCATACATGGCTAACTTCCTTTCATTCGCAGCTAGTATAGCCCACTCACAGGGCAGCTGCGCGCTAGTAGCTCACCTGGCAGGGGATGCCGAGGGCGCGTACGCGTGCGGCAATCGTGTCGAGCACCTCGGGCGCCGCTTTGGCAAGGCCGGCGACCGGTGTCTCGCGCGCCACCGTGTAGATGGTCGCTTCTTGTGGGCGAATACGCTCAAGCGCCGCGAGCCAGGGGGCAACGTACTCCTCGCCGGTGTTGTCGATGAGCTTGCCCTGATACTCGCCGGTCAAAAAGATCGTCTGGATAATAACGTGACCGTCAAAGCTTGCGAACGTCTCGATCTGGTGCTCGACGTCGTAGGGGCCAACAGGCTGGTCAAGCAGCTGGATAAACGCCGGGTCGACGGTATCGAGCTTAAGAATGTTGTCGTCGACCATCATGAGCGCGTCGTGCACCTCGGGACGGTCGGCGCGCGTGCCGTTGGAAAGCACGGCAATCTTGGTGTTTGGGGCAAGCTGGTCGCGAAACGCGACGGCACCGGCGATGGCCTGCGGAAACTCCGGCGCGGCGGTGGGCTCGCCGTTGCCTGCGAAGGTGATCACATCGGGGAGCTCGCCCTCAGCTGCCATCTCGTGCAGCTTTGCCTCGAGCGCGTCGAGTACCACGGCAGCTGTGTTGTACGGCTCATGGCAGGGGCGCTCGGCGTTGAGGCCGTTTTCGCAGTAAATGCAGTCGAACGTGCAGATTTTGCCGCTGGCCGGCATCATGTTGACGCCGAGCGAGAGACCAAGGCGACGGCTGCGAACGGGCCCAAAGATGGGGCTGGCATTCAAAAACGTAGACATAGGCATATGCTCCTCAAGACAATTGTGCCTAAGCATAGCATCGGCTCCAAAGCAGGGTGCGGGCTCTTGCTTTACAAGTTTCGTTTTTTCACGTCGCTCATTATGCCGTGTCATGAAAAGCCTCGGGTCGGGTAAAGTTAATCTGTTAACAAGGTGTAAGGCAATGCGGGTCCATCCAACCGCACTGACGTGCAACTGGATGAGCATTGATGATGGGGGCACAACATGGATTTTACGGTCGAGAATGCGGGCACCACGATTGCCTGTCGCGAATATGCCGGCCCGGATGTGTCGCCTGATACTCCTGCCTTGGTGTGCGTGCACGGCGCTTGTGTCGACGGCACATTTTTTGACGGTATCGCTTGTGAACTCAGTCGCAACTACCGCGTAATTGCCTACGACCGCCGCGGCTGCGGTGGCAGCAGCGAAGCGGCAGACGGCAGCTATGATCTTGCCGCTCAGGCCGCCGACCTGCAGGCCGTGATCGAACACGTTGGCGCTCCGACAAATGTGCTTGCGCACAGCGCCGGTACGTTGGTGGCGCTGGAGCTTCTTCGCACCGAACCCCATCTCGTCGCCCGTGCGATTCTGCATGAGCCGGCTGTGTCGGCCGAAGGCGTCGGCATGGGCGCAGCTCCGATTTTGCTCGATATGATTGCGGCTGGAAAGGTTTCAAGGGCGCTTCGGCTTTTCTTGGGAGCTCTCGGCGACTTGGACCCCGAGGCTCCCGGGACGACCGAAGCGGAAGCCAAACATGCCCTGCGCAATGGTCGTTGCTTTATGGCGAACGAATATGGAACGAATATGACATATGCTCCCGACTGGGAGCGCGACCGCGCGTCAAAGGCGGTGTCGGCCGTGTTTTTGGGCGAGCTCTCGGTCGGTACGCCCCGCGAGGCTGGTACGCGAGCGGCTGCCGAATATCTCGATTGCCCCCTCGTGACGATCCCGGGCGCGCATAACGGTCTGCGCGATCGCCCCGTTACGGCGGCAAACGCCGTTCGCGATGTCTTGGAGCGTTAGCACGCTCGATGACCTGCGGGGAGAGGGGCTGTTAGCGTTTCGTCATTGTTAACGAATGCGCCCATAACCGCGCGCCCGCGGCTCCATTACCGCCGTTTGCCAGGTCATAAAAATGTAACGATAATCGCGCGTTTGCCTTCAGCTGTTAGATGCTACCCTTGTACCAATTGATATGCACCGCTACCATGCGAAACTATCGAAAGGGCCCCATATGCTCAATAATCACGAGGTCAATCTAACCGACGAGGAGGCTGCCGCCGAGGTCGCCCGCGTCGCGAAGACCTACCCCGTGGTGCGTTTGCTGTCGGCCGATCAGATTAAGAGCGAGCCTAACTGTCTGCTCGCCGGCAATCGCTGCCCTTGTCTGCGTCAGTCGAGTCTTGAGGCCTTGGCAGATTCCGATGAGGTGTCGGAGCAACTGCTCAACGATGGTGTTGAGTACCGCGCTCGTCTGCGCCCTCTGAAGGTCGAGGGCGAGCCTCACGTCCTGCTGATGGTGCGTCCGATCGATGAGCAAGAGGCTGCAGAAGAGGACCTCGTCTACACCGACGTGCTGACGGGTGTGCGCAATCGCCGATATTACGAGGAAAAGCTCCGTAGCGCCCGCATGAATGCCGGCGTTGCGGTGTCGACCTTGATGATTTTAGGGTCTTCAACGATACGTGTGGCCGTCATGCCGGCGACCTTGCGCTCGGTGCTGTGGCGACAGCCATACGCGGCGGAATTCGTTCGACTGACGAGCTCGTACGCTATGGCTGCGACAAGTTTGTGGTCGTCATGCCCAATATTCCCTCCGATGACTTCACCCGTCGCCTGCACCAGGTGTCCGATGCCGTTCATGCCACGATTGTTCCGGGCCATGAGTACGTGAGCTTGACGGCATGTGTTGGTGGCGTTCGCATTCATGGCGAGACGGTCGATGAGGGCGTTGGCCGCGCTGTCCAGTTATTGAGCCGCGCTAAGGCAAAAGCCGGTACGGTCGTGACCGATGCCGATTCCATCGAAGCCTTCCAAAGCGAAAAGCCTTTGGTACTTATTGTCGATGACTCCGAGATGAACCGAGTCATTCTCAACGAGATGCTCAAGGACGAGTATTGCATCCTCGAGGCCGACAACGGTCGTACGGCGCTCGATATGGTCGACCGCTATGGCGATGAGTTGTCGCTCGTGCTGCTGGACATTGTCATGCCGGGCATAAGCGGCTTTGAGGTGCTGGCCGATCTGTCGCGCCGATCGGTTGTTGACAAACTACCTGTCATCATGATCTCGAGCGAAGATTCCGACGATGTGGTTCTGCGCGCGTACGAGCTGGGCGCCTCGGACTATATCAGCCGCCCGTTTGACTCCCGTGTCGTGCGCCGCCGTGTAAGCAACACCATCCGCCTATACGCCAAGCAGCGCCGCCTGACGAGCCTGCTGTCCCAGCAGTACAACGAGCGCGTCAAGAACAGTCGCATGCTCATTGACATCATGGCCGGTGTCATGGAACTTCGCAATGGCGAGAGTGGCAGGCACGTTACGAATATCGAAAAGCTGACCGAGCTGCTGCTTGGCTGTCTAGTCCAGCGTAGCGACACCATTTCCCTCGACAACGAGGAACGCTCCACGATTGCCCTGGCTTCGGCGCTGCACGATATCGGCAAGATGGCGATTGACGATGCGATTCTCAACAAACCCGGACGCCTTACGTCCGAGGAGTTCGAGATTATGAAGACGCATACCACGATCGGCGCCGACATGTTGCTTGAGCTGGGTTGCCATCACGTCGGCAATGCGCTTATGGAATATGCGTACCAAATTGCGCGTTGGCACCACGAGCGCTGGGACGGCAAGGGCTATCCCGATGGCCTTAAGGGCGACGATATTCCCATTGCCGCGCAGGTGGTCTCGGTGGCCGACGTGTACGATGCTCTGACGAGCGTGCGCGTGTACAAGGACGCTATCCCGCACAAGGAGGCTATCCAGATGATCTTGGACGGTAAGTGCGGTGAGTTTAACCCGCTGTTGCTCGACTGTCTGCTCGAGGTGCAAGACCGTATTGCCGAGACGTTGGCACGCCCCGCCGACGTTGTCGCGTTTCCCACGATTTAGTTTGACCTAAGGAGTTTTAATCCATGATTTCCATGCGTGAGGCGTATGAGAAGATCGGCGCTAATTATGATGACGCGTGCGCTCGGCTGATGGGCGAGGAAATGCTTGCCCGCTTTGCCCTCAAGTTTTTGGATGACGAGAGCATGGACAAGCTGGAGGCCGCCATGGCGGCAGGAGACGCCGAAGGTGCGTTTATGGCAGCGCACACGCTCAGGGGCGTGAGCCAGAACCTGGGATTCGATAATCTGTACGAGCCGGCGGTCGTGGTGACCGAAGCACTGCGCGGCGCCGATGCCGTTGACGGCGCTCGCGAGGGAATGCATGCGTTGCAGCAGCAATATGCGGCAACGATGTCGGCTCTGCGCGAGGCGGCTGAATAAGAGCTTGCGAGCCTTGGGCTGCTTGCCGGCCACATATAGGTGAAAGGGTGCCCCGCCGGACCATGTGGCCGGCGGGGCGCCCTTATCTGTTTTGTGGTTCGCGTGCTAGCGGGCCTGCTTGACCTTGGCTGCCGCCTCGACAAACGACTTCCAGAGGTTAAAGTCGGTTTCGAGCGTCTGCCAGGTGTACTCGGGATGCCATTGCACGCCCAGGCAGAAGGGTTGGCCTTCGACTTCGATGCACTCGGGCACGCCATCGGTTGCCTTGGCGACCAAGCGCGTGCTTTTACCCAGACGATCGATGCAGCAGTGGTGTGCGGAGTTGGTCTGGATAAGCCTGTGCCCGCCAAGCGCGCGCTCCAGCAACGAGCCCGGCACGACCTCGACGGGATGCACGGGGTCGTTGAGCACGTGGGTATGGCGCCACTGCGTGCGGCCCTCGCGCGCGCCCAGGCTTGGCACGTCCATGCACAGGGTGCCGCCGGTGGCGACATTGAGCAACTGCGTGCCGCGGCAGGTGGTAAAGAGCGGCTTTTTGGCGCGGAGCACCTCGCCGACCAGCTTAAACTCAAAGCTATCGCGGATCTCGCAGCAGAGGGTGGGGTCGTAGGGTCGATCATCGCCCCAACGTTTGGGATTGACATCGGGGCCGCCGGGAATGGCGATGCCGTCGGCGATATCGACGTAATGACGGATGACTTCAATGTCCTCGGTGATGGACATCTGCAGCGGCAGGCCGCCGGCGGCAAGGATGGCATCGACAAAGACGCTCGCAATCTCCTCGTTGGGGGAGAGCGTCTCGCTCAAATAGGGTTTCGCTTCTTCCCAGCGTGGTGCGACCAGGATGAGCGGACGGTCGGCGGGATCGACGTCGACGTGCGGAGTGTAGGACGATGAGGTGCGGGTTCCGATCATGGGCGTAGCTTTCGAATCCGGGTGGACATGGCACAGGGGTGGCGCGGAGCAAACGTTACTGATGAATTTGTCCGCGTGGCAATTGGGTTAGTGGCCCTTGATGGAGTTGAGGAAGTCCTGGGCGCGCTTGGTCTGGGGGTGGTCGAAGAACTCGTCGGGCGTGCCGGTTTCCACGATCTGGCCGTCGGCCATAAACACGACGCGATCGGCCACGCGGCGGGCGAAGTTCATCTCGTGCGTGATGACGATCATCGTCATGCCCTTCTGGGCCAGACGGACCATGACCTCGAGCACCTCGTTGATCATTTCGGGATCGAGGGCGCTTGTGGGCTCGTCAAAAAGCATGGCCTTGGGCTGCATGGCGAGTGAACGGGCGATGGCCACGCGCTGCTGCTGGCCACCGGACAGTTCATTCGGTCGGTGGTTCAGGCGCTGCTTCAGTCCCAGGGTATCGACGAGCAGGTCGAACCAGGCGTGGTCGGGCTTGTCTCCGGCGAGAGTCAGTGGCATGAGGATGTTCTGTTCGGCGGTGAACATGGGCAACAGGTTGAAGCTTTGGAAGATGAAGCCGATCTTGTGGCGACGTAGCAAGGTGAGCTGCTTGTCGTTCATGCGGGTCAGGTCTGCCCCGCCGAAAAGAATATGCCCGGATGTGGCGGAGTCGAGGCCGGCGAGCGTGTGCATAAGCGTGGATTTGCCGGAGCCGGACGGGCCCATGATGGCGGTGAATTTGCCGCGTTCGAAACTCACGTTCACGCCGCGCAGGGCATGGACCATATTGCTGCCAGTGCCGTAGTTCTTGACCAAGTCGACGGCCTGAATAGCGATGCCGCGCGATGCGGCCGGGTTCTGCACGTTCATAATGTCTCTCCATATTTGGCCGGGCCTTATGCCCGGATGATGATTCCAACTTATGAAGAAATAACGGCGCGCCCCATCGTGCGCCAGACTGAATTGGGCGGTCGTCCACGCGCCGGCCCTCATCCTTGAGGATTATGTCGTCTCAGGTCTCACACTATTCATGCC
>DBFWCI010000063.1:0-36161 GCA_048485235.1 Collinsella sp.
GCGGCCAGAGCATGGGGGGCACGCCCGGTCCCGTTCCGAACCCGGAAGCTAAGCCCCATCGCGCCGAGAGTACTGCGGGGTCAGCCCGTGGGAGGCCAGGGCGCCGCTGACCGGTGGACGGCACCGAGCCGTACGCTTGAATCGAGAAGGGGGGAGGCCTCGCGGCCTCCCCCTTTTTTGCGTTTACGGGCTTTTGTCTCACATAGTAGCTGTGTTTTATAACCCTTGTTTGTCGCATCTTCTGTGAACGGGCTACAATAACCTAGTCTGTGCGATATGGAGGTGAACATGGCTGAAGCTGGTATCGGCGTTGATATCGTCGAGATTTCCCGTATGAAATCAATTCTTGAAAAGACGCCGTCGTTTGCTCGGCGTGTGTTTACCGAAGAAGAGCGTGCATATTGTGATGCATCATCGCGTCCCGCTGCTCACTATGCCAGCCGCTTTGCTTCGCGCGAGGCTGTACTTAAAGCTCTCGGCACGGGTTTTAGTCAAGGCGTGGGTCGCAAGGATGTTTCGGTAACGCGTGATAAACTCGGCAAACCGAAGGCGCTGCTTTCGGGCCGTGCACTCGAGATCGCTCATGAGCTGGGTGTTGTTGAGGTCGCTCTTTCCATTACGCTTACAGGAGACTTAGCCGTTGCGAATGCCATCGCGATTACCGAAGATGCTCGGCCTAAGCCAAAAGATGAAAAGGTGAGCACTAAGAAACGCGTTGCGCAGACATTTAAAGAGGCTCGCTCTGTTTTAGATGAGCTTGAGCAGCTGCAGAATTCAGCATTGACGGAGCACCTGGGCGATGCTTCGCAAGATACGCTAGGAGCATAGATGAAACCGGTTTTGAGTACCGAAGAAGTCGTTCGTCTCGAGGATATCATCGAACGCGAAGGGACTTCGAAGGCCGAGCTTATGGAGCTAGCGGGTGAGTTTGCCGCCAACGAGGTCTTGAAGCTCAATCCCGATCGGGTTCTCTTTCTGGTCGGTTTTGGTAATAATGGCGGCGACGGTTGGGTTGCCGCCGATATCCTGAGCCATAAGGGCGTGGACGTCGATATCGTTTCTCCGGTTGAGCCGGATGAGATTCCTGCTGCTCTGGCACGTCATGTTGCTCGTCGTACTGCCGGCCGCGATGTGCACGTTTGCGTCGGCCCCTCGCGTGACGAACTCGAGGTTTTGATCGATAAGGCCGATGTTGTTGTCGATGCCATATTTGGTACCGGTTTCCACGGGAATCTGCGTGCGCCGTTCTCCATCTGGATTCCTACGGTCAATGAATGCGCCGATTGTGTCGTATCCATTGATGTCCCCTCGGGCCTGAATGCCGAGACGGGCGTTGTTGATGACGACTGCATTCGTGCCGAACATACGGTGACGATGATTGCGCCCAAGATTGGTCTGTATAGCGCTGATGGCCCTGAGTATGCTGGCGATTTGATCTGCGGCAATCTTTACGACCGTCTTGACGAGGTCATCGATGATGTCGACCACGCCGCCGAGATTGTCGAGCCCGGTGACTTAGTTGATTACTTTGCTCCACTACCTACGAATATCGATAAGTATTCCCGTGGCTCTGTGCTTATTGTCGCCGGATCTGCGCAATATCCTGGTGCTGCCATTATGGCGGCCAAGTCTGCAGCTCGCGCGGGTGCTGGTTACGTGGCAGTCGCGGCTCCTGACGCCTGCGCTAATCTTATTCGCATTGCACTTCCTTCGATTCCCGTCTTTGCTATCCCGTCTGATTCCCGCGGCTCCTTTGGCGCCGCTGCGCGCATGACGGTGTGCGAGATTGCAAAGAAGTACAGCTGTGTACTGTGCGGTCCCGGTATGACGACGTCTGCCGGCGCTATGCAGGTGGTTTCGGGCTTGCTCGAGCTTGATGTACCGCTTATTTTGGATGCCGATGCACTCAACTGCCTTGCTAAGATTGCCATTGATGGTATTGATAGTAACCCCGAGATGTATCGTCGCGAGCAGCCGTTGGTTATGACGCCGCACTATCGTGAGCTTTCGCGTCTGGTTGCCGGTGACGAGGTGAACGACCTTGGTACCGCGATTGCAGCCGCGCAGAAGGTTGTCTGGGCTGCAGGCTCCGACAATCTGGTGGTCATTGCCAAGGGGCCGACGACGGCTATCTGTGGCGTTGAGCGTGTACTGCTGCCGCTCTCGGGTCCGGCTTCTCTGGCAACTGCCGGTTCAGGTGATGTTCTCGCGGGTATTTTGGCCGGCACGCTTGCCACCATGCGCGACGAGATGGATCGTTGGGAGTTGCTGTATTCGTACGCCGTCGCACTTCACAGCTACGCCGGTTTTGCCGCGGCGACGGAGTATGGTGAGAAGAGCGTTATCGCGACCGATCTTATCGACTTGATCGGTCCTGCCATGGAGCTGGCGGCAAAGGATGCGCTCGAAGATCTGGGAATCATGGACGAAGGGTCGGATGACTAATCATGAATAAAGCCGATTTGACGCGCTGGTCCTGGGTCGAGATCGACCGCGGGGCGCTCCGTCGCAACACGAGGGCCTATAAGAACTTGCTGAATCCACGTCAGCGCCTGTGCTGCGTGGTCAAGGCCGATGCTTATGGTCATGGAGCTGTTGAGTGCGCCAAGATCATGTATTCGGCCGGTGCCGACATGTTTGCCGTGGCGACGGTTAACGAGGGCGTTGAGCTCCGACAGGGCGGGATTACGAAGCCCATCCTCATCCTAAGCGAGCCGCCTATCGAGGCCATTCCGACGTTGCTCGAGTTTGATATCATGCCCTCGGTCTATACGTCTGACTTTGCTCTTGCGTATGGCGAATGTGCCGTCGCGGCGGGCAAGGTGGGCAAGTATCATCTCGCCATCGAGACGGGCATGAATCGTATCGGCGTTCACTACACGCAGGTGCTTGACTTTGTCCGCGGTATTAATTTCCATCGCGGTATTCAGTGCGACGGCGTATTTACGCACTTCGCCACGGCCGATGAACCTTCGGGCTGGGACTACAAACTGCAGTGTCAGCGCTTTACCGAGGCCGTTCAGGCCATTAAGGATGCGGGCTTTGAGTGCGGTATCGTGCACTGCGCCAACACGCCGTCCTCGATGCTCGACCCCTCGATGCATTTTGATATGATTCGCGCCGGCGTTGGCTTGTATGGCATGCAGCCGTGCGAGCTGAGTGGCCGCGTGATGCAGCTTGATCCCGTTATGGGCGTCCATGCGCGCGTGACGCGCGTGGCACACCCTGCGATGGGTGAGGGCGTGGGCTACGGTTTTACCTACCGCGTACCGCGTACGCGCGTTCAGATCTGCACGCTGCCGATTGGTTATGCCGACGGCCTATCGCGTACGCTTTCCAATCGTATGGATGTGCTGTATCGCGGCGAGCGCGTGCATCAGGTTGGCAATATCTGCATGGATCAGTTTATGGTCGCCATTCAGTCCAACCCGGCACACGAGATTCCCGAGGCCGAATATGGTGACGAGATGATTATCGTCGGCCGCGATGGCGATGCCGAGATCACTATGGACGAGATGGCCCGACTGCGCGGCACGATTAACTACGAGGTCGCCTGTGGCTTTGGCATGCGCCTCGACAAGGTCTACGTGTAGGAGTCGCTATGGGCGTCATGCACATCCCCGGCCATACCCATCAGGCGCCACGTGAGGTCGCACTCGAGGAAATTGAGGCCGTTCTGGGCGATTGTCACCTCTGCCAGCTCTACCAGTCGCGTCACAATATCGTGTTTGGCGTGGGAAACCCCCGCGCTCGCGTGATGTTTATCGGTGAGGCGCCGGGTCGCAACGAGGATTTGCAGGGCGAACCCTTTGTGGGGGCGGCGGGTGAAGACCTCAACGGCATTTTGTCGCTGGCGGGGCTCAAACGCGAAGACGTCTACATTGCCAACGTGCTTAAGTGCCGCCCGCCGGGAAACCGCAATCCGCGTCCCGAGGAAGTGCTGGCTTGCTCGCCGTTTTTGCGTGAGCAGATTCGAAGCATCTGGCCCGATATTATCGTGACGCTCGGCAACCCCGCGACGCACTTTGTGCTTAAGACCGAGATTGGCATTACTAAGCTGCGCGGCAGGTTCCACCAGATGGGGCATTTTGTAGTAATGCCCACTTTCCATCCGGCAGCAGCGCTACGCAATCCGGCGTGGCAGGAGCTGCTGGAGGAAGAC
Organism: Collinsella sp.; assembly: GCA_048485235.1. Classification (GTDB taxonomy): domain Bacteria; phylum Actinomycetota; class Coriobacteriia; order Coriobacteriales; family Coriobacteriaceae; genus Collinsella. The sequence goes on from DBFWCI010000063.1 coordinate 4,163, forward strand.
TTTAAGATGCTGGGCGACTATCTGGAGCGACATCCCGCACCAGAGGACGCCTCGGAATAATAAGGAGCATATATGTCCCTGGAGCGCCTGGGGGTAGGTACTTACAAAACGACTTGCGCTGCCGATACGGAGTACTTTGGCGAGCTAATTGCACCGTGCCTTGAGGACGGCGATGTGCTCATCCTGACCGGTGGCCTGGGAGTGGGCAAAACTCACTTTACCAAGGGCGTCTCGCGCGGGCTGGGCGATGGGCATATGGTTACGAGCCCTACGTTTGCGCTCATGGCCGTTCACGATCAAGGTCGTATTCCGCTGTTTCACTTTGATCTATACCGCCTGGAGCATGCCTACGAGCTCGAGGATACGGGCATTTTCGATGTGCTGGGCTACGAGGGTGCTTGCCTGCTGGAATGGGGCGAACAATTCCAGGACGAGCTGACGGATGAGTATCTTTCGGTGACGCTCAAGCGTGATGAGGGCGACAGCGATGTGCGAACGATAACGCTTGAGGCGCACGGTGACCGTGCAATGGAGCTTTCCCATTTGATTGATAAGGCTGTACAAGATGAGCTTGCATAACGACAACGCGCTGGTGGTGGCGCTCGATACTTCGACCGACATGCTTGCCTGCGCGGCAAGCTGGATTGATGGGCGGACGGGCGAGACGAAGCTCGTGAGTGGCGACCACATGTGTCGCCGTCACGCCAACGTTGAGCTCGTGAATACCGTTGATGGCGTGCTGGCTCAGGCCGGTCTGGATCGCAGCGATGTTGGTTGCTACGTGGTCGGCCGCGGCCCGGGGTCGTTTACGGGTGTGCGCATCGGCATCTCCACTGCCAAGGGCCTCGCGCGCGGTGCCAATGTTCCGCTGCTGGGCGTGTCGACGCTCGACGCTTGCGCTTGGACGGCGTGGAAGGCTGGCGTGCGCGGCAAGCTTGGTATCTTGGCCGATGCTATGCGCGGTGAGGTATATCCGGCGCTGTATATGCTGGTCGATGAGGGTCCCGAGCGTCAATTTGAGCGCGAACACGTGGTCAAGGCCGCCGTGGCGCTCGATGAGTGGCGCCAAGCAGCGGACTGGGACCAGGTTCAGCTAACTGGTGACAGTCTCGTGCGCTATGGCAAGCTGCTGGGTGAGGACGAGACCGCCCGCTGCGTGGAGCGCGACCTGTGGTGGCCTTCGGGCGAGGGCTTGCTGCTCGCGCACGCTGCGGGTGACGGCGATCCGGCCCGCGTCTTGCCGATTTACACGCGCCTTTCGGATGCCGAGGAAAACGAGCGCAAGCGTCTTGGTCTTGCCGAGAGTGCGCAGAGCGAAATTACGGGTGTTGCCGATGAGCTCGCCGGTCGTCATCTGCAGTTCCGTCCCATGGGCGCGGCGGATGCCGAGGGCGCGAGCGCGCTGGAGGCTGCCTGCTTTGAAGGTGCCGGACACGAGGCGTGGACGCCGGGCATGTTCCTGTCCGAACTGGGCGAGGACGTCGCTGCGCCGCGTAGTTGGTGGGTGGCACACGACGACGGCAAGCTGCTGGGCCTTGCCGGCGGTATGGTCGTGGACGGTGATGTGCAGATTCTGGATGTCGCCGTCGACCCGGCACATCGCCGCGAGGGCATTGCCCGCAAGCTGCTGTCGCACGTGAGCTATGATGCCCAGATGCTCGGCTGCACCACGGCTTCGCTCGAGGTCGAGGACGGCAACGAGGGAGCGATCGCGCTTTATAACGCTCTGGGCTTTACCGAGGCTGGCCGTCGCCGCGGCTACTATGGTGCCGGCAAGGATGCCATCGTCATGACGGCTCCGCTGCCCCTGGTGCTTCCGGTCGACAATGCTTCGCCCGAGCCGACGGCGGCAGAGCAGCGCGTATGGCCGCTGCCTGCGCCCGGGCGCTCCGAGGGGGAGCGTGCCGAAATTGAACGCCGCCGCCTAGTGCTCGCTATCGAGAGTTCCTGCGACGAGACGGCCGTGGCGATTATCGATGCGGATGGCAATATGCTGGCCAACCAGGTGTCGACGCAGATTGATTTCCATGCCCGTTTTGGCGGCGTGGTGCCCGAAATCGCCTCGCGCAAGCACGTTGAGGTGATTGTGAGTGTCGTGGATGCGGCGCTCGAGGATGCCGCAGCATCGCTGGGCCTTACGGGCGGAGCCATTGCACCAAGTGAGCTTGCCGCCGTGGGCGTGACGCAGGGTCCGGGCCTGGTGGGCGCGCTCGTGGTTGGCGTCGCCTTCGCCAAGGGCTTTGCCTACGCTGCCGGTAAGCCGCTCGTGTGCGTCAACCATCTGGAGGGGCACCTGTTTGCCAACCTGCTGGCGCAGCCCGACCTCAAGCCGCCGTTCATCTTCACGCTTGTCTCGGGCGGGCACACCATGCTCGTGCACGTGAAGGCGTGGGGCGACTACGAGGTGCTCGGTGAGACGCTCGACGACGCCGTGGGCGAGGCCTTCGACAAGGTGGCCAAGGCGCTGGGCCTGGGCTATCCCGGTGGCCCCATCATCTCTAAGCTGGCCGAGACGGGCAACCCCAAGGCGATCGATTTCCCCCGTGCGCTTAACAGTAGAGGAGACTATCGTTTCTCGCTTTCGGGTCTTAAAACGGCCGTGACGCTCTACATCGAGCAGGAGACCAAGGCCGGGCGCACGATTCACCTGCCCGATCTGGCGGCTTCGTTTGAGGCAGCTGTCTTTGACGTGCAGTACAAGAAGGCCAAAAACGCATTGCACGCTACCGGATGTAAGGAATACTGCATCGGCGGCGGCGTCTCGGCCAACCCGCATCTGCGCGAGATGATGATCAAGAAGCTTGGACGTCAGGGGATTCGCGTAACGGTGCCGCCCTTGTCTGCCTGTACCGATAACGCAGCCATGATCGCGGAGGTCGCTCGCCGTAAATTCGACCGAGGTGAAATCTCGCCGTTCGATGTCGACGCCGATCCGAACATGACGCTGTAGCTGGTACGGCGCGGTCCCCGGACGGAGGGGCCGGATATAAGGTTTCCTGCTCTACAGTCCTGCGCAAGACGAAGGCCACATTAAGTGGCCTTCTTTGCGTGCGGAACTCGCGATAAACCTTATATCCGGCCCCTCCGTCCGGGGACCTTTCTGTATCGATATAGCTTCTGGGCTGGTTTGGCGTCGACAACGTCCAGCAAGGTTAACAAGCCAGCGTCGAATTTCCGGCGTTCTTTAGCTGAAAGAAAAAGTTGGCGTGCGGAGCTTTGCTCCGCATTTGGGATGGGAGCCCCTCGGGAGCGGGCGGGCGTATACAAGGTTTATCGCGAGTTCCGCACGAGCCGGAGAGCACTTAATGTGCTCTCCGTGCGAGCAGGACTGTAGAGCAGGAAAGTTCATATGCGCCGCCCGGCTCCCGCCGCTCTCGGGGGCATCTCTCATGCAAAAACTTTTGTCTGGTAAAGTCCAAGGTCAGTGTCGTTTTATACCGAGAAATTCAAAAAAATTGAAAATTCATTACATATTTGCGTTGACTTTAGGTAACTAAAGTTTCATACTCCTTTTCAACCACTGGGGGATGTGAACACGCACGGATCGTTCACATCATGATTGAAGAGGATTTCTCAGACATGTTCACGCATCAGCTAAACATTATCAGCGTAGTAATTATCTGATGCGGGTTAGCACATACAGCTAGCCCGTACGATAACGGGCGGCTGATGAAGATGAGGGCCGTCGAGCGCAACCGACGGCCCTCATTTTTTATGTCTGAGTAGTTCTTTTTAGAGGAGGAAATGTAATGAACGGAGTTTTGCTCATGGTTGTGGCCGCGGCGGTGCTCGCCTGCGGCTATTTGGGCTACGGCCGCTGGTTGGCCAACAAGTGGGGCGTTGACAAAGAGGCCCTCACGCCGGCCAAGCGCATGAAGGACGGCAAGAGCTTCTCGCCCGTCTCCGCCTTCACCGCGTTCTCGCACCAGTTCAGCTCGATCTGCGGTGCCGGTCCTGTCACGGGTACGATCGTCGCCATGGCCTTTGGCTGGCTGCCCGTCGTGCTTTGGGTCCTCGTCGGTGGCATCTTCTTTGGCGCCGTCCATGACTTTGGCGCCCTGTACGCCTCGATGAAGAACAACGGCAAGTCGCTCGCTCAGCTCATCGAGAAGTACATCGGCAAGACCGGCCGTCGCCTGTTCCTGCTGTTCTGTTGGCTGTTCTGCATCATCGTCATCGCCGCCTTCACCGACATGGTCTGCAAGACGTTCATGTTCACCCCGGCCGTTGACGCTTCTGGTGCTGCTACCGGTGCCATCGACTTCACCAAGTCCTATGCCGCCGGCTGCGCTGGTACCATCTCCATCCTGTTCACCTTCGTCGCTATCGCCTTTGGTTGGGCCCAGAAGAAGTTCAACCTCACCGGCGCTGCCGAGTTCGTCACCGGCGCGGTCCTCATGGTACTCATGTTCGCCGTCGGCATGCAGTTCCCGGTCTACCTGGATAAGTTCCAGTGGTTCGCCGTCGTCATGGTCTACCTGGTCTTCGCTGGCGCTATGCCCATCCAGATGCTCAAGACCCCGCGCGACTACCTCACTTCCATCATGATGATCGTCATGATCGTCTGCGCTGTCCTCGGCATTGTCGTCCTGGGCGTCAACGGTCAGGCTACGATGACCGCTCCGGTCTTCACCGGCTTCTCTGGTGCCTCCGGCATGATGTTCCCGGTCCTGTTTGTCTCCGTCGCTTGCGGCGCCCTCTCCGGTTTCCATAGCCTCGTTTCTTCCGGTACTTCCTCTAAGCAGGTCGAGAAGGAGCAGGACGCCGTCAAGGTCGGTTACGGCGCTATGGTCGTCGAGTCCTTCGTCGGCATCCTTGCCATCATCGTTGCCGGCATCATGTTCTCCGACATGAACACCGCCGGTACCGGCGCCCTCAACGCCGGCGTCGCTTCCACGCCGTTCCAGATCTTTGCCGCTGGCATCTCCCGCGGTATGCAGGCCTTCGGTGTTGACGGCACGCTCGCTACCGTCTTCATGACCATGAACGTTTCTGCTCTGGCCCTGACCTCGCTCGACGCCGTCGCCCGCATCGCCCGCACCTCGTTCTCTGAGTTCTTTGCCCAGACCAACGACGCACTTGCCATCGAGTCCAAGGCCGGCTACATGAAGGTTCTCGGCAACCCCTGGTTCGCCACGGTCGTCACCCTGCTTCCCGGTCTCGCTCTCGCCTTTGGCGGCTATGCCAACATCTGGCCGCTCTTTGGTGCTTCCAACCAGCTGCTCGGCGGTATGACCATGATCACCCTCGCCGTGTTCTGCAAGTGCACCGGCCGCAAGGGTTGGATGCTCTACGTGCCCGTTGTCTTCCTGCTCTGCTGCACCTTCACTTCGCTGGTCCAGAGCGCCATGGGCTGCATGACCGCCGTCCAGGCCTACGGCTTCTTCGGCACCATCCCGGCTACCGCCACCACGGCTGCTGTTTCCGTCGCCGCCACCAAGGGCCTGCAACTCGTCTTCGCCGTCCTGCTGATGGTCCTGGGCCTCATCGTTGCCGTCAACTGCCTCAAGGAGTTCTTCGGCAAGGAGACCGGTTCCATGCCCGACGAGGAGCCCGAGTGGTCCGAGATGGGCAAGGCCGAGTATGGTCGCGCCGCTGCTGCTGAGGCTCCTGCCGATGCTGAGGCCGCCAAGGCTTAGTCAGCTTGATGGGCTAGCCGTTCCATCCATATGACTCGGAAAGACCGGGTCCGCAACGACGCGGACTCGGTCTTTTTTCATGCAAAAGCGGGCGACGCCCGAGTGTTCTCGCAGATGTTTTGCGTGGATAAGGGCGCGCGTTGTACCATATAAACGTATATGTGTACATATGAAAGGGGCCCCGTGGCCAAGACGGTATATTCCGATAACCAAAATAATGTCGATGCCCTGGCTGAACGTCTGAGCAGCCAGACGTCGCTTTCTGCCGAGCGTGCCAAGCTGGTTGCCTACGACCTGCTCTGCCGCAAGGCGCTCAAGATTAAGTCGAGTGCGCTGGCGCAAATTTTCCGCTCCGTCGATAAGGAATGTGACACCAAGGCGATGCGCGATGAACTTATCGCGGCAAATATCGTGACCAAGATCGAGGGTAGCGGCATTAACGGGCGCCCGGCGTTCTATACCATCAATGCCGAGATCCGCGATGCCCAGGAGCAGCCTGCCGAGTCCGTCGAGGATTTTGTCGTCGAGGATTCCGCTGACGTGCCTGCTGTGGAAGAAACTGCTCCGCGTGAGCATGTCGATACCGATGAGTTGCTCGATGAGAACGTCGTGCGTGCCTTTACGGCCAAGGCAGGACGCGGCGGTTTTGGCGGGGGTGGCAAGCGCGATGCGCAGCGCCGCGCCCAGCAGGAGCGCTTCCGTCGCGCCGTTGCTCAAAAGGGTGAGACGGATGCCGAGGCTGTTGAGACCGAGGTTGCTGCCGAGTCGCAGAAGCCCACGAAGGAGCAAAAGCCCGTGGAGGCCCAAGAGCCCAAGCGCCGTCGCGGTGCTCACTTTAAGGCTGCACAGCAGGATGCCGCGCGTGAGGTTGAAGAGTCTTCTGAGGTTGCAGACGATGTTGAGGAGTCTGCCAAGAAGGCTCCGGGTTCATGCCGTCCCGGACGTGGTTTTGCGGGGCGCGCGTATCCCGTAAGGCGTCAGGAGAAGAGCGAGCCGGCTTCGACCACTCAGGGCGAGAAGGACGAGAAGACCGTTGAGCCGGCGGCTCGCGAGCAGAAGCCTGTTGAGCCGCAGCTTGAGGTTGATGCCGAGGCCAAGGGCCAGCAGCCTACTGATGAGCAGGCGGAGCAGGGCGCGTCGAGCAAGCCTCGCCGCCGTCGCCATCGTGGGGGCCGCAGTTCCCATGCCGAGACTGCAACCGAGAAGACCACGCCGCAGAACGAGGATGCGAAGGCCGAGGTTTCTTCGGGGCAGCCTAAGCGCCAGCCGGCGAAGGAGAGCAAGTCCGTTCGTCCGCAGAAGCAGGCGTCTATGCCGAAGCACGAGCGCAATTCCCAGGGCGATTCTAAGCGCAAGTCTCAGAAGAAGCCGGAGTCTGCCGCAGCAGATACTGCTGCCCAGCAGCCCAAGTCGTCCGTCCACGGCGAGGTCTCGGCGTTTGCCCTTGCCCGCGTTTTAGGCAGGCAGCTGCTCAAGGTTGTCCCTACGCCTACGGCGCTCTCTAAGATCAAGGAGCAGCAGACACAGATCGTAAAGGTCGAGGGCAAGGACGGCAAAAAGGCTCCGCAGCGCACTCAGCACAACGAGATGTCCAACCGCAAGATTGCCGAGGAAATCGCAATCATCCAGGCTTGGATCGAGCAGAACCGAGGTGCCGATACGCCGGTTGCCTCGCGCCGCCAGCGTGCCTACCAGATCTTTAACGACGAGAAGGCTTTTGACGGCAAGCACGGTGAGCGCTTGATCAGGCGTATGACCGAAAAGGGCATCAGCATGCAGGCGATCAAGGTCGCCCCCAATCGCCCCGTGCACTTTACGGGCTTCTTTACGCTGGGAGCCGACAAGCCGTTCATTATGGTCGAGAACCTGGACACCTACGACGAGATCGTCAAGCTGCTGCGTGGCCGCAAGCACGCCAAGCTCTTTGGCATCAAGGTGGGCGGCGTGATTTTTGGCGGCGGATGCAAGGCGAGCGTCTCGCATGCCTTGGACGATTATCTGGCCGAGATTGGCTATCGCTTTAACTACGTCTACTACGTAGGCGATATCGATCGCGAGGGCGCGCGCATCGTCGAACAGGCTCGCAATGCCAATGTGGTTGAGATTCGCCTGCATGCCGGCATGTACCGCGCCATGCTCGCCGAGCATAAGCGTCGCGTGAAGGCCGGCGGCGAGTGCGAGCCCGCGGCTGCCAACCAGGGCGTGCCGCAGAACCTGGCAGCGACGATCAAGGATCTGCCCATGGTTACGCGCGTGCAGTTCCGCAACGTGCTGCGCGAGGGCGGACGCATTCCGCAGGAGATTCTGATGACCGCCGACTATCGGGATGGCGACTCGGGAAGCTTCGACCGCATGCTGAACAATTAGGGACGCGTGGCCCCGGCGGGCCGGGCATTAAGTTTGCTGCTCTACAGTCCTGCGCAAGACGAAGGCCACATTAAGTGGCCTTCTTTGCGTGCGGAACTCGCGACAAACTTAATGCCCGGCCCGCCGGGGCCACGCGTCATTTTGTAGATGGCGGCTCGCTTTTCGGAACTGGGCTGATATTTTCTAGATGTAAGGCGCTCTTGGTCCTAATGGGCTTGGGGCGCCTGTCTTTTAAAGGTAGATTTTCAGGCATGTCCCAAAAAACTACCTTTATCTTCTCGTGTAGAACGAGAAGATATGGCTGAATTATCTCGTGCTGGACGAGAAGTTGTGTTGCCTTGCGGGTTCGAATCCCTCCGCTTGCCCACAAGAAAAACCTCCCGATCGGCTATGCGTTCGGGAGGTTTGTTTCTTTGGCTGGGACGGAGGGATTCGAACCCCCAACAGCCGGCACCAAAAACCGGAGTTCTACCGTTGAACTACGTCCCAATGTGAGTGTTGCTTAGGGCAACTTGGTTAGTTTACCTAATCTGCGAGGGCATCGCAAACGCCGTCGAGAAGACGGACAGCGAGCGTCTGCGCGTCGCTTGCCGTAAAGGTGCCGTTGTAGCGCGTCATGCCGGTGAGTTCGATGCGAATGCGTGCGGGCTTTTGCTGCGAAGCCGCATCGGCGGTGCGGATGCGCTGGGCCAGGTTGTGGCACTCGGCAAGAGCGATGGTGGCGCGCGGCGCCGCATCCGCCGGAAGCTCGTCGCTTGCAATCTCGAGCACCAGGTCGACATCAGTTGGAACCTCGGAATCACAGAGCATCATGCCGCTGGCATCGGTGGTTGCCGTGGAGATGTTCCACATACGCGATGCCACGTTGCGCGCAATGGGGTCCTCGCCGATAACGGCAATGCGGAAACGCTCAAGCACGTTGGCGGCACGCGCAAAGCCAATGCGCGATTCTGCCTCGGTGACCGAGGGCTTGCCCTCCCATACATGGTGCAGGCGATTGATGTAGGCGTAGGTATCTTGGAAAGCCATGCCGTCGGCAAATAGGCCGACATTTTCCTGGAATTGCTGCAGCGCGGCTTCGGTGTGCGGGCCAAAATAGCCATCGTCGGCGCCGCAGGCAAATCCCAGCACGTTGAGTGCGCGTTGCAGGGCCTGAACGTCGGCGCCATGTAAATTGGGCATGCGTAGATAGAGCGTGCGATCACCCAGTTTGTATGAGGCGTCGACCAGGGCGCTCCAGCAGGGAATGTCTACGGCGTGGCCGGCGGCAAGACCGCTGTCAAGCCTAAAGGTGCCGACCGCCTGCTCCGTAGTGGCGCCAAAGCGCTTGTCGGCAATTTCGTCGGCATCAATTGTGTAACCGAGCTGCAGAAGGCGGGACTGAACGTCCTCGACGGCTGCTCCCTGCATTCCCGATGTGATAGGTTCCATGAACGGACCCCCTTCGGCGTACCAATTCGTACTATAGAGACGCATGTCGGATAGACAACGCATTGGGATGCATAAACATGCACCCAACAGTGTAGCAAGTTGTGCCCGGAAACGCTGCCGACAGGTTTGGTAACCCCCACTAGTTAAGCCGCTCCACAAAGAAATCTGCCATGGAGAGGAACAGCTCACGCGCATGCGGGTCGAGTGCGACGTCCTTGATGGCGGCCTTGGCTCTGGCGGTTAGGTCGATTGCATAGGCGCGAGCAAAGTCAATGGAGCCGGTCTCCTGGAAGATCTCCACGGCGCGTGCGAGCTGCGCGGGGTCCTCGGTGCCCGAGGAAAGGATTGCCTCGACCTCGTCGTGGTGGCACCCATTGGACAGAGCGTGCACGGCAACGAGTGTGCGCTTGCCCTCGGTGATATCGGTTCGGAAGTCCTTGTTGGCAGCTTCCTTGGTGCCGACCAAATTGAGCAGGTCGTCTTGAATCTGAAAGGCAAGGCCAGTGTGCAGGCCAAAGGCGCGTAGCGCCTCAATCTGCTCCTCGCTGCCGCCACCGATAATGGCTCCGGCGGCAAGTGGCGTGGCTCCGCTGTAAAACGCGGTCTTGTGCGTTGCCATATCCAGATAGTTGTCGACCGAGATATCAAAGCGTCCGTCGCGGACCCAGCCTAGGTCGAGTGCCTGACCCTCGATGGTCCGAACAATCATCTCGGTGAGCTCATGGAGCACGCGCAGCTTCACGTTGGACTCAAGTGTGGGATCGTCGAGCACGGTCTTGGTGACCATGGTGAGCGCCAGGTCGCCGCAGTTGATGGCAAGTCCCGTACCCTCGGTAAGGTACATACAGGGCTTGCCGCGACGCAGCTGCCCATTGTCGGCAATGTCGTCGTGGATGAGCGCACCGGATTGGAAGTGCTCGATGGCCGCCGCGGCGCTGCGGGCGTCCTCAAAGCTGCCGCCCACCGCAGTGGCGGCAAGCATGCAGATGAGCGGGCGGTGGCGTTTTCCGGCGTTGGCTGTAAATGCCGAGAGCGGGGCGTACAGGTAGCGCTCGATATCAGCGGAGGTCGCCTGTCCGTCAAAGAACGTGGCCAGATAGTCGTTAATCTGGTCAAAGTGCTGGGCTAAAAAGCTGGTAAACGGACTGGACACGGGTTCTCGCATTCTTTCTTAGGTCGCATCGTTGCATTATGCAGACAACATATTGCCACATTAGGACATCGAGCGCGGCGGTTGAAGACGATTGAGTCTTGCGGCCGCAAACGCGGCAAGGGGCTCGGCTAGATAAGTCCAAAGTGTTCGAGCGCGGTGACGACGCCGTCGTGGTCGAAGCTGTCGGTTACGTAGTCGGCCTTTTCCTTGAGGAAGTCCGGAGCGTTGCCCATGGCGATGCCGACATCGACCGTTTCCATAAGGGCGATGTCGTTGCTCGCGTCGCCAATGCCATATACGGTGCCGTGGTCTAGCCCCAGGGCGTCAAGCACGGCTTGGATGCCGGCTCGTTTAGTGCATTCGCGGGGCGAGATCTCCGTGATATCGAGCTCGAGCTCGTTGAGGCAGAGCAGAGGTCCAAGCTCTTCATCTTGGGCGATGCGGTTGGCAAGTGGTGTGGACATAAGAATTTTATAGGCGTTGTAGTGCTCAAGTTGCGTGACGGCGTCGCCCACGGTGCGTGCGTATCCGTACGTCTCGGGGGCATCTGCACTCATGCGCACGACGCGATCGATGCCCTCAAAGCGAATCACCTCTCCCGACTGTTCAAGATAGGGAACGAGGCGCTGCAGTAAGCCGGGGCTCATGGCGGCGTTTCGCACGATGCGTCCATTGAGTTCGGCATAGCCGCCCGCGAGGCAGACGACGCCTGACCACGGCAGCTCGAGCAGCTTGGGATGGATGCAACTCAGAGTGCGCCCCGTGCAGATGAAGGCCATGTTGCCGTTTGCAACAAACTTACGGATGGCCTGTGCGACCACCTCGTTGGGATAGGGGGATAGGTCTCGCTCGCTTTCGGGGAGTTCCTGGGCGAGTTTAGGGTCTTGCCAGGCGAGCGTACCGTCGATGTCGAAGAAGCAGATATCGCCGTGTTTTTGGGTGATACTGGCTGCAGGGGAGGGCGAGATGGCAGGCACGAAACCTGGCTCGAGTCCCATAATCTGATCAAAATACTCTTTAACACGGGGAACGGAGATGCCAATGATCACCTGCGCGGTTTTGCCCGTGACGATGAGACCCTTGGCGCCCGCCGCGACAAACGACGCGTTATCTGCAACGACGGAGGGGTCCGCGACCTCGACGCGCAGGCGCGTGGCGCAGTTGGTTGCGCCCACAATGTTGGAGACGCCGCCCAGAAGCGTCACAACCTGCTCGGCGAGCAGATGATCTTGTGAGGCCTGGTCGCCAGAAGCGCCGGTTTTGGATGAGCGCTTTTTGTCAACGTCGTCTCCCGTCAAGCGCGAGAGCGCCGCGTTGCTGGCGATATGGTCTTCGCGTCCCGGGGTTTTAAGGTCAAAGGTCAGGATAAGACCTCGAAAGCTCAGAAAGAAGATGACGCTAAAGATGAGTCCGATACCGAGCGCCAAAAGATAGGCACCGGCATGCGTGCGCATGAGCGGAATAAAGTTGAAGGCTGCCATCTCCATCAGGCCGCCCGAGAAGATGCCGACGATGCCAAAGAGATTCATGGTTGTGGCAAGGCAAGACGATAAGACGGCGTAGAGCAAAAAGAGCCCGGGGTGGGTGAACATAAAGAGAAATTCGAGTGGCTCGGTAACGCCGCAAACCACCGAGGCGACGATGGCGGGCAAAAGGATGACCTTAAGGCCGGCGCGGCGCTCGGGTTTTGCGGTGGAGTAGAACGCAGCTGCGATGGCAGGAAGGCCAAAGAGCTTGACCCAGCCGGTGGCGGTAAAACCGGCCCACGGCGCAAGCTCATTAAGGGGGCGCGTGCTATGGGAGAGGATGGGGAGCAAGCTGCTCCACGTGGCGTAGATGCCGTCGTTAATGACCAGGTTGTCGTAGTAGATCGGCATGTAGAGCAGGTGGTGCAGGCCAAAGGGCTCGAGTGCTCGTTCTAAAAAGACAAAGATGCCCACGCCAAAGGGACCGACGCCTGCAAGCGCGTGACGCAGCGTATCGGTTACATCGTATACGTAGGGCACGATGGCGGCCGAGATAGCGGCAAGGGCAAACACGGCAAAAAAGCTGATGAGGTAGACCAGTGAGGAGCCCGAGAAGGTACCGAGCCAATCGGGAACCTTGGCATCGTAGAAGCGGTCATGGATGGCGACGACGGTTGCCGATACCGCCAGCGGGCCGATAATGCCGGTGTCGAGCGTCTTGATGCCGTCGATGATGGTGATGCCGCTAGCGGAGGTCAAAGACGACGGGTACTTAAGTCCAAGATTGTCTCCGCTCAGCTTAATGATTTCGCTCAAAAAGAAGCAATAGGCAAAATAGGCCACGAGTGCCTCGAGGCAGCAACGTGCCGGTTGCTTTTGGGCAAGGCCGATGGGCAGCGCTACAGCAAAAAGGAGCGGAAGGCGCTTAAAGACCGTCCACGAGCCGCGCTGGATGATGGTCCAAAAAACATACCAAGGGGTTCCGTATACGGCGAGATCGCCGACGATGTCCGCAGTCGTTGCGAGAGCGGAGACGCCGACCATGAGGCCTGATATAGAAAACAGCATGGCGGGCGCGAACATTGCCCCGCCAAAGCGTTGGATTTTTTGCAGCATGTTCTGCCTCCCGAATATCGAGGTGCGTTGCGGGTGGTGAAACGTTTAAACAATGGATTCATTGTAGAGGACCGGACGATTGTCGTGCCGGCAGTTTTGAGTGAAACCGATTTGGGCATGACAGAAGCCGTCAACGGTTAAATACTGTCGCTTTGCCGATAATCGGTTTAAACAACTTTAAGAAATGCTATCGTTCCTAGCCATACATATTCATTAGAGGTGAAGTCATGCCAAAAGCGATTTACGAAGGAATCTACCGCGAGATCCGTTCGCGCATCATTAACGGGACCTATGCGTTTCAGGAGATGCTGCCAACCGAAGCCGAGCTGACCGCGGAATTTGGCTGCACGCGCAATACCGTCCGCCGCGCTTTGAGCATGCTGGCTGACGGGATGTTTGTGCAGCCCATACACGGCAAGGGCGTGCGCGTTATTTGGCTTAAGGGCGAAACCGACATGTTGGGCGCACTCGAAGAGGTTGAGTCGTTTGGCGAGTTTGCAAAGCGCAACAATGCCGTTGCATCGACGGACGTTAAGTCTTTTGAACATCTGGTCTGCACCGAGCAACTCTCTCGTCGCCTGGGCTTTAAGGTGGGCGAGAAGTTGATTCGCGTGGTGCGCGTCCGTAGCCTTAACGGTAACGCTCGCCAGGTGGACCACGGCTATTTTCTGGAGTCGATCGCCAAAGGCCTGACACCCGAGATCGCCGCAAGGTCAATTTACGACTATCTGGAGCACAAGCGCGGCGTCAAAGTGATGGCGAGTCGTCGTACGGTGAGTGTCGAGCTCGCCAACGATGAGGACTGCAGCTACTTGGACCTTGGTAAGTACAACTGCGTCGCCGTTATGGAGAGCCAATCGTACACCTCGGACGGCATCTTGTTCGAGGTCACGCACGCCCGTACGCACCCCGAGATCTTCCACTACCGCGTCAACTCCAAGCGATAGCCGGCTAGCTCGCAGCCTGACGAGACTCATGCCCTCAAAGCGAAAACGCCCGGTCAAACCGACGATGCATCGGCTTGACCGGGCGTTTTCGCTATATTCGATAACAAATAATTGTTTATACAAAACTTGTCAAGTATCAAGTTGAAATTACCGTTCACCGATGTTTTTCTACCGCTCTAGTAATACTTGTTCAAACAACTAGCCAAATAGCGTATTGTACAAATCAGCAAAAGGGGCAAAGTCCCCGAGCCAATCTCCGAAGGCGGCGGCAAAGGGTGCCGCCACGGTGTGAAAGGGTGGATTGTAATGAAGAACGAAATGAGCAGAAGGCAGTTCCTGGGCTTTGCTGGTTCCGCGGCTGCGGTGCTTGGTCTGGGTCTCGTGGGCTGCGGTGGTTCTGCCGGCTCCGGCTCCTCTGCTTCTGGTGACGCTGCCGAGGTCTACTTCCTCCAATTCAAGCCCGAGGTCGACAAGGAGTGGAAGGAGATCGCCAAGGCCTATAAGAAGGAGAAGGGCGTCGAGGTCAAGATCGTGACCGCCGCCTCCAACACTTACGAGGAGAAGCTCAAGTCCGAGATGTCCAAGAGCTCCGCTCCGACCCTGTTCCAGGTCAACGGCCCCACCGGTCTTAAGAACTGGAAGGATTACTGCGCCGACCTGTCCGATACCAAGCTCCGCGGTGAGCTCATTGACGACTCCCTGGCTCTGCAGTCCGATGGCAAGGATTTGGGTATCGACTGGGTCCAGGAGAGCTACGGCATCATCTACAACAAGCAGCTGCTCGAGAAGGCTGGCTACAAGGCCGAGGACATCAACTCCTTCGACAAGCTGAAGGCTTGTGCCGACGACATCCAGGCCCGCAAGGACGAGCTCGGCATTGAGGGCGCCTTCACTTCTGCTGGCATGGATGACTCCTCCAGCTGGCGCTACACCACCCACCTCGCCAACCTCCCGCTCTACTACGAGTTCGAGAAGGAGCACAACCAGGAGGACGACGAGATCAAGGGCGAGTATCTCGACAACTTCAAGCAGATTTTCGACCTGTATATCACCGACTCCACCTGCGATCCTTCGCAGCTTGCTTCCAAGACTGGCGACGACGCCACCAACGAGTTTGCAACCGGCAAGGCCGTCTTCTATCAGAACGGCTCCTGGGCTTACGCTGACCTCACCAAGGCCGGCATGACCGACGATCAGATTGGCATGATGCCCATCTACATCGGTGTCGATGGCGAGGAGAACCAGGGCCTGTGCTCCGGCGGCGAGAACTACTGGTGCGTCAGCTCCCAGGCTTCCGAGGATGCCCAGAAGGCCACCGAGGACTTCATGTATTGGTGCGTCACTTCTGACACCGCCACCAGCATCATCGCTGACAAGATGGGTCTGACCGCCCCGTTCAAGAGCGCCAAGGAAACCACCAACGTCTTCTCGCAGCAGGCCGTTGCCATGGCCAAGGACGGCAAGAAGACCGTCGCTTGGGACTTCGTCTACATCCCCTCTGAGGAGTGGAAGAAGAACCTCAAGCAGGCTCTGATTGCCTATGCTGCCGACAACAGCAAGTGGGACGGCGTCAAGAACGCCTTCGTCGATGGCTGGAAGACCGAGAAGGCTGCTTCCGAGTAAGTAGTTGCTGCCCAAGCTATCTGATTAGCGACAGGGGGCGGGCAGACGTTGGTTTGCCCGCCCCCTGCATATTGAAAGGACCCTTCTATGGGCAAAGCACTCAAGCGCTGGTGGCCGCTCTTTATGCTGCCCACGTGCCTGGCGTTTATGATCGGGTTCGTGATTCCCTTTATCCAGGGCTTCTATCTCTCGTTCTGCCAGTTTATTACCATCAACAATACGCACTTTGTCGGTATCGAGAACTACGTGCGCGCACTGTCCGATCCGCAGTTTGCCACGTCGTTCTTCTTTACGGTGGCGTTTGCCTTCCTGTCGACGGTGCTCATCAACGTGATTGCCCTCGCCATCGCGCAGGCGCTCACCCGCAAAGCGCTCAAGGGCACCAACATCTTCCGTACGATCTTCTTTATGCCTAACCTGATCGGCGGCATCGTGCTGGGCTACATTTGGCAGATTCTGATCAACTGCCTGCTCTCCAACGTGGGCGCCCAGCTCATCGCCCTTAACTCTGCTGCTGGCTTCTGGGGCCTTATCATCCTGACCCTGTGGCAGCAGGTCGGCTACATGATGATCATCTACATCGCTGGTCTGCAGTCCATTCCGTCCGACTACATCGAGGCCGCCAAGGTCGACGGCGCTACGGCATGGCAGACGTTTTGGAAGGTTAAGATCCCTAACCTGATGCCGACCATCACCATCTGCCTGTTCCTGTCCATCACCAACGGCTTTAAGCTGTTCGACCAGAACCTCGCCCTTACCGGCGGCGCCCCCGCGCACTCCACCGAGATGCTCGCCCTGAACATCTACAACACGTTCTATTCGCGTGCCGGTATCGCATGGCAGGGCATTGGTCAGGCCAAGGCGGTTATCTTCTGCATCCTGGTCGTGGCCATCTCCATGATTCAGCTTAAGGCCACGAGGTCCAAGGAGGTGCAGCAGTAATGAAACGCGATAAGGTTATCAACCGCGCGCTCTCGATTTTCTTTACGATTCTGTCGCTCGCGTGGATCTACCCCGTGTTCATGATTGCGCTTAATTCTTTTAAGAAAGCGACCGCAATCAGCACCACCACGGCATTCGATCTGCTCACGCCCGAGACGTTCAACGGCCTCGCAAACTACATGCACGCCCTTAACGAGCAGGGCTTTGCCTCGGCATTTATGTACTCGCTCATCATCACGGTCACGTCGGTCGTGCTGATCTTGGTGTGCTGCTCCATGTGCGCTTGGTACGTGGTTCGTGTCAACAACAAGATCTCGAACTTCTTCTATTACCTGTTCGTGTTCTCGATGGTCGTGCCCTTCCAGATGCTCATGTTCACGCTGTCCAATTTGGCGGACCGCATCGGCTTCAACACGCCGTTCAACATCTGCTTTATCTACCTCGGCTTTGGCGCGGGCCTGGCGGTCTTTATGTTCGCCGGTTTTGTAAAGAACATCCCGCTCGAGATCGAGGAGGCGGCCATGATTGATGGCTGCAACCCGGTCCAGGTGTTCTTTAAGATCGTCCTTCCCATCATGAAGCCCACCTATCTTTCGGTCGGCATCCTCGAGACCATGTGGGTCTGGAACGACTATCTGCTGCCCTACCTTACGCTCGACTCCACCAAGTACAAGACCATTCCTATCTTGATCCAGTACTTCCGCGGCGGCTACGGCCACGTCGAGCTCGGCCCCATGATGGCCTGCATCATGATGGTCGTTATCCCCATCGTTATCATGTACATCCTCTGTCAGAAGTACATCATCGACGGCGTGGTGGCAGGTGCCGTCAAGGGCTGATGCCGTAACTGTTTTGCAAGTTTCTGCGGCGCCCCTCAGCGCGGCGCCGCGTATCGAAAGGTAGAGACATGGCCGAGATCGTTCTCAAACATGTTCAGAAGGTGTATCCCAACAACGAGTCAAAAAAGAAGGGCTTCTTTGGCAAAAAGAAGAAGACCGAGGAGAAGAAGCACAACCTCAAGGTTACCGAGGACGGTGTGCTCGCTGTAGAGGACTTCAACCTCACCGTTCACGACCAGGAGTTCGTCGTCCTCGTTGGCCCCTCTGGCTGCGGCAAGTCCACGACGATGCGCATGGTCGCCGGCCTGGAGGACATCACCTCGGGCGATGTGCTCATCGATGGCAAGCGCGTCAACGACGTGGCACCCAAGGACCGCGACATCGCCATGGTGTTCCAGAGCTATGCTCTGTACCCCAATATGACGGTGTACGAGAACATGGCGTTTACGCTTGAGCTCAAGAAGGTTCCCAAGGACGAGATCGACCGCAAGGTTCGCTCTGCTGCCGAAATCTTGGGTATCACCGAGTACCTCGACCGTAAGCCTAAGGCGCTTTCGGGCGGCCAGCGCCAGCGTGTCGCTATCGGCCGCGCCATCGTGCGTGACCCCAAGGTCTTCCTGATGGACGAGCCGCTGTCCAACCTGGACGCCAAGCTTCGTAACCAGATGCGTGCCGAGCTCATTAAGCTGCGCCACGAGATCAAGGGCACGTTCATTTATGTTACTCACGACCAGACCGAGGCTATGACCCTCGGTGACCGTATCGTGGTCATGAAGGACGGCGTCGTCCAGCAGATCGCCACCCCGCAGGAGGTCTTCAATCATCCCGCGAACATCTTCGTCGCCGGCTTTATCGGCGTGCCGCAGATGAACTTCTTCGATGCCCAGCTGGTGCGCTCGGGCAACGGCTTTACCGTCAAGACCGAGGATATGAACGTGGCGCTCGCTCCCGAGACCTGCGCTCAGCTTGCTCTCAACTGGGACGGCGGCGACGTGAAGGAGATCACGGCCGGCGTGCGCCCCGAGCAGATTCTGCTTGCCGACAAGGACGAGGAGGGCGCGCTCCAGGGTACCGTCGAGGTGACCGAGCTCATGGGTTCGACCGAGCATGTCCACGTGACCGCTCCCGATGGCCAGTTCGTCCTGATCATTCCCGTTGTCGACCTCGAGGCCAAGGGCGCGCTCAAGGCTGGCGACACCATCTGGTTCAAGTTCGAGAAGAACGCGACCCACCTCTTCGATAAGGTCTCTGGCAAGAACCTTATCTAGGCCTGGTGCATCCGGGCCCTCCCTTTGGGCGACTGCGGTATTGCCATCCTTTTGCCGCGGTCACATATAAGGCTCCCCTCCCGTCCACTGGGCGAGAGGGGAGCCTTTCTTTGTGTTGGGATTGTCTGACCGGTCGTTTGTCTCGATCTGTAACGGGTAGGGCCGATTTCGGACGTTAGATGTTACAGATTGAGATAAACCCAAGGGGAGGGGCCGGTATGTCTCAATCTGTAACAGCTGGGGCCGTTTTTACCGAGTAGCTGTTACAGATCGAGATTCTTCGGTCGAGTCGGGTCACAGGATAACGTGCGGGCACAAAAAACGGAGCCGTGTTGCCACGACTCCGTTTCTCAAGAGGATGGGTAAGGGAAGTGAAATTAGTTCAGGTGCCAGATCTCGTCGTTGTACTGGGAGATGGTGCGGTCGGACGAGAAGGTGCCGGCGTTGGCGATATTGATGAGCGTCTTGCGCATCCAGGCGTCCTGGTCCTCGTAGTCGGCCAGCACGCGCTCCTTGGTCTGGATGTACTCCTCAATGTCGAGCAGGGCCATAAACCAGTCCTTGCCCTTAATGTCGTCGTGCAGGCGCTGCAGGCGCTCGACGTTGCCGGTCGCCATAAAGGCCGGGTTGGTGATGAAGTCCACCAGCAGTTTAATGCCGGGCTTGCGGTAGAGCATACCGGCGTCATAGGTGCCGTTGGCATAGAGCTGCTCGACCTGTTTGGAAGAGGCGCCAAAGGTATAGATGTTCTCGTCGCCCACGAGCTCGGCAATCTCCACGTTGGCGCCGTCGAGCGTGCACAGGGTTAGGGCGCCGTTGAGCATGAACTTCATGTTGGAGGTGCCGCTCGCCTCCTTGGAGGCCAGGCTGATCTGCTCGGAGATGTCAGCGGCGGGGATCACGCGCTCGGCGGCGGTGACGTTGTAGTTCTCGATCATGACAACCTGCAGGTAGGGAGCCACGTCGGGGTCGTTTGCAATCCACTGCGACAGCGTCAAGATCAGATGGATGATGTCCTGCGCGATAGTGTAGGCAGGCGCCGCCTTGCCACCAAAGATGATGGTGACGGGGTGCTTAGGTCTGTTGCCGTTCTTGATATCGAGGTACTTCCAGATGATGTAGAGCGCGAGCATCTGCTGGCGCTTGTACTCGTGGATGCGCTTGACCTGGACGTCGATGATGGCGTTGGGGGGAATGGTCACGCCCTGCTCGAGCGCCATGAACTGGCGCATGATGGCCTTGGCCTCGACCTTGGTGGCGGCCAGGCGCTCAAGAACGTCCTTGTTGTCGGCGAACTTGGCGAGTTTACTCAGATCGCCGGTGCTGCGCCAGTCGGTGCCGATCACATCGTCGAGCAGGCTGGCGAGCGCGGGGTTGGCCCCATGGATCCAACGGCGGAAGGTGATGCCGTTGGTCTTGTTGGAGAACTTCTCGGGATAGATCTCGTAGAACGGATGAAGCTCGGTGTCCTCCAGGATCTTGGTGTGGAGGGCGGCTACGCCGTTGATGGAGAAGCCAAAGTGGATGTCCATGTGGGCCATGTGGACGGTGTCGTGCTCGTCGATGATGGCGACGCGCGGGTCATCGTGCTCGGCCTTCGCGATCTCATCGAGCTTGACGATAATGTCGGCGATGGCAGGGGAGACCTTCTGTAGGCTGGCGAGCGGCCACTTCTCGAGCGCCTCGGCAAGAATCGTGTGGTTAGTGTAGGCGACCATGGAGCGTACGATGGTCACGGCCTCGTCAAACTCGATGCCATGCTCGGTGGTGAGCAAGCGAATGAGCTCGGGAATGACCATGGTGGGGTGCGTGTCGTTGATCTGGACAACGGCGTAATCGGCCAGATCGTGCAGGTTGCTGCCGCGCTCGACGGCCTCGTCGATCAGGAGCTGGGCGGCGTTGCTCACCATGAAGTACTCCTGATAGATGCGAAGTAGGCGGCCCTGCTCGTCGGAATCGTCGGGGTAGAGGAACAAGGTGAGGTTCTTGGCGATCTCGGTCTTGTCGAAGTCGATGGAGCTGCCGGGGACCAGGCCGTCGTCGACGCTCGCCAGGTCGAACAAACGCAGGCGGTTCTTGGTGGGCTGGCCGTAACCGGGCACATCGATGTTGACGAGCTTGGAGGTAACGGCAAAATCGCCGAACTCGACGGTGTAGGTGCGGTCATCGTCGACTAGGATGTCCTGCTCACCGAGCCACTCGTCGGGGACGGCCTTCTGCTGGTTGTCGACAAAGCGCTGACGGAACAGACCGTAGTGATAGTTGAGGCCCACGCCATCGCCGGTCAAGCCCAGCGTGGCGATGGAATCCAGGAAGCATGCGGCCAAGCGGCCCAGGCCGCCGTTGCCGAGTGACGGCTCGACCTCGAACTCCTCGATCTTGTTGAGGTCGTGGCCTGCGGCGGTGAGCTGGTCCTTAACCTCGTCGTAGATGCCGAGGTCGATCATGTTGTTGATGAGCAGCTTGCCGATCAAAAATTCGGCGGAAATGTAATAGAGCTTTTTCTTGCCGTTGTTGAGCGGGCGGGCGGCGGAGCGCTCCTGCACGAGTTTGACCAGCAGCTTGTAAATGCGACGGTCGTCGAGCTGCTCGAGCGAGGCGCCAAAAGACTGCTCGGCGAGTTCCATGAGGTTAATTTGGGGCATGTTTTCTCCTGTGATGGGTTGTTTCATGTCTGCAATTCATAAGAAGCCCGCGCGAGGGGATTGGGGTGGCCTCGCGCGGGAAAAGCAAGCGCGTCCGCACGGTGGGGAGGGGTCGGGCGCGGTAGCTCCTATTGAGGAAGCTCGATTTCGGCTTCCGACGGGATACGGAAGTAGGTCTCGGTCCAGTCGGTGAGCTTGTGCTCGAGCTCGCGGGTGATGGCGCCGTCGAGCATGCGCCAGGTCCAGTTGCCGCCCAGCGTGGCAGGGGTGTTGATGCGCGCCTCGTTGCCCAAGTTGAGCAAATCCTGCATGGTGTAGATGCACGTGTCGCTCACGCTGGCGGCGATGGTGCGATTGAGTGCATCTGTCATGGGTTCGCCGGCCTGCTGATGGGTGTACAGGGCTGCCTGCTCGCGCTGACGCGGGGTAGCCGTTCCCTCAAACCAACCGCGCGCCGTCTCGTTGTCGTGGGTGCCCACATAGGCGACGGTGTTGGCGATGTAGTTATGCGGCAGGTAATACGAGTTGGTGCCCTCAAAGGCAAACTGCAGGATCTTCATGCCGGGGAAGCCCGAGTTGTCGCGCATGTCGATGACGCCGGGGGTGAGGAAGCCCAGGTCCTCGGCGATGATGGGCAGCGTGCCGAGCTTTTCCTCGAGCGTCGCGAAGAACTTGAGGCCGGGACCCTGCGTCCACGAACCGTAGGACGAATCGGGCGAGGAGAACGGCACCTCCCAATAGGCCTCGAAGCCGCGGAAGTGATCCAGGCGGATGACGTCGTACATGTCGAGGGCGGCGCGAATGCGGCCCTCCCACCAGGAGAAGCCGTCGGACTCCATGGCGTCCCAGTCGTAGATGGGGTTGCCCCAGTACTGGCCGGTGGCCGAGAACTGGTCGGGCGGCGTGCCGGCGACGCTCACCGGATTGCCGGCGGCGTCGATCTTAAAGAGCTCAGGCGTCGCCCACATCTCGACGGAGTCACGCGAGACATAGATGGGCAGGTCGCCGATGATGAGAATGTCGCGCTCGTTGGCATAGGCCTTGAGGCGGCTCCACTGGCGATCGAAGAAGTACTGCGTCATCTGGTGGTAGAGCATACGCGCCGGATGGTCGGCGCAGACCTTGGCGGAAGCCTCGCCGCGGGTACGGAGCTCCGCGGGCCACTCCCAAAACGCCTTGAGACCGCACTCCTCTTTGACGGTCATAAACTCACAGTAGGGGATGAGCCAGTCCTCGTTGGCCTGGATAAAGTCATCGAAATCGGCCGGCTTGTCGGCAGCAAAGCGCTCAGCGGCTCGGTCGAGAATCTGACGGCGGCCGCCAAAGATAGCACCGTAGTCGACATTGCTGGGGTCGGATCCCAGATACACGCCATCGATATCGCGCTGCTCCAGATACCCTGCCTCGATAAGCTCGGCAAAGTCGATAAAGTTGGGGTTGCCTGCGCGGGCCGAGAACGACTGATAGGGCGAATCGCCATAGCTGGTCGTCGTAAGGGGCAGAATCTGCCAGTAATGTTGTTTGCACGAGGCGAGAAAATCGACGAAGTCGTAGGCATTCCAACCAAAGCCGCCGATTCCGTATGGTCCGGGCAGAGATGAGACGGGCATGAGGACGCCGCTTGCACGCTCCATGAATGCGCTCACCAACCTTCTTGTTGTGGGGTCGGCCTGCCGATGGGTGTGCAGTCCGCCTCCGATGTTCTGATTCGATACGCCTATTGTAAAACATGTTGTTTAAACATGTACAGGCAAGATAAAAAAGTTGGTCGATTTTCGGCGAATGGTTACATGCCATGAAAAAGCCCCGACCTCACAACGTGAGATCGGGGCAAGAGCGGTATGTAGGTTTTTGCTACTCGGCGTCGGCGAAGCCGTTGGGGTTGTGGCTCTGCCAGTTCCAGCTATCGCGGCACATGTCCGCGATGTCGTACTGGGCCTTCCAGCCCATCATGCGCTCGGCCTTGGAGGCATCACACCAGTTGGCAGCGATGTCGCCGGCGCGGCGCTCGCGGATCACGTAGGGCAGCTCCTTGCCACAAGCCTTGGAGAAGGCGGCGACGACCTCGAGTACCGAGGTGCCGGTGCCGGTGCCCAGGTTAAAGATCTCGACGCCGGTTTTGCCGTTCATCCAGTTAAGGGCGGCAACGTGACCAGAGGCCAGATCGCACACGTGGATGTAGTCGCGCACGCCGGTGCCGTCGGGGGTGGGGTAGTCGTTGCCAAAGACCTGAACGGCCTCGAGCTTGCCCACGGCGACCTGGGCGACATAGGGCACCAGGTTGTTGGGGATGCCCTTGGGGTCCTCGCCGATCAGGCCCGACGGATGAGCGCCGATGGGGTTGAAGTAACGGAGCAGCACGACGTCCCACTCGGGGTCGGCGGTGTGGACGTCCATAAGGATCTGCTCGATCATCCACTTGGTCCAACCATAGGGGTTGGTCGCGGGCTTCTTAGGATCTTCCTCGGTGACGGGCGGATTGTCCGGGTCGCCGTAGACGGTCGAGGAGCTCGAGAAGATGATGGACTTGCAGCCATGGTCGCGCATGACGTCGATGAGCACCAGGGTGTTCTCGATGTTGTTGTGGTAGTACTCGACGGGCTTGCTCACCGACTCGCCGACGGCCTTAAAGCCGGCAAAGTGGATGACGCGGTCGATCTGATGGGTATCGAAGATCTTGTTCATCGCGTCGCGGTCGAGCACGTTGGCCTCGTAGAAGGTGAGGTTCTTGGCGGCTTCGTCGCCCACGATGGTCTTGACGCGGTCGACGGCGACGGAGCTGGAGTTGGAAAGATCATCGACGATGACGACCTGGTAGCCACCTTCGAGCAGCTGAACGACGGTGTGCGAGCCGATAAAGCCGGCGCCACCGGTAACGAGGACGCAGGTGTCTTTGGGGTCGAGTGCTTTGGACATGTAGTCTCCTATCGAATCAGGAACACTTCTTCAGGGGAGTATAGCGCAGGCGGGGACGCCCAAATCGTGCGCTGTGGGAAAAGCAGAGGATTGTGCTAACGTACTCATAGAAGAGCTTGCGTACGCATAACCTGATCTTTGGCATTTGCTTACGAGCCGCTGACCTTGTAGTTTCCTGCCGTTCGTGGAAATCGTTGGGACGCGCCATATGTACGCTAATATGTATGAGTTGAGCGACATATAAATAAGCATGTAACGGAGTACATATGTCACCAAACAGCGATTCCATCCTTTCCCAGGAGCTCTCGCGCCGCACTGCCCTCAAGGCCCTGTTCGGCGCCGCTTCTGCGGCAGTTCTTTTTGGCCTGCCTGCTCGCGCCCATGCGGCGGAGGCTTCCAAAGAAACCACCGATAAACTGAATGCCGCCCAGGCCCAGCTCGACGAGGTTCAGGCCCAGCTCGACAGCATCGCAAATGAGTATGCGGCGCTGGCCAACAAGAATGCCCAGACCCTCAACGACATCGAGAATGTCCAAGGCAAGATTGACGACACGCAGGCCCAGATCGATGAAAAGAAGGCCGAGCTCAAGAAGAAGCGCAACGACCTTTCCGATCGCGTGGCCGCCAGCTACAAGTCCGGCGGCACGAACATCCTGTCGCTGCTGCTGGCCTCTGGCTCGTTTGAGGAACTCGTCGCCAACGCGCATTACGTTGAGAAGATCAACAAGAGCGACCGCGATGCCATCGAGGATATCCAGACGATTCAGGCTGAGCTCGACGCACAGAAGACCGAGCTCGAAGCACAAAAGGCCGACCTGGAGAAACTCAAGGACCAGCAGACGGCTCAGATGCAGGATATGCAGGCCAAGCAGCAAGAAGTCCAGACCGTGCTGAACGGTCTTTCCGACGACGTCAAGGAGCTCATGGCTCAGCGCGATTCCGAGATTCTCGCTGCCGCCCAGGCCGAGGAGGCTGCCAGGAAGGCCGCCGCTGCCGCTGCCGCCGCGAACAAGAACAATTCCTACTCGGGTGGTTCGAGCTCGGGTGGTGGATCGTATGCGCCCGGAACCCCGCAACAGAATGCCGGCTCGGGCAAGCAGCAGGCTGTCGTCAACGCGTGCTACTCCACGCCTTCGCCGGGTCAGAACTGGTGCGCGGCGTGGGTTACCAATGTCTTCCGTAACGCCGGCGTTGGCTACTTTGGCGGTAACGCGTGCGATATGTTTAACGCATGGTGCTATAGCTCCGATCGCTCGGCGCTGCAGGTGGGCATGATTGTGGCCGACTCATCGCACAGCGGTACCGGCATGCCAGGTCTGATTTATGGCCACGTGGGCATCTACGTTGGCGGCGGCATCGTTATGAGTAACGAGGGCGCCATCACGTCGAGGTCGCTTGATTCGTTCATTGGGTTCTACGGCACTGGCTCTGGCGTGCGCTGGGGCTGGCTTGGCGGTATTGCGCTGTCGTAACGATAAGTTGGGCCGGGACAGTCCGAGAGGCATAAGGTTGCCTGCTCGGACAGTCCAGCTCGCGCGGAGAGCACATTAAGTGCTCTCCGGCTCGTGCGGAACTCGCGATCAACCTTATGCCTCTCGGACTGTCCCGGCCCTCTCGGGTTCGGGGCGCGACACACCGGACTGGTTTATCTGAATTAAAGAAAGTGAAGGCCCCTTTCGGGGCCTTCTTTTTATAGGAATTCGCCTACTCGGTGGACTTCGGGTTCTAGGTCTACGTCGAACTGCTCTTTGACTTTGGCTTGGATGTCGCGGATGAGTTCGTCGACGTCGGCTGCGGTGGCGTGGTCGGCGTTGACGATGAAGCCGCAGTGTTTTTCGCTTACCTGGGCGCCGCCGACGGCGTGGCCGCGCAGGCCGGCGTCCATGATGAGCTTGCCGGCAAAGTGGCCCTCGGGGCGCTTGAAGGTGGAGCCGGCACTCGGCATGTCGAGCGGCTGCTTGTCCTCGCGGCGCTGGCGGTAGTCGTCCATGTCGGCCTTGATCATCGCGGCGTTGCCCGGGGCGAGATTGAAAGTGGCCGAAAGCACGATAAAGCCGTCGTCGGCGACGCGGCTCTTGCGATAGCCCAGGTTGAGTTCGTCGGCATCGAATTCGATGATGTTGCCGCTGCCGCGGGTGCCGTCGTCGAGCTGGCGAGCGGGTTTGTAGACGCGCACGGACTCTAGCACATCGGCCATGCAGGCACCGTAGGCACCGGCGTTCATGTAGCAGGCGCCGCCGACCGATCCGGGGATGCCCGAGATGGGCTCCATGCCGGTAAGGCCGGCCTCGGCTGCCGCCGCGGCGACATCGGAAAGCAAGGCACCGGCTGCCGCCGTGACATGCGTGCCGTCGACCGTAATGTCGGAGAGGCCCTTGCTCAGCGCCACGACGACGCCACGGATGCCCTTGTCGCCAACGAGCAAGTCGGAGCCGTTGCCTACGATGGTGAGCGGTAGATCGCAGCGATAACAGGTATCGAGCGTGGCGACGAGGCCCTGCTCGGTGTCGGGCGTGACAAAGACATCGGCCGGGCCGCCGATCTTAAACGTGGTGTGCTCGCGCATGGGCTCGCTCATGAGTACGTTGTCCTCGCCGGCAACGCCGGCGAGCGCGCAAAGCAGGTCCTCGTTAAAAAAGTCGTTCTCGTGCATACGAATATCCGCCTTTTGGTGGTTGTTGTCATCAATCGATTGCAATATACCCCACCTGGACGGATTTGGTGCGCTGACGGCGATAAAACAGCCGTCCACCGGATTGGTAAAGTGTTTATCACCGAGGTAGATGGGCAGTCGCTATACTTTCAAGAGATTGCGCGTAAACCCGGAAGGAGCGAGATGGCCAACAAAGTCACCCTCAAGCAGATCGCCCAGGAGGTGGGGCTTTCCCCTTCGTCGGTCTCGCTTGTTCTCAATAATCGGCCCTGTCGCATCTCGGAAGAAAACCGCAAGCTCATCAAGGAGGTTGCGGCGCGCAACCACTATGTTCCTAACCAGATCGCGCGCAGCCTGGTCATGCGCGAGTCGCGCACACTGGGCCTTATCGTTCCCAATATCGAGAGTCGCTTTTTTGCCTCGCTTGCCGGCAGCTTGGAAAAGCGCTGCCGCGAGGACGGTTACGCGCTCTTTATTACCAGCTCGGGCGGAAGCGCCGATGACGATTTGGAACTGCTGCGCCAGCTGGTGACGCGCGGCGTCGACGGCGTCTTTCTGGTAGTGGGTGACGAGTTCTCCGACGATCGCGCCCTGCGCGAGGAAGTGAGCCATCTGCCCATTCCTGCCGTGATGGTCGACCGCGCCATTGAGGGCCTCGAGTGCGACAAGGTGATGTTCGACCACGAGATGGGCGGCTACATGGCCACCCGCTATCTGATCGAGCAAGGCCACCGTCGCATTGCCTGCTTGGTTAACGCGCGTCGCTCCAATACGGGCCGCAAGCGACTTGCTGGCTATGAGCGCGCACTGCGCGAGGTGGGACTGCCCATCGACGCGCGCCTGGAGTTTGAGAGCGAGTACTACATTCCGAGCGCCTACGAGGCCTCGGAGGCGGTGCTCGCAACCGACGCCACCGCCGTGTTCGCAAGCTCGGACAACATTGCCCTCGGTTTGCTCAAGCGCTTGCACGAGATGGGGAAGAGCATCCCGGGCGATATCTCGGTCGTAAGCTATGACAACTCGGCGGCCGACGTTCTCTTTGAGCCGGCGCTGACCGCGATTGAGCAGGATCCCGGTGTCCTCGCGGAGCATGCTTTTGGCTGCATGTCCAAGCGTCTTGCCGGTAGGGGCGGTAGACGTGCCGAAGAGGTCGTTCTGGAGCCGGCGCTTATCGTGAAGGGCAGTGTGCTTGACCTTACCGAATATAGCTAAGCGCACTTGTTTGTTTGCATAGATTGCATGCGGAGTGTCCGCTATTTGCCGGCAGGCGCCCCGGCCCTCGTCCGTAAACTCTTCCGCTGAGCGAGCCATAGGCGCCGCGCACCGATGTGATAAAGCGACGGCTTGAAATTGGTGCTATATTCAGCTTGAGTTGTTTAATGCTAGTACGGGAGGCTGATATGGGGCTGTTCAAGAAGAAAAACCCGCAGGATGCCTTTGATCCCGATGTGTTTACCATCACGGATACGATTTTGGACCCGCCGCGGTTTACGTTTTTGCCGGCTATCTACCAGGATGCCACGCGTCGCAAGTGGGCCGTACATCAGCGCGGCGGCGAGCCGAAGATTTTTGACTATGCGGACGTGTTGCAGTGCGAAGTGGCCGAGGCAGGCGATCCGGAGGCCGAGGAAGTGGCCTCAAAACGGGAATTTGCCCAGCGTATCCTGGCGAATCCTGCCAAGGCAGCAAAAATAAATGCCGCCAAGCGTAATATGTGTCTTGGTATGGGCGTTGTTGTGGCGGTTCAGACGGGAAAAGACGAGGTTTCCAAATTGGAGATTCCCGTTATGACCGACGAAGTCAAACGCGATTCAAGTCTATATAAGTCGTATCGGAATGTCGCCGAGAAGATCAAGGCCGAATTTGATGCCATGGGAGGGCTGGCCTAATTTTGGCGGCATACGTTTCTGAATGAGGAGTCTGTGCAATGGCAGGCGAATCTTATGCAATTCCCCCCAAAGATCGTGCTGTTGAGGGAATTCTTTGGTATATCCAGCACCATCAGCTTGCCGGCGGCGATCGCCTGCCGGCCGAGCGCGTGCTGAGCGAAGAGATCGGCGTTTCGCGTACGGCGTTGCGCGCTGGTATCACGCGGCTCATCTCGTGTGGAACGCTCGAGAGCCGTCGCGGATCGGGTACGTATGTGTGTCCTCCCAAGCCGCTGAACATCTTTCAGGAAACGTATAACTTTTCCGATGCTGTGCGGACTGCCGGCCTGCACCCCTCTTCTCGTCTGGTTTCCACCGGGACCATCGAGGCGGATGAGGCGCTTGCCGACAAGCTTGGGGTGTCTGTAGGCGCTCCTTTACTCCGTATGCAGCGCGTTCGACTTATTGAGGGCGAGCCGGCGTCAATCGAGACCGCTCACGTTAACCTGTCCCTGTGTCCCGCGCTTCCCGATCACGATTTTGAGTGTGAGAGCCTTTACGATGTCCTGCTCAAAGAAGGCGGCGTGCGTGTTGAGCATGGACGTGAGCATATTTCCATCTCGCGTTTGAACGCCGAGGAGGCCGAGCTGCTCCAGCAAGAAGAGGGAACGCCGGTGTTCTATGAGAGCACGATCGAATTTGATAAGGACATGCGTTTTGTGGAGCATTGCAAATCGGTGATTTTGCCCACAAAGTTCCGCTTTGCCGATAACGGCGAAGAGAACGGCATGAGGAGCGTGGCAGGTGAACAATGGCTGAAACAGTAGTTGCCACCCCGGTTTATATGCGCATTCGACGCCGCATCGAGGAGCGTATCGAGCGCGGAATATATCCCACGGGTTCCATGATTCCGTCCGAAAAAGACCTCGCCGAGGAATTTGGTACGACACGCTTGACCATCCGAAGTGCTGTCGATGAGTTGGTTCGGCGTGGGCAGATTCGACGCGTCCGCGGAAAGGGCGCGTTTGTGGCACAGAAAGTGCCCGTTGCGTACGAGCGAACAGGAGGCTTTCGCGAATCGGTTCGTGCTTCGGGTGGCGAGCCGTCCGTCCGCATCCTCGCGCGTTCCAAGCGTTATGCGGGCCCATATTATGCCAACCTGTTTGGTATTGCCGAGGACGATTTGCTGTATTCGATTCGGCGTTTGAACTGCGTCAACGGCGACCCCGTATCGATTGAGACGGCGTTCATCCCGTGCCTGCTGTTTCCCACAATCGAAGATATTGACGTGTCGGTCTTCAGTTTGTACGAGACCTATGAGATGTTGGGCCGAAAGCCGGTCATGGCACAGGAAAAGCTCGATATCGAAGCGCTGGGCGCACGAGATGCCGGCCTGCTTGGACTGGAGCAGGGCGATTTTGCCTTGACGCTTGAGTGCGTGAGCTTCGATGCGAGCGGCCAGGCGATCGAGTACGTCAAGTCGTTTAACCGCGGTGATGCGGGTGGATATACCTATACGTACTAGCTGGTTTTTTTGCATAACGGGCTGAAAAGCTGACGGAATTTTGATTCGTTGGGTCAGCTGTATATACAACCTTACAGGGCCCAAAATCGACCGTTCGCCGAAGGGGATAAATTAATCGACAGAGAGGTATCAAAAAGCCGTAGCCTGTAACTGTGATTGGTATCAAATACTAATGATTTATAACGAGGTGAGACGATGAAGATGCTCGATTACGTTCAGCTTGCCCATGTGCGTATGGGGGAGAACCTCGAGCGTTCGTCTGAGCTGGTAGCGCAGCTCGTTGATATTTTCCAGTCCGGTTCTTTTAACGCACTGCGCATCGTTGCTTCGGGTTCGTCGCGCCATGCCGCCGATTGCGCCCGCGATTACCTGCAAGATGCGCTGCAGATGCAGGTGTCCGTTGTGACGCCCGAGGCCTTCGTCGATTTTGAACACACCTATCCGCAGCATGCGCTCAACATCGCCGTCTCGCAGAGTGGCTATTCGACCAATACGATTGCGGCGCTCGATTACATGCGCGCACACGATATGGCTGCAGTTGCGCTCACGGCAAACGTCGAGGCACCCATCAAGGAACACGCTGACATCGTTCTTGACTACGGTGTGGGCGTCGAGTCGGTGGACTTTGTAACTCTGGGCGTCGAGGTTCTCGTTGAGTATCTGGTGCTCTTTGGTATTTACGGCGGTCAGGCGCGCGGAACGGTTGACGCCAAAGGCGTTGCCCAGCGTCTTGACGACCTGCGCGAAGCTATCCAGGCCAATGCCGTGATGTGCAAGACCGCCGAGGAATATGTCCAAGACCACATGCTCGAGCTTTCTGAGCACATGCCCGCCATGGTCGTCGGCAACGGCCCCAACTACGGCGTTGCCGAGGAGGCGGCGCTCAAGCTGAGCGAGACCATCAAGATTCCTGCCATGCATCACGAGGGCGAGGAGTTCGTTCACGGTCCCGAGATGCAGATCGTTCCGGGCTATCTGGTGTTTATCGTTGACGATCCGCAGGGGTCGGAGCGTCTTGCGAATATCGCCGATGCGCTATCGAACGTTACGACAAAAACGGTGCTGCTCACGGCCCATCCCAGGGGTAAGGCTCACGAGGTTGCGGTGCCTCAGGTGGCTCCGCTGCTCAGCGCAATTCCCAATTTGGTGTTCTTCCAGACGATTGCGGCAATGATCGCCGAGCGTCTGAAGTCATGGGACGTGCACCCGTATCTTGATGCCGTCTCCAAGCAAATGGAGGTCAAGGCAGAGGGCTACGAAGAGTCAGTCAATGCGCTTAAGGCCAAAGCGGCTGAGTGTTACGGAATGTAAGCGGGTTTTGATGCCCGTTGGCATGGGGGATGTGAAGACAACCCCAGAAAGGAGAGACAAATGAAGGAAACCGAGAAGATCGAGATCATGCATTTCGACCAGGAGGGCTATCTCGAGGACGGCAAGGCGCTCTACGAGACCGGCAAGAAGATGACCGCGCTCGCCGACAAGGTCGCCGACGAGGGCTACGACGCCGTGTTCCTGATGGGCGTCGGCGGCACCTGGGACGAGCTCATGCAGCTCGAGTACCTCATGAACAAGTTCGGCGACCGCGACCTCGAGGTCTACCT
>DBFWCI010000064.1:0-1848 GCA_048485235.1 Collinsella sp.
CGGCATCATGCCCGGCATGCTCGGCATGATCGCCTTCTGGCTGTACTACTGGCTGCTGTCCAAGAAGATCAACCCCATGGTGCTGATCGTGGCCACCATGGTCGTGGGCATCATCGGCGCGTTCTTCGGCGTGCTGGCGTAAGGGCCCGGCTGCATAGATTTTCGTTGCAACCTGGAAAGGGGATGGAGCAGGCCTATGCCCTCCATCCCCTTTTTGTATAGAAGGAGTTCGTATGTTCGCGAAGGATCGCGAAGCAATGCGCCTGACGCCGGCAGAGGTCAAGCTGATTCTTATTGAGTCCCTGCAGTGGTGCGCCAACAACGCGGTCTACTTTTTGGGGCTTATCGGTGCGGCCACGTATGATTTGGCCGGCACGGCCTTTTTGGTTGCCGCCATTACGCTCGTGCGCAATCTTATGACGTCGGTGGGCAATATGGTGTCGGGTTCGGTCATCGACCGCTTTGGACCGCGCCGGACGTCGTTTGTGACGTGCGTGATTACGGCAGTGCTATCGCTTGGTGTGGGGTTAGCGCCGTTGTCTGTCCCCGGGCTTTTGTTTGCCGCGTGCGTCTTGGGACTTGCGGGCGGCTTTATCAACACCTGCACGCATGCGTTTCCGGGATACCTGGAGTCGACCACCGAGGGCCGTACCCGCGTGAACGGCCTCATGGTGTTCTACAGCAATATTGCCTATACCGCTGGCCCGCTGCTCGGCGGTGCCATCGTGAGCTGTTTTGCCACGCAATCGGTCTACCTGCTCATGGCGGGTATGATGGGTGTGGCGGCCGTGCTCTCCTTGGGCTGTCACGAGTGCGTTGTTCCCGCAAAAGGGGAAAAGCCGAAGGGCGGTATTCTGGGCGGCATGGCCGAGGGTGCGCGACTTACGTTTCGCGACCACGACCTGCGCCTCATCTTTATCTCGGGCTTTTTGGGATTCTTTGCGTTTGGCGCGTTCGATTCGCTGGAGTCGTTGTTCTACCGTGATGTGCTCAACGTGGATATCGTCTGGCTGGGCTGGCTGTCCTCGGTCGTGGGCCTCACTTCCTCGGTGGGCGCGTTCATCCTGACCAAGCTTTCTGCTCGCCATGTCAACCTACGATTGCTGCTCGGCGCGCTCATGGCCGTGGGCATTGGGTCCATGGTGTACGTGGGCACCGATATGCTGGGGGTCGCGATTGTCGGTCAGGCGATTAACGGTCTGGCCTGGGGGTTCCTGGAGCCGCTGCAGATGATCTTGATTCAGGAGCGCGCCGACATCAAATACCTGGGTCGCATTACCGGCTTTGTGCGCTTTGGCCTGATGAGCGCCGGCGTGGTGCCGCTGCTGGCGGCTCCGTTTTTGGCGGAGGCTTTGGGCGTCCAGACGGTACTGTTTGGAGCATCGACCATTATTGCGCTGGTAGGAACGCTGTTCTTTGTCGCACAAGGGAGACGCCGGGGGCGTTAGCTATACATCAAATTCTAATTTAATACCACTCACCAGAGAATTTCGACCGTTCACCGAGGATTGGAACAGATTGAAAAGTGGTATTAAAAACACATTGGGTGTATGTCTATAATTGGTATCGAAAAGAAACGCGATGTATAGATTCGCGTGCAGGACAGAAAGGAAAAGCCATGAAGGAAACCGAGAAGATCGAGATCATGCACTTTAGCCAGGAGGGCTACGTCGAGGACGGCAAGAACGTCTACGAGGCCGGCAAGACGATGACCGCGCTCGCCGACAAGGTCGCCGACGAGGGCTACGACGCCGTGTTCCTGATGGGCGTCGGCGGCACCTGGGACGAGCTCATGCAGCTCGAGTACCTCATGAACAAGTTCGGCGACCGCGACCTCGAGGTCTACCT